>CAYOCW010000006.1:11963-36899 GCA_964402615.1 uncultured Cyanobium sp. | reverse complement strand
GGTGTCGGCACCGGCGGCACGATCACCGGCGTCAGCCGCTACATCAAGACCACCTTGGCCAAGCCCCTGATCTCGGTGGCGGTGGAACCGAGCAACAGTCCGGTGATCAGCCAGACATTGAGTGGTGAAATGCTCAAGCCTGGCCCCCACAAGATTCAGGGAATCGGCGCCGGCTTTGTGCCCGACAACCTGGACCTGTCGTTGCTGGATCGGGTCGAGACGGTCAGCGATGACGAGGCGGTGCTGATGGCGCGACGCTTGATTCGTGAAGAGGGAATCCTGGCGGGCATCTCCTGCGGTGCAGCAACCGTGGCGGCTTTACGACTGGCGCGGGAGGAGGCCTATGCCGGTCGCACGATTGTGGTGGTGCTGCCAGACACGGGGGAGCGCTATCTCAGCTCAGTGCTGTTCGAAGGCATGTTCAACGAACGCGGCCTTGCTGCCGTTGGCAGCTGAACAGGCGGAGTCTTCCGACCAGAAATCCGGCTGCTTCGTTCACCATCCCCCCCAAAACAAACCCGGCTGGAGCAGCCGGGTTTGTCGACGTCCTTGGCTCGCCTCAGAGAGCGAGGGCCCCCCGCTCGCCGGTGCGGATGCGAATCGCTGTTTCGACCGGGGTCACGAAGATCTTGCCATCGCCGATCTCGCCGGTGTGGGCAGCCTCGGCGATGGCCGTCAGGGCGGCTTCCACCTTGTCGTCGTTCACGACAGTGACAACCTTGATCTTGGGGAGGAACTCCACCGTGAACTCATTGCCGCGATAGCGTTCAATCTGACCCTTCTGGCGACCGAAGCCGCGCGCATCGGTGATGGTCATGCCGATCACATCAAGCGCCACCAAAGCAGCCTTGACAGCATCGACGCGAGTGGGGCGAATCAGGGCGGTGATCATTTTCATGGGAACCTCGTGATCAGTTGGTCATGGGATCGTAAGCTTCCTCTCCGTGGGCCACGAAATCGAGGCCGCGGTCTTCCGAGGAAGGCGTCACCCGGGTGCCGATGATCGCCGAGAGCACCCAGATAATCACCGCGGTTAAAACCCCGACAAAGACGTAGGTGAATAACACCGCTTTGAGCTGGGCGAGGAACAAGCCGATATTACCCGACTCCTCCATGATTTTGGCGGAGAGGGGAAAGTAGTCCGCCGGCACAAGGGACGCCGTTGCCAGAATTCCAGTCAACAGGGCACCGATCGTGCCACCGACCCCATGCACCATGAAGGTGTCGAGGGAATCATCGAACTTGATGGCGGCTTTCACCTGAACGGCTAAATAGCAAGTCGCAGCGGTGATAGCACCGATCAGGATAGAGGGGCCGATGTACACAAAACCTGCAGCCGGGGTGACTCCCACCAGGCCTGCGACCGCACCAGTGGCAGCACCAACGGCAGTGGGTTTGCCATCCTTGAGCCAATCAATCAGGCCCCAGGTGAGCATTCCGGCTGAGGCCGAGGTGGTGGTGGTGATGAAGGGGAAGCCGGCGGTTTTGGCGGCGAACATGCTGGCACCATTGAAGCCAAACCAGCCGAACCAGAGCAGGCCTGCACCTAGAAGGATGAAGGGTACGTTGTGGGGAGGGCGAGTGTTGTTGGGATAAGTGGATCGTGGTCCGATGATCGCTGCCGCCACTAGAGCGGCGACTCCGGAGGCGATGTGAACAACCGTACCGCCGGCAAAATCAATCGCTCCGATCGCTCCGAAGGGACCAAGAAAGCCACCACCCCAAACCATTTTGGTCATCGGGGAGTAAACGATCAAGCTCCAGATCAGGCAGAACCAGAACCAGAACTTGAAGCTGACCCGTTCCACCAGGGCACCGGAAATCAGCGCCGGGGTGATGATCGCAAACATCCCTTGGAAGAGGGCAAAGGAGGAGGCGGAGATGGCCAGGCCATCGCCCATGGGGGCATCACCTAAGTTGCCACCGACGCCATTCAGCCACATCTTGCCGAGGCCACCGATGAAGGGGCTATTAAAGCCGGTATCGAAGGCGAGACTATAGCCAATTACGACCCAGAGAACACCGATAAGCCCCATCAGGAAGAAGCTCATCATCATGGTGTTGAGGACATTTTTTGAGCGGGTAAAACCACCGTAAAAAAAGGCCAACCCTGGGGTCATCAGCAGCACTAGGGCAGAGCCGATCAACATCAGCAGGTTGTCGGCGCCATCGGTGGGCATCTTCTGCAGGGCCGCCTGGGCGGAGCCGGCCAGCAGTGGGAGCAGGCCGGCTCCGGAGGCCAGGAGCAACAGGGCGAAGCGTCGCAGTTGGGATTCCTGCACACCCATCAGCACCGCGTTACGAAAACGGTCAAAGGTCGTCTCAACCGACGCACCTCCACCAGACAGGACAGTCCCTGGCATGAGGGGGGAAAGCTCTCCAAAGTTCACCACGTCACAGTGGACCCGCACCAAGACAGCGCTCTGTAGCAATGGAAACCGATCGCAGTCGCAAGGTCCCCTTGTGCACGATCGTAAACATCACCATCGCGGCAGATCCGCGTCCCGACACGGCAAGTCAGGCTGCTCAGGCACGGCTGGCTTCAGGCAACACCCCGAGCAGGTGCTGAGCATGGGCAGCCGCGGCCAATGCTTCGACCGTCGCGCCGCCGCCACGCTGAACCCGGAGTGATCCCTCGCCAGCACAAGTTTGGCGTCTGCCCTCGACACGGCCGCCCCCAGGCCAACCAGGGGCCGACCGCAGGCCTTGCCCAGCCCAGCGCCAGGCGCCCGGCGATCACGTCAGGGGGGCTGTGGCGTTGCATCAGCGGCGATCGAGCGCAGCATTGGCGCAGCGCTCAACAGGCACGCCCTTGGAAAACCCACCGAGGCTGAGAGAAAATGGACCAACTCCTGCCGGAACTCCGCTTCGGCAAACATGCTCACCGCCCTAGGGTATGCACGCTTCCGGTCCCAATCTCACGGATTCTGCGCTTCGCCTTCGCTTCGGCGCAGGTCAGACACCCCAGCCCTTGAGTTGGTCCGAACTGGAGGAGATGGCCCGTCCTGAGCCCGACAGGATCAACGGCCCCACCTCCTCCCAGGCAAGGCTGCGCCTGTTTGGTCAAGCGCCATCGACCGTCCGGGTCACCCTCTACCGCGACCACCATGCCTGGTGTCCCTACTGTCAGAAAATCTGGCTGTGGCTGGAAGAGAAGCGCATTCCCTATCGGGTCAAGAAGGTGGCGATGGTCTGTTACGGCCAGAAGGAGAGCTGGTACCGGCGCCTGGTCCCCAGCGGCTTGCTTCCCGCCCTGGAGATCGATGGCGAACTACATACTGAGAGCGATCAGATTCTTACCGTCCTTGAGCGTCGCTTCGGCCCCCTAGGCGACCCCATTAATGCCCCAAAGGTGCTCGAGTTAAGACATCTGGAACGGTCGTTGTTCCGCGCCTGGTGTCAATGGTTGTGCACGCCAGGATTGGGTGCAGATGGGGAACAACAGGGACAGAAAAACTTGGAACGGTTGATGACGCAGTTCGCCGCCGCCCTCGATGATCGGCAGGGTTCTTTTCTACTCGCTCGCAGCAGCAAAGACGGACCTGGCAGCATTGATCTGCTGTTCATCCCGTTCGTGGAGCGCATGAGCGCTTCCCTGGCTTATTACAAGGGATATCTGCTGCGTCAGCGCCATCCCGCCATCGCCCGCTGGATGGTGGCCCTTGAGCAGCGGGACACCTACCTTGGTACCCAGGCGGACTTCCACACCCATGCCCATGATTTGCCGCCGCAGATGGGAGGCTGTTATGCCAGCGGAACGCCGGACCAACAGGCGCTGGCCCAACGCATCAACTGGGGTCCTTGGCCCATCCTTGCGGGAACCGATCAGGCTGGTTGGGATCCTGAGACCAGCCAGCTCGAGCCAGACCAGGCCGCCGCAGAAGCCTTGGTCCGCGTCCTCCGTCATCGCCAACCCCTGCTGGCCCGCAAGGCCACCGGCAGCCTCCGGTTCGATCGCCCCTTGCGCTGTGCCCTCACAACCTTGACGGTCGGGGAACCGTGTGCTCCGCCACCTGGATCAGCCGCCGCCCTTCGCTATCTCCGCGATCGAATCAGCGTGCCTCGCGACATGGGTTTGCATGCGGCCCGACGGCTGCGGCAGGCGCTTGAGGTGACGGCCTGCCTGGATCCAATCTTTCCGGATGCCACCGCGGTGCCGCTCTCGCGACGGGATCGGCTGGATCAGGATCCAGTGCCATTCCTGCAGGCCAACAACGGTCGCTATTTCTAGGTCTGTTCTTCTAGGTCTATTCAGCAGGACAAGGTGCCCTGCCGACAACCACCCAGAGCCAGCAGGTTCAGCCGCCGGGAGCGCGAACGCTGCGCCAGGCGCCACTGCTGGTGCTGACCTCGATGCCGATAGCTGGCTGGGCCTGCCCCTGGCCGTTCTCGTCCCACCATGTCAACGCTTCAGACCAAGCCGCTTCAAGGCTGTCGTACAGATCGTCGAGCACCGGGTGGGGCACGCCCTCCTGATCCACCAGCCTGTAGCAACGGCGGCTCGCCAGCGCCAAGGACGAAGCGGAACCGATCTTGGGCAAGTGCGCCACGGGCGCAGAAAAACCGGACACCATCACAAGCCTCATCAACGTCATCCCGATCCTCCCGCTTGTGCCAGCCCGAAACTGTCACCTGCGCCACATCCAGAGGTGCGGATCGCCGGTGCCAAGGTGGCTTCGCCGGGTCTGGGTGCCGGCTCGGAACCGATCGGCCCCGGCGCGCAACCCCACCTAGCGCAGATAGCGGCGCACGACCGGGCGACACCAATAGAGAAGAGCCGCCAGGATGAAGAACCAGAGCAACGGAGCCAACGCCAGCAGGAAGGGGCGATCGGCGGGCTCCAGTACGAGCCGCACAATCCCGTAGGGCAGAGAGACGGCCAGCCCCAGGGAGAGGGCCACGATCGCCAAGATCTGCCCCCAGTGGCGCCAGCGCAACAGAGCCACGCTGGCCACGATCCCCACGATCGCGGTCGGCAGGACCGCCCCCGCGCCCACCGCGATGTTGGTGATCCTCCAGGTTGGGGTCCAGAGGATGTAGGCCAACACCAATGGCAGCACGAGAACATTGGCGATCAAGCCGGCCCAGGCCAGCGGTCGGTACCCGAGCGGCGGATCGAGCTTGGCGTCATCTAGGGCCAAGCTCGCGCTGTCGGATTGGAGCCGCACCATCGGCCGGCCGATTTGCGTCTTCTCAGCCATGGGGAAGAACCGGGCCATCCCGGTCCGAGCGGAACACCAGCTCCAGCTCAGCAAGGCACTCGTCGGCAACCGCGACGAACTCATTGAGCCGCTCCCGTGTTTGGGGCGCTCCTTTGCCCATCGGTTCCTGACTCATCAGCACCACCTCCAGCAGGGGCCCCTCAGCCTTGGCCTGCACATCAGCGAAGAGCTGCAGGCGCAAACTCTCGCTCCCACAGCGCAGCATCGCACTCAGATGGGCTGGCGTGCGGTGATCGATCTCGGCACTGAGGCGGGCCATCAGGGGCTCGAGCCGGGGGATCAGCAGCTCGGGCCCCAACGGCAGGCGCGGGCGAAACACCAGCAGGAAGCGGGCCATGGCCAGAGATGGTTGCAGCCATCCTGACCGGCCGCCGGTCCCGCCTCGGCGCTCTGCCCGTCGGGTCTGAGACCGGCGGTCAACGCAGCACCCGTTCGAAGGCACTCGCCGTGACCTGCGGCGGTTCCGTCGCGACATCGACGCTGAATGAGCGGGTTTCCAGCTGGCGGCTGCCATCGCTCTGCACCAGGCTGACCACCCCCTCCAGCTGAATGGTGCTGCCGCTTTGGCCGGTGACCCGCAACTCCTGGATCGCAATCTGCTGGTACTGCTCCACATAGCCGGGGTCGAATTGATCGGCCGCCGCGGCGCTGAAATACGCGCGGGCGCGTTCGTAATCCCTCGCCGCGAGGGCTTCATAAAGCTGTTGCACACTGCTGATGGCCCGCTGCGGGGCCGCCGGGTCCTCGGCCAGCGCCGCAGCCGTCGTGGCTGGGGCATCAGCGGCGCCCTGGCGGCTGGGGGCCGCTGGAGCAGCCGGCAGCTCGACTTGGGGCCTCGCATCGCCAGCGGCGCGCTGGAGACCGGCTTCCGGATCGCGGCGCTGGGGCAGCGAGGCCGGGGAGTCGGGGCTCGGTCTGCGGTTGCTGCCGCGGCCCAATGTCAACGTCAAGGCCGCCGAGAGCAGAACGCCGCCGACGAAGGCCAGCAGGGTGAGCGCAACGGTCCTGGCGCCGCTCGATCGGCCGGTTGAGCCGGCTCGGGCCGCCGCAGCTGGGGGGACCATCCCGGGGGGATCGCGGCGGCGCAACGCCGGGCGGACCGGGGTGGCAGCGGTTGGAGACACGGTTGGAGACACGGTTGGAGACAGGTTCAGCAGGCCAGCCAACACCGGTTGAAGACGCAGGCACAGCCCGCTGGCATAGATCTGCGCCAGCTCCCGGTTCCAAGCGTCCAGCAGCGCCGCTCCCGCCAGGAGGCCATCCCGATCCAGAGCCGACGCGAACGCTGGTGAGGTCACCAGAAAGCAGAGGGGCGCGTAGAAGTCCTGATGATCGTTGACGCAGAGATCCCGAAGCAACGCCACCAGCCGCGGGCCGTGGGCGCGGCCCGCCCGTTGCTGCTGGAGCAGCACCTGGGTCCGCAGGAACTGGCCGAGCTGATAGGGCGTCATCGCGGCGAGCAGACCGGAAGCACGCAGAATCCTGGACCGACTGGCGCCAACATCAGCCGCGGGCCGGCTCAGGGTTGAGGGCTCGGTCCATCGGCCCGCCGCCGGGGACGATCACCGCCCGGTGGTCGCCACTCGGTGGTCACCGCAGCAGGCCGCCCTGCCGCAGGATCGCCTCGACCGGCCTCAACGTGGCCGGCTCCGGTGGTGGCCCGCCAACGCTGGCCAAGGGCCGTCGTCAACGCCTCGCAGGCCCCGAGCCGCGCCAGCCGCCGCCGGGCCACCCCCTCGGCCGTGGTCGGGTCAGCGCTCCAGGCGATCAAGGCGCCGAGCGGATCGGTCGCCCAGCCCGCCAGCGGATCCGCCGCTGGGCCCGCCGCTGGACGGCGCAGCCGCTCGAAGCTGGCCTTGCGGGCGCTCAACACCCCCTGAAGGCGTCGCGCCACGAGGTCTGGCGAACCCGGGGCCCGCTGCTGCGGACCGCCGCGACACAGCTCGGCCACCAACCGCCGCAGGCGCTGCTCCTGCGGCGGGGAGAGCGTTGGCCGGTCTGAACGAGGCGTCGGTGCCGGCAGCGGCTGGAACGGCAGCGGCGCCGGGCGGCGCAGCAGGCTGATCAGGCCGACCCCTAGCCCCAGCAGGGAGGCACCGACCAGCAGCCAAGCCATCGTTGCTTGGGCTCGGCGCGGCTGTGGCACCGGGCCCGCCCCGCGGTCGTCAGCCGCGGGCGCCGATGCCGCCGCCGCACAGGAGACGCCAGGCACCGCTGGATCGGGGAGGGCCGCGAGGCTCACGGGGCCGCAGAAGGGCGGCTGCACGATCCAGCCGGCCGGAGCGGGCCGTTCAACGGCTCGGTCGGAGTGGGAATGCCCTGGCAGGTCAGGGGGGAGCTGGGTCCAGGAAGCGATCGCCACGCTGATGTCATCGCCGCTGCCCAGGTTGGTGATGCGATCCAGGGCCGCGGCCAGGGCGCGCTCCGCAGACTGCTGCGGGGGAGGGGCCCCGGTTGCTGCCGCCCGGGCCGCCGGGTCGCTGGCCCCTGGATCCGGGCTGACGGCCTCGCTGGCGTGGAGCGCTGCGGAACCTGGCAGACCTTCAGCCTGCTCGGCGAGAAACTGGGCGAGGGTGAAGAGGTCGGCGTCGCTGCCGCAGGACTTGCGCAGCCCATCGCTGCTCAGCAGCAGGCGGAAGGGCGCCGCCGGATCCCGCAGGCGGCGCCAGCCGCTGCGGGCGGCGAAGCAGCGCTCAGCGCCCTCCAGGCAGAGGGAATGGGTGGCCTCCGGATCGCCGCCACTCCAGGGTTCCTGGCTGAGGATGCGCGGGCCACGCTGCGGCGACAGCTCCAGCAGGTCCCAATCCCCGAGGCCGGTGTAGCCCCAGCCGCGGGGCGTCAGCACCAGCAGCCCCAGCGTCGCGCCGTAGACGATCGGTGAAAATGACGCGGCGGGCTGGCCCAGGTTCGCGGTCCAATGCGCGGCCACAGCCCGACGCCAGCCGGCCACGATCCTGTCCGGGAGCTCCCGGCTGAGCCATTGGCGCCACTCGGCGTTCGGGGTTGTGGAGCAGTCCCGTTGGGCCAGATCCAGCGCCGCCTGCTGCAGAGCGATCTGACAGGCGAGGCGGCTGCCTGCGGCGCTGTGGGGATGCCGGGCTGCCCCATGGCCATCGGACAGCGCCAGGATGCAAACCGGGCGGCCCTCGCGATCCCAGCACTCCAGCCAGCCGCTGGCATCTTGGCAGGGCTGACCGCGCCGACGGTGGGAGGCACCGAGGCGGGTCTCACAGCAGGGGGCTGCCCAGCAGCTCACCAGACGATTTGGCTGGTGTCGATCGGGTCGAGCACGGTGGGGGGGAGATCGGGCAACGGCAGCGGCGATTCAGCCCCTGAAGCGCCGCCCAGCTGGCTGAGCGGTCGGGAGGCCGCTCCCACCACCGCGGAGGAGGCCCAGCGGATGTAGCGAGCCAAGGTGCTCGCATCATTGGCCTGCAGGGGCCTGCGGCCGGGCACGGCGTCGCCCCCGCGCTCGCCCGCCAGCGGCGGACTGGAGGGAACGGGACCGATGAACTTCTGCAGATCGTCTTCGTCGGCGTCGTGGCCGATGGCCAGGGCCAGGCGCACCGCCTTGCGAGCCCAGGGTTGTCGTTGCAGGCTGGCCAGGCCGGCGTCGAAGTCGTCGGTGGGGGCGCCATCGGAGATCAGCACCAGCACCGGCGGCAGGGCGCGCTGATCCATGGTCGTCGGGTCGAGGGCAGCAGCCAAAAACTCCATCGCCTGCCCCATGGCGGTCAGCCCACCCGCCTGGAGATCGCGCCAACGATGCTGGAGCTCCTCCACCGGAGTCGGGTCGGCCAAGTGCCAGTGCGCCTGGTCGGCGAAGGTCAGCACCCGCACCAGCAGTCGCGCCTCGGGGTTGTCACGGGCCACGGCGGCCATGCCGGGCAGGGAGTCGCGAATGGCCTGGTTGAGCGCCTGGATCTTGCCGCGCGCCTGCATCGAGCCGGAGCAATCGCAGATGTAGATGAAGTGGAGCGGTCGTCGATACAGCTGAACGTTGGGGAAAGGCATCGAGAGTGGCAGCTGTCCTGGAGCGTCTCCTCGGGGATCTGCAGGCCTGTGCCGCGACCGGGTGCGCTCAGGACCACTCAGCGATTCTGGCAATGCACGACCCCCCAGGGAGTCCGCACCATGCGGATCCGACGCAGGTTACCCCGCTGTCCCGGCGGCAGGGGAACGCAAAGTCCGTCGTCGAGCTCCGCCTGCCACACCCGATCCGAGAGGTTCAACAGCCCCAGCAGACCAGGCTCGCGGGGATGGCTCTCCACCCGAGCCAGCGGCGCGTCCAAACTTTCGATCCGCAGCAGATCGAAGTGATGCCAGTGCAGCTCATTGCCGGGTTGGACCAACACGCTGCGATCGCCAATCTGCAGCCGCGCCACATCGGGAAGCGGTCCGCCGCAGTCCCAGCAGCGAGGATGGGCCATCTCCGTGCTGAACACCTCCTGGCCGCAGTGGGGGCAGCACTGCTGACGGTCGAGGGTGGCGGCCAGAACCCGCAGCCATTGGCTGCAGAGGGTGCGCCGCCCCGTATCGCGCAGCCCTTCGCCAAAGGTGCGCTGGAACAGGGTCTGCAGCTCGGGGGGGTAGATGGGCCAGGTGCGCAAGGCGGCCTGGTGCAGGATCGGGTCCGGACGGTTGCGGAGATCCTCGGCATCGAACACGAACACGGGATCCTCGCCGTACAGCCGTCGTCGCGCCGCCATGTCCAGGCAGCGAATCTGAAGTTCCAGTCGGCCTTTCAGTGGATCGCTGCGGGTCAGTAGCCAGAACATCAGCACCGCCAGGGAAAAGAGATCGCTGCTGCTCGAGGGCTGAGCTTGACCCAGCAGCACCTCCGGCGCCATGAAGCCGGGGGTGCCCAGGGCGAGTCCGCGGTTCACGCCGTTGACCTCAACGTTGTCGTTATCGCAAATCAGCACGTCGCCGCTGGCGGGCAACAGGAACAGATTGCCGAGCGAGATGTCCTTGTAACAGAGCCCTTTGCTGTGCAGAGCCTGAAAGGCCTCGCTGAGGAAGAAACAGGCGCGCAGCAGCTGGCGCAGGCCGATGCTGAGACGACCGGCGTAGTGATCTGTCGCGGCCACGGCCTCGGGGGAACGCAGGGGCATGAGGTAGCCAAAGCCGTCGTCGCTGAGGCCGAGGCGGCGCCGGCAGGCGGGATCAGGCTCGACCAGGGCGATCGGCCAGAGGAAGTGGCGGCTCGGAGCGGCGGCGCGGATGCTGTCGCTGAGCCGTTGGGCCAGGCCCCGATCACGACGCACCACCGCAGGGAAGTACCACTTGAGCGCGTGGCTCTCGCCCGCCAGGCGCACCTCGTGCACCTCCCCCTGGCCGCCAGCCCCCAACAGCCGCACCACCTCCAGGGGAGAGCTGAGGGCAGAGCAGTGGAGCCTGGCCCCGCTGGGCAACATCACAGCCATGGCCGCGTTCAGGAGCCCAGAGGCTGCCCGATCGCCCGGCGCACGCCATTGCGGTGGGCCAGGGCGGTGCCGCGGTTGGCGAAGCGATGGCGATGGGCCATGCCATCCCGCAACGTCAGGATCAGCACGTGCTCCTTGCGGGCACCGAGCAGGATCCAGGCGGCCAGGGCCGCGATCTGCCACAGCCAAAACAACCAGACCCAGGGCAGCAGCACCAGCCCCCCCAGGCAGGCCAACACCCACCAGCTGAAGCTGTGGGGATGGCGCGGTCGGCTCAGCACCTCCGCGGAGCGAATCGCGGCCAGCGGCAGCTCGCGGTCGGCGATCCGCAGCGGCGGTTGGGGTGGGGCCAGCGGCGGCGGCGCCGCTGAGTCCAGGCTGGATCGCAGCGCAGCGGCAGGGCCGGGGATGGCCGCCGCCGCCGCCGCCGAGGTGGATGGAGCCGTGCTGTTGGGGAGCTGCTGAAACAGCAGCACCGGGCCGTCGCGACCCAGAGCGATGGCATCGCCATCGCGCAGGGGCTGACAACGTTGCACGCGCCGGCCGCGGCAATAGGTGCCCATCGGACTGCCCCAGTCGCAGACCAACCAGCCGTGCTCCGGGGCGTAGCGCACCACGGCGTGGTGGGGGGCCACGGTGTCCCAGCTGGCCAGGCAGAGCTGGTTGTTGCCGGCGCGGCCGATGGTGAGGGGCTTGTCGGGGTTGAGTGGCGCCACCCTGGCGGGATCTTGACGCAGCACCAGCCGGGCAGCGGCGTTCATGATCGCGGTGGGCGCGACCACCATCGCCGCCAATCATGCAGGATCTCCGTTCCGATCCCCGGTTCGTTCTGCCGCCAAAACACCACCCGACCGGGCCAGAGCAGGGCCCGCAAGGCCAGGAGCAGGGCGCCCATCACCAGCAGCAGCAGCAGCCAGCCGGGGATGGCGCCAGGCCAACTGAACGGGGTCGCCAACGACACAGCGCGGACCGCGAAGACCCCGATGGTCAAGGCGACCCAGAGCCGGAAAGGAGCCCAGGGGTCGCGGCGTGTTTCCACCCTGGCAACCGCTCGACACAAGCCGTAGCCTATGGCACCTGGTTGAGCAGCTTTGCCAGCGCGGAGCGAGACAGAGGCGTCGCAGCGGTGGTCCCAGGCGCTGGCACGGCGGCGGCTGTTTTTAGCGGCACCGGATGCGGCCAAGGCCGACCTCGCCGCCAGGCGCGAAGGGCAGGGGCGGCTGGCTCGCTGGCAGCAGTCTCGGCGGCTGCGGCTGGTCAGGCTCTGTTGGCGCCGGGCCCGGCGGCGTCAAGCGCGGCTTGAGCTGTGGCAGGGGGAGCGATTGGTTCGCTCGCTAACGCTGAACGCGGAGCGCTGCCGCATCGGTCGAGATCCAGCTTGCGAGCTCGTGGTCGACGGCGCCAGCAATGTCAGTCGGGTGCATGCGTTTGTGGAGAAGGACAGATCCGACGATCGCGACTGGCAGCTACAAGATTTTGAATCCGCCAATGGCCTGTTCTGGCGTGATCGCCGCATCCGAGCCATCGGGTTGCGCCACGGTGACCGCATCCAGCTGGGCTCACCGCTGCGGGATGCGCCAACCCTGCGTTACCTGCATCCGCCCAGCCAGCTGGAGCGACTACGCCATGGCGTGGGCGTGGTGGCGCTGCTGGGCTCGGGTCTGGTGATCGGTGCGCTGCTGACCCTGAGCACCATCTCGGGGGGCTCGCGGGTCGACTTCATCGGCGGGCCGGTCAAGATCGTCAGTCCGCGGGGGGAGCGGATCGATTCGCGCGAGGGGGCGGCCACGGCGATGGTCCGCCTGGAGGACTACCCGCTGGTGCTGCGCCAGGCCCTGCTGGCCTCAGAAGATGCGCATTTCGGCTGGAACAGCGGCCTCGACATCGGCGGCACCCTGCGGTCGTTGCTGCGGCGCACGGGCGGTGGCAGCGGCATCACCCAACAGGTGGCGCGGATGGTGTATCCCTGGGTGAAGAACGGCAATCCCAATTCGCCCTGGCCCTGGGTGCGGATCGCCGAGTTCGATGCAACCGGTCGCCCCAACCGCTGGGGGGTGTTCGCCCGCAAGCTGCGCGAGCTGCCCGTGTCTTGGCAACTGGAAACGCGTTTCAACAAGAACGAGATTCTCAAGATGTATCTGGACCGCGCCTATCTAGGCCTCGGGGCCGAGGGTTTCGAACAGGGGGCCCAGCTGTATTTCCGCAAGTCGGTACGGCAGTTGAATCTGGGCGAGGCCGCCTATTTGGTGGGTCTGCTGCCGAGCCCGAATGCTTACAATATCTGCGCCCCCACTCCAGCCCAGCTACGCGCCGAGCGGCTGGAGCGGCAGCGACAGAGCCGTCGCCCCGAGCAACCGCTCGAAGACGAGCGGGTTTGGACTCCAAAGCTGCGCCGCGACCTGGTACTGCGCCGCATGCTGGAAGAGGGATACCTCAATCAGGATCAGTACCGCAATGCCATTCGTCAACCGCTCATCTATGACGCAGCAGCTTGCCGCCAGTCGCGCTATCGCAGCTATCCCTTCTTTAGCGACTATGCGCTGTGGGAGCTCGAAGGCTCTCGCTTTTCGCTCAACATCGACCCCAACCGGGAGGGGGGCAACTATCATGTAGTCGCGACAATCGATACACGGCTTCAGGCCAAGTCACAGCAACTATTGCAACGCTTTCTAGAGACCCGCGCCAAGCCGCTTGGGATCAATCAGGGTGCCTTAATCAGCCTGGAGGTGAGTAGCGGCCGAATTTTAGCTTATGTTGGCGGTGGTGACTACCGCTTCGATCGGGTGCAATCGCTGCGCCAGCCTGGCTCGACCTTTAAGCTTTTCACCTATCTGGCTGCGCTGGAACGGGGGATCCCCAGCACTGAGCTGATCTCCTGTGCGCCCATCTACCAATTGCAAGTCGGTTGCCGCCAGGCGGGTGCATCTGGCTTCATGACCATGGCGGACGGGTTGGCATTTTCGGAAAATCCAATCGCCTTGCACCTGGCCGATCGGGTCGGTTTCGAGAGGGTCATCGCCATGACTCGACGCCTCGGCATCTCCGCCGCCACCCTGCAACCGGATGCGAACATGGTGTTGGGTGGCAACGAGGTGCTGCTCTATGAGATGGCGCGAGCCTTTGCGGTGGTCGCGAATGGTGGCCGCACCGTCCCGATGCACGGTGTGGAGCGCATCTATGACCTCGGCGTTTGTGGATCGGAGACCGTGCTGGAGCACTGTCCGACCAGCGGTATTTTCGAACCCCTTCCCGAGAAGCCCCAGCAATTGCTGGAACCTGCTGTTGCCGCCGCCATGGATGCGATGCTGCAGCGGGCGGTGGCGATCGGCACGGGGCGCCCCGCTGCCGTGATCGCCGATGCCCGCGGCAAGACCGGCACCACCAACAACGGTGTGGATGCCTGGTTCATCGGTTACTCACCCCAACGCGGCATCCTCACCGGCATCTGGTTAGGCAACGACGACAACCGACCAGCCGCCGCGGCCTCAGGCGCCCTGGCCGCCGAGCTTTGGGGCCAGGTGATGCAGCAGGTCTAGAAGCCAGCCCGGAGAGGTGGTCTTACCATGCCAGTTGGTGGCGCCCAGCAGGATGTGGATGTCGACTCCGTTGGGGTGGGGGGCGCGTTGAGCGACGAGTCCCCATCTCCGTGGCATCCCTGGGTGGCCCTGGCCCTGCTCGAGAAGCAGGGGCGCTGGTTGCTGCAACTCCGCGACGACATGGAAGGGATCGTGGCGCCAGGAACCTGGGGGCTATTTGGTGGCCACCTCGAAGCTGGTGAGAGTCCGGAGCAGGCGCTGCGCCGGGAACTGCTGGAAGAGATCACCTATGCGGCGGGTCCGCTGCGGTTGTGGTGCCATCACCGCAACGCCCAGCGACTGGCCAGTTATTTCCATGGACCGCTGACCGTGCCATTGCAGTGCCTGACGCTCCTGGAGGGCCAAGATTTGACCTTGGCCTCGACGCAGGATCTCAGCAGTGGTTTGATCCATAGCGACTGTCTAGGAGAACCCCGGCCCCTGGCGCCCTCGCTGCGCTGGGCCGTGAACAGACTGGCTGCCTGCGGGTGGCGCCCGAGTGGCTGAGCGCGATCCAACAAGGTCAGACCGTACGCTCGCCAGAAACAACACGTCGCTCTGCAAGATGGCGGTGGCGGCGACGTAGCAGCCTGGACCAGCGGAAGGCTGCAAGAGCCCCGATCGCGGGAATTGGGCCTGGAACCTTCTCAACCACGAAGGACTTCATCAGGAAGAGATTGGGACCCCCACCATATTCGGGAAGAATCGTTACACCATCATAAATATCGCCCCACGTGTTAACACCTGATGCTGTGCCGTTGTAGTAGATGGCAACATCATCCCCCTGCATGGTATCGGGCTGCCCCCCTGGATGGTTAACATCATACCAGAGGTTCCACAATGGACTTGATGGCGTTAAGGCAGTTCCATCAACCCATTGCCAACCAGAATTTGGGTTAATGGAGCCGGTTGTTGGGCCGATGCGCCTTAAGCCAATGTATGGACCTGCATATAAGCCGCCTGGATGACTCGGGACTGCATTTGTGTAAAGAATTGGATTGTTAATCAGGTTGGCGACAAAACTATTTTCAGCAATACTGTTTATTGATACAAGTTTGGCATTCCGCGAGTTGTTGGCATAGTTATTGGCTTCAGTCCAAGTCAAAGCACTATCGCTCATCCACACTTCATAGGTCGATCGATTTAAAGACCCTGAATTTATCAATGTGTAAGTTGGCGTCGCAGAAGCGTTGCCGCCCAACAAGGCTGCGATGCCGATCGTTGCCGTGAGTGCGTGGTACCTTAGAGTTTTGGCGGAAAAGTTCATGGGAAGCAGGATTAATTAAGAGAGGGTCAATTGGGCCCGAAAGGCTGATGACAGAATCCTGCGCCAAGCAAACCGCAGGGAGGGCTCGGCGGGAGACCTTAAGGCAGTCCTGCAAAAGAAACAACCTGCGCCGGGAGTGTAGATGGCCCAACCCGGTATTTCGGCGCTTGTCCAGGGCTGAGCCAGAGGTTTTGCAGAGGCTACCTAAGGTAGGCTAGTTATTGTTGTCGAAGACACCAACAGCGAGTAAACCTTATTGACGAATACAGATTAGTGAAGATTTGCCTAAGACACGCCGTCAGCGCGATTGTGGCGGCGGCGTAGCTGCCTGGACCAGCGGAAGGCTGCGAAAGCCGCCATCAGGGGAACTGGCCCTGGAACCTTCTCAATTACGAAAGAGTTGGCCAAAAACATGTTAGGTCCACCGCCATATTGGGGTAGAAATGTTGCCCCATCGTACACATCGCCCCATGTGGTGACATTCGATGCTGTAGTGTTGTAATAGAGAGCGACATTGTCACCGTGCATGGCATCGGGCTGTCCGCCAGGATTGCCGACGTTAAACCAAAGGTTCCACAATGGATCTGACTGCGTCAAGGATGTTCCATCAACCCATTGCCAACCAACATTTGGATTCACAACACCAGTTGTTGGACCGTTGCGCTTTAAGCCGATGTATGGTCCAAGATATTCACTGGTCGGGCCGCCGGGCCATGCATTTGTGTAGAGGCGTGGATCTCCAATCAGGCTTGCGACAAAATCATTTTCAGCCACGCTGTTGATTGACACAAGCCGGGCCTTCAGCGTGTTATTGGCATAGTTACTGGCCTCGGACCATGTCAACACGCTATCCCTCATCCACACTTCATAGGTCGATCGATTTAAAGATCCTGAACTTATCAATGTGTAAGTCGGAGTCGCAAAAGCGGCGCCTCCGAACAAAACTGCGGTGCTCATCGCTGCCGCGAGTGCGTGACGTGTTGGAATTCTGGTGGGGAAGTTCATGGGAAGCAGGATTAAAGTATTAAAAAGGGCTAAGTGAACCCGTACGGTCGGTCACAAAATCAAGCATAAAGCAAACCGCAAACCCGGGCTCCACAGAAAGTCTTAGCAATCTGGGGCCCTGCCCTAAGGGTTGCTGGCGTACCAGGCAAGCCGTGGGTAGCACTTCGTGGACACTCCCATACTACCGTGCTGCCTGCTTTGTGCGGCAGTGGATGCCAAGAAAGCGCGACATGCAGCCATAAAGTTAGCTTATCAACTGGCTCGCGAGAAGCTTGCTCGGTGGCGTGATGAGCATTTCAGCATGCCCAGGCTTGGGGCAGAAGGCAGCCATGGGGCCCGCACCCGAACATTTGCGACAATCGTAACGAACCTGGCAACCACCTCGTGGTGCTCGAAGGGGAGTATGGGGACGTTGCAGTCGGCGGCTGGTGAACATCCACGGCAGCCACCGAGCCGTCTGGCTGGTGGAGAGACTCGGACCCTGCCATGGGGCTGAGCAGCGCCTTGCTCTGGAGCCAGCGGCAGCCTTCCAGCTCGACAGGGAGCCAGCCTCGCCTGGGGGGCCTCATCGCCGCGCCGCGCCTCCGATGCCGCGCCTCCGATGCCGCGGCTTGAGCGTCGCAACCCGATCCCGAGCTGCGGCGAAATCAGCAGCATCCAGCAGTCCAACAGATCACGATCCATGCTGGCCAACCGAGAGATTGGCGGGTTGGGTGCTTCTGGCTTGGCTGCAACGCTGTCACGCAGCAAATATTTATCCACAGTTGATCGAGTCGCATTCATGATCTTTTGCAAGGCGGGAATCGACCTCCTCAAGGAATGAATAACAGGAATAGAATCCAACTCGACAAGACTATTTAAGCCAGGCAATTTGCATCCAGAATGCGGCTAGCCCTGGACTGAAAAATTCTCGTTAAAGCAATAAAGAATAGGATTCGTTAATCTCCCTAAACGCCTAGCTATTTTGCCGATATATAGGCTGAGATTTGAGTTGATAATGGCAGCGAAGGGTGGTCGCCACCCAAGCCTCTGTCTGATGGGAGCGCTGAACAGCGGTCAGGGACAGCGGCGCCTGCCCTCAGCTCAGACCCTCGACCCTCAGAGGCTTACTTGGAGACATCTGGTGCGGTCAACGCGACGTTGATTGCCGCATCAGCCCCATGCACACCCCGGTGCCGAGGCTGAACCGTTGCCGACGGTGGGCAGCCGTGCTTGGGGCCAACCTCCTGCTCTCGGCTGCCGTTGTGGCCGCTCCCGGCCCCGGCGTGCCTGCCCTCTATCCAAGCCGGGCGGAAGCCGAGAAAGCCGCCAAGCTTCACTTCAACTGCAGCGGCGCCCACCCGATGGGCAACCCGTGGATGCCTTGCGCTAGCCACGGCGCTCCCCAGGGCTCCGGACATTCCCACTGAGCACCGGCCTCCCATGCCCTCCTGCGGCGACAAGCCCAAACGGATCGCCTTCGGTGTCGCCCCCCTGGGCATCCTCTCGATCGGAGTGGTGCCGATGGGGGTCATCCGCCTCGGGGTGGTGGGCGTGGATGTCTTGAATACCTGCGTGGCGAGCCCGATGGCCTACCCAACCCGTCAGTAGGCCCTGCAGCGCGCCCGGGAGCTGGGCTGCAGCGGCGCTCACAGCATGGGTTCCCCGTGGATGGCCTGTGCGGAGCACCTTCCCTGAAGGCCCCCTATCCCGAACGAGCAGCCCGCGCCGCCATCCAGCCGCACAATGGAGGCCAGAACGCGTCCCGTGCTCAACACCTCTCGCACCGGCCTGGACCGGCTGTGTCGATGACCCCATCCCTCTCGTCCAGATCCCTGGCCCTGTTCGGGGCGGCATCAGCCCTGGCACTGTGGCTTGATCAACCGGCCCAGGCCCACGGCCTCAGCCACCGCGGCCTCGCCTCCGGCTTTTTCCATCCCCTCAGCGGCAGCGATCATCTGTTACTACTGATCGCTGTGGGGGCCGCAGCCGCCAGCAGCTCCCCCCAGCTGCTGCTTTGGGCCCTCGTCGGCGCCGTCGGCGGCGGAATGTTCGGGGCCATGGGCGGCAGCCTGCCGGCCCTGGAGCTCCTCGCCGCCCTGGCGGTCACCGCCGTGGCCGTGCTGGTGTTGCGCAACCGCCACGCTCCGCAGCATGCCCCGTCGGGCGCAGCTGCCGGGCTGGTGGCCGCAGCCGTGGCTGTTCACGCCATGCTCCATGGCCTGGAGGCTCCGGCCAACGCTGCCGCCGCGCTCTGGTGGCTGGGAGCCTTGGCGGCTTCCCTGCTGGTGAGCGGCGGCAGCTTCCTGCTGCTGCGGCGTCTGCCTGGGACCTGGAGCCAGGGACTGGCCCTGCTATTGGCGATCGGCGGCGGCCTTGCAGCCCTCGGACCAGTGGGGCTGCTGCGCTGAACTGGACTCTGGGTGGCGTCGTCGGATCCGCCCCGGGCAGGTGGTCCCAACGCCCAGCCCCAGCCGTTGGACCCACCTGCCTGCATGACTAGCATCTTCGATCCAAGCCGGGCCCTGGAGCTACTGCGCGCCGGCTCCGCCAACCCGACGGCCAGCTTCCGCGACGGCCAGCTCGAGGCCATCCGGACCGTTTGTGCGCAATCCAGCCGCGTGCTGGTGGTGCAGAAGACCGGCTGGGGCAAGAGCTTCGTGTACTTCATCGCCTGCAAGTTGCTGCGCGAGGCCGGCCGCGGTCCAGGGCTGCTGATCTCGCCCCTGCTGGCGCTGATGCGCAACCAGATCGCCGCTGCAGAGCGGATGGGACTGGAGGCAGGCACGGTCAACTCCACCAACCCGAACCAATGGCAGGACGTAGAGCATCAGGTTCGCCAGGGCGAGATCGATCTGCTGTTGATCTCGCCCGAGCGGCTCAACGCGCCTGACTTCGTGCGGGGGCCCCTCGCCCAGCTCAACCCAAGCCTGGTGGTGATCGACGAGGCCCACTGCATCTCCGACTGGGGTCACGACTTCCGGCCCGACTACCGCCGCGTCGGACGGCTGCTGCGGACCCTGCCGAATGTGAGCCTGCTGGCCACCACCGCCACCGCCAGCAATCGGGTGCTGGCCGATCTGCAACGCGAACTCGGCCCCGACCTCATCCTTCAACGGGGGGATCTGCACCGCCCATCCCTCACCCTGCAAAGCCTGCGGATCCCCAGCCAACCGGCCCGCCTCGCCTGGTTGGCCCACACCCTGCCGAGCCTGCGGGGCAGCGGCATCATCTATGCCCTCACCACCCGCGACACCGCCCTGGTGGCGGACTGGCTGCAGCGCTGCGGCATCGACGCCCGGGCCTACAGCGGCACGCTGGAGAATGGCGAGCGCGAGCGGCTTGAAACAGCCCTGCTCACCAACCAGTGCAAGGCCCTGGTGGCCACAACCGCCCTGGGGATGGGCTACGACAAGCCCGATCTGGGCTTCGTGATCCATTACCAGGTGCCCGGCTCCGTCGTGGCTTACTACCAGCAGGTGGGCCGTGCCGGGCGGGCCCTCCCCTCCGCCTACGGGGTGCTGCTCAGCGGTGAGGAGGAGCGGGCGATCAACGATTGGTTCATCCTCAGCGCCTTCCCCAGCCGTGACCAGGTCGAACGCCTGCTCTTGGCGCTGGAGCAAGGGCCGGAGCAGGGCTGCACGGAGGCTGAACTGCTGGCCCAGCTCAACCTGCCGAAGGGGCGCCTGCAGCAGGCCCTCAAGATCCTCTCCTTGGAAAGCCCCGCGCCGATCGGCAAGCAGGGATCGCGCTGGCAACGCTTGCCGGCTGCCTTGGCACCTGGCTTCTGGCAGCGGGTGGAGCGCCTGACGCAATTGCGCCAGGATGAAGCCCGGCAGATGCAGGCCTACGTGGATCTCTCCTTTGGAGAGCACATGGCTTTCCTGATCGCAGCGCTCGATGGGGACCGCAGCCGCGTCGGGCCGCCCAGCCTGCCGCCTCTGCCGGTGGAGGTTCCAGCTGAGCTGGTGCGCAAGGCCGCCAGCTTTCTGCGCCAGATCCGCCTTCCCATCGAACCGCGCAAGCAATGGCCCAGCGGCGGCCTGCCGCTCTATCGCCTGAACGGACGCATCCCGCGCGACCGCCAGGCGGAACCGGGAAAGGCCTTGAGTTTCTGGTCGGATGCGGGCTGGGCCGAACTGGTCAAGCGGGGCAAGGAGGACAGCGGCCGCTTCGATGGAGCGCTTGTTGAGGGTTGTCAGCGATTGATCCAGCAGTGGCGCCCGACACCGCCACCCGCGTGGGTCACCTGCATCCCCTCGCGGCGCCATCCTGAACGCGTGCCGGCCTTTGCTGCGCAGCTGGCCGCCGCCCTTGGCTTGCCCTTTGTGGCCGCACTGGAGAAGGTGCGCGACACCGCCGAGCAGAAAACGATGCGAAATAGCACGCAGCAGGCCCGCAACCTCGACGGCAGCCTCGCCATCGCGGGGCCCATCCCCCCAGGGCCTTGCTTGCTGGTCGACGACCTGGTCGACTCGCGCTGGACGTTCACCGTTGCGGCTTGGCTGCTGCGAGAGCATGGGGCGGGTCCGGTGTTCCCCCTGGCCCTCGCCCAGACCGGTCAGAGCGACTGAGCTGCCGTTCGATTGGCCAGCCGATGCCAGCCCCCTCCGCCAACACCCAGGCCGTGCTGCTGCTCACCTCGCCGCTCCTGCAGGAGGGTGGCACGAGCAGCAGCGCCGATCCCCTGCTCTCGGCGGCGGAGTACGCCCAGCTGGCGACTCACCTCCGGCAGGAGCAGCATCAACCCGCGGACCTGATCCATGGGTCGCGCGAAGCCCTGCTCAGCTCTCTGTCCACATCGTTTGCCACCGAGCGCCTCAACCGCCTGCTCTCGCGCGGCTTTCAGCTCAGCCAAGCGGTGGAGCACTGGGCCAGTCGCTCGATCAGCGTGATCGGCAGGGCCGATGCCTCCTACCCCAGGCGGTTCAAGCAGCGCCTCAAGCAATCCGCCCCCCCGCTGCTCTATGCCTGCGGCAATCTTGAGCTGCTCCAAGCCCCCGCCCTGGCTGTGGTGGGATCACGTCGCACACCAGAACCCGTTCTGCGGCATGCGGAGGCGGTGGGCGCTCTGGCCGCCGCCGCCGGTGTGGCGATCACCTCCGGTGCCGCCAAGGGAGTCGATGAAACAGCCATGGCGGGGTCGCTTGCCGCCGGTGGTTGTGCCATTGGTGTGCTGGCCGACAGCCTTGAGAGCGTGAGCGCCAAGCCCATCTGGCGCCAGGCCCTGCTTGAGGGGCGCCTGCTGCTGCTCTCCAGCGAGGCCCCCAGTGCTCCCTTCAAGGTGTGGCGCGCCATGGGCCGCAACAAGCTGATCTACGCCCTGGCCGATGCTGCCCTGGTGGTGAGTTCGGCCAAGGGGGAGGGCGGCACCTGGGCTGGCGCCCGCGAGCAGTTGCAACGATTGCGCTTCTGTCCTGTCCACGTGCTCAGCGATCCCCGGGGCGGTCCCGGGCTGGCTGCGTTGGCTGAGCTCGGGGCCGAACCGTGGCCTGAGCCCAGTTCAGCCGGGGCGCTGCAATCTCTGCTGCGGGCGATCGAACACCTTGCGTCGGCAGGGACCGATCCCGAACAGGTTCAGCAGGGCTCCTTACCCAAGATCGTTCCAGCTGTGCCATCGCAACCCAGCCGCCAGCGCGGCCCTGAAGAGGAGCCGGGACCTGCACCAGTGCCGCGTTCAGAATCTCTGGCCCGTCAGCCCCAGTGCCCAACCTCAACGGCAGCCGTCGAACCCGAGCCGCCCCCTGCCGCCGCCTTGGCCGCCTATGTCGACCATCTGGTGTTGACCTGTCTGGACCAGCCTCTCAGCCTTGAAGACCTGGCCGCGCTCCTCGATGTCTCCAAAACCGAGGTGAAGCGCTGGTGTCAGCGGTTGGTGGAGCGGGGCCTGGCCCGCAAGCTCACCAGGCCAGTGCGCTATGTCCGCCATGGCCCACAACGCTGAACACAGCACCCCATGTCCGCGTTGACGCCGGAGGTCGCCGCCGCCAGCGCGGCCCGCAGCATCGCCCTGCAGATGCTGGAGGAGCGCGGGCGCGGCGCCGTGCTGGTGGGCGTCGCCCGGGTGGATGCGGCGCTGGAGCACCTGCTCCAGGCCTTGATGGGCCCAGCGCCCCCCCGCGCTGATGGCCTGTTTCTACCGGACAGGCCGCTGGGGTCCCTCGGCGCCAAGGTGGCGCTGGCGCGGCGTCTCGGCCTGATCGACGCCCCTGTGGAGCAAGCGCTCTCCACCTTGCGCAAGCTGCGCAACGCCTTCGCGCACTCCAGCGAATCCGCTTCGCTCGGGGATCCCATCCATGGCAATCGCCTGGCGGCGATCTACACCGCGGCGCGGGCCAACCCCCTCTGGTCTCCGCTCGAGGCCGTGCTCACGGCCCAGCCAGCGGGCGGCCAGGGAGCATTGGATCCGGCCCTGCGCGATTACATCCTGTTGATCACGATCCTGGTGGCCTTCCTAGAGGCCACAGCCCAGCGACTCACGCCCTACCGAGCACCGGTGGTGATGGGGTTTGCCGGGGTCCTCCACCAGGAGACGACCAGCTGAACACAGCCCTGGATGATCTTGCAGAGCTTGCCCATCGCCCCGCCGACCGGGGAGCGTGGCGGTCTGACCGCGGCCCTTGGTGCCTCGGCTCCCATGCGGCGGATTGGATTCCAGCGGGGGCGCCTGGGGTTGTCCGCAGCGGCGCCACGCGGTTCGCTCAGGCCTCGGGATCCTCGTCTTGCAGCAACTCCTCGAAGGCGCTGTAGAGCGCCTGCTGCTCGGGATCCAGGCGCGGTCGCCGCGACGCCTTGCCCCCGGGGCGCTGGGCCTGGCGGGATGGCTTGGCGGCTCGCGCGTCAGCGACGGCGGCGGTGCTGACGCCTGCGGCCCCGACGGGGCCCGCCTGAAACCGCGGCTGCCGCGGCTGGCGCGCCTCCAGATCCCGCAAGCGGTCGAGGAGATGGCTCGGCACCGAACCATCGGCGCTGGCCGTGATCAGTTCCCGGAACAGAGCTTCGGGATCCTGCTCGGTTTCAAGGCGATGGCGGCGAGCGAAGCGGGGAGCGGACTGGTCCGTCGGCGGGGAGGCCTGGGGGGTTGGCAACTTCTGGGGCAGGGTGCGACCCAGGGCAGCGAGGCGCTCACGGCTGCGGGGATCGAGGCTCATCTCAGGGGCAGTCGAGCGTGGCGCGGGTGTCGCGCCCGCTGCTGAGGTTGTGACCGCTGGCAACGGCGCAGAGGCTGCGCAGGGCATCGGGCCGCAGGCTCACGTTGGTGAAGTCGGCGCCATCGATGCGCACGTCGACGAAGCGGGTGTTGAAGGCAAAGGCATCTTCCAGGAGCGCCTGGCGCAGGTCGGTGCCGTTGAACACCGCCGAGTCGAGCGTGGCGCCACGCAGGTCAGCGTCGTGCAGATCGGCGTCCTGAAGCTTGGCGCCGAACAGGCTAGCGCCGCGCAGATCGGCGCCAGAGAGGTTGGCCTCGCGCAGGTTGGTGAGGCTGAAGGTCACCTCGCGCAGATCGGCCCCATGGAAATCAGCGCCGATCAACACCTGCTTGGCGTAGTCCATCGCCGCCAGGGCGGGACCGGAGCCGACGAGCAGCAGCACCAGCAGCAGCAGGCCGCCCAGCCAGGCCAGCGGTCGCCGCGGCCCGCCGCGCCGGGGCTGGATCGGATCGGACAGGCAGGGGGGCATGGGCGCGCCAGGGCTGGCCCCAACCTAGGCAGCACCCCGACCGACGGGGCGGGGGAATCCTGGGGGCATTGGCCGCTGCGCTGTCCATGGGCCGAACCGCATCTCAGCGCTCCGGCAGCTGGGCGGAACAGCGCGCCTTGCGCCTGCTACAGGAGCGGGGCTGGCAGCTGCAGGACCGCAACTGGCGCTGCCGCTGGGGGGAGCTCGACCTGGTGCTGGCCAAGCCGCAGCGGCTGCTGCTGGTGGAGGTGAAGGGCCGCCGCCGGGCCGGACCGGATGGGCATGGCCTGGCCGCCCTCGGACCGCAGAAGCGACGGCGGTTGATGCGCTGCGGCCAGTGCTGGCTGGCGGAACACCCCGACTGGGGCGAAGCCAGCGTGGAGATGGTGGCCGCCTTGGTTCCCCTGCCACCCGGCCGCGGCCCTGTGCGCTGGCTGCCGATTCTCCACTGAAGGCCAAGCGCAAGGCCGATCGCCGGCACGGGTTGTCGCCAGCCGCCGCAGCCCGGCGTCAAACAGGCCTGCCGGCTCGGATGGGGATCAGGGCAGGGGTTGCGCGGGCGGCTCGGTCGGGCCGGTGGGGGGCATGGTGTACCAGACCGTGCAGCGATAGCGGAAGTCGCCGATGCTGATGCCGATCTCCAGGCACGACTGCCGGGTGACCCGTGCGCCGCGAGGGAGCTGGGCCAGGGCCTGGAGCCGAGCGTGCTGGCGATCCCAGATCGATTCGGCCGTGACGCTATCGGCGCGGCCCGGTAGAGGGGCCAACAGGCTGAGCAGCAG
>CAYOCW010000006.1:0-11863 GCA_964402615.1 uncultured Cyanobium sp. | reverse complement strand
CACGGCCGCAGCTCCTGAGCGCTGGATTCAGGAATTCTGAGCGCCCCGGAACGGGCGACAAAGCAGTCTGGAGAACAGCGGCATCGCAGCGATGGCTTTCTCGGGGCACCGCCCCCGCAAGCGCTTCGGGCAGCACTGGCTGGTGGATCCCCAGGTGCTGCAGCGGATCGTCGCGGCGGCGGCCATCCAACCCGGCGAATGGCTGCTGGAGGTGGGGCCGGGCCGCGGTGTGCTGACCCAGCGGCTGCTGGCGAGCCCGGCGGCGGGCCTGGTGGCGGTGGAGCTCGATCGGGATCTGGCGGCGGGCCTGCGGCAGCGCTTCGGTGCCGAACCGCGCCTGCGGCTCGTGCAGGGCGACGCCCTGACGGTCCCGCTGCTCACCCCGGCCGGCCGGCTGCCCGACAAGGTGGTGGCCAACATCCCGTACAACATCACCGGCCCGCTGCTGGAGCGGTTGGTGGGTCGGCTGGATCAGCCCCCGCCCCAACCGTTCCGCCGCCTGGTGCTGCTGGTGCAGCAGGAGGTGGGGCAGCGGCTCACCGCCGCCGCCGGCGAGTCGGCCTTTTCCGCCCTGACCCTGCGCATGGCGCTGCTGGCCCGCTGCCAGCGCGTGTGCGAGGTGCCGCCGCGCTGCTTCAAGCCCGCTCCGAAGGTGATGTCGGAGGTGGTGCTGCTGGAGCCGCTGGCGCCCGAGGAGCGACTGGCGCCGGAACGGGCCCGCCGGCTGGACCAGCTGCTGCGACGCTGCTTTGCCGCCCGCCGCAAGATGCTGCGCAACAGCCTGGCGGGGCTGCTGCCACCGGAACAGCTGGAAGCCGTGAGCGCCGCGGCCGGGGTGGACCTGAACCTGCGCCCCCAGGATCTGCCCTTGGAGCGCTGGCTGGCCCTGGAGGCGGGTCTGAGGCCGCCGGCGCCGCTGCCCCCCGGCCCGCTGCCGACGCAGGATGGGGATCCTCCCGATCCCGACCCGGCTTGAGCCGTCCCGCGCCCCAGCCTGCGCCCTGCAACGGGTCCGCCCCGGCCGCCCCGGCCGCATCGGCGGCGCTCTGCGCGGTGGCGCCCGCCAAGATCAACCTGCACCTGGAGGTGCTCGGCCTGCGCCCGGATGGCTTTCACGAGCTGTCGATGGTGATGCAGAGCCTCGACCTCGCCGATCTGGTGCGGTTCCATCCGCGAACCGATCGGGCGGTGCGGCTGCGCTGCGACCACCCCGACCTCAGCGTGGGCGAGGACAACCTGATCCTGCAAGCTGCCCATGCGCTGCGGAAGCGGGCGGCGCTGACAGGAAGCGCAGAGCTCCCCGGCGTCGATCTGGAGCTGGTCAAACGCATCCCGATCGGCGCCGGGCTGGCCGGTGGATCCAGCGACGCCGCCGCCGCCTTAATCGGCCTGCGCCACTTCTGGCAGCTGCCCTGCAGCGACGATGACCTGCACCAGCTGGCCGCCACGCTGGGCTCCGACGTGCCCTACTGCCTGGAAGGCGGCACGCGGCTGTGCTTTGGGCGGGGCGAACGGCTGGAGCGGCCGGAGGGCGTGCTGGGGCCACCCGGTTACGGCGTTCTGCTGATCAAGCACCCGGGGGTGCAGGTCTCCACCCCCTGGGCCTACGGCCTCTGCCGCGAGCGACGCGGCGATTTCTACCTCAGCGGCGAGAGCGACTTCGAGCAGCGCCGCCAGGCCCTGCGCCAGGGGCCGTTGCTGGCGGCCCTGCGGGGCGAGCGGCTCCTGCCGCCGCTTCGCAACGACCTGCAATCCGTGGTGGAGCCCGAGGTGGCGTGCGTGGCTGAGGGACTGCGGCTGCTACGCGGCGCCGCCGGGGTGCTGGCCGCCGCCATGAGCGGCTCCGGCCCCAGCCTGTTCGCCCTGTTCACCACGCCCGCCGCCGCCGCCGCCGCAGGGGAGCAGCTGGCAACAGCGCTGGCGGCCGCGGGATTCGAGGCCTGGAGTTGCCGCTGCGAGGCGAGCGGCGCCCGACTGCTGTCCGGCGAGGAAGCGGCGTAGGCGCTGACCGGGGAACGGGATGGCAGTCGACACGGCCGGGCGGCCGGGCAACCATGGCCGACCCCTGACGCGGGCTGTCGGCAGCTGTCGGCGGAGCCGGGCCTGGCGGTGTCAGCCTGGGGCGTTTGAGGATGAGGCGATGGTCGACCCCGCAGCTGCGCCGGCCGAGAGCGACGCGTCGCCGCTGCCCGCGCGCAAAGGCCCACTCAGCTTCCTCAGCGGCGCGGTCACGGCCCTGGCCCTGGCGGCCCTGTGCCTGGCCCTGAGCCGCCGGGTGGTGGACTACTACCTGGCCCATCCGCCCCACTACGCGTCGGCGATCGCCCAGAGCATCGCCACCGCGCTCAAGACCCTGATCGTGGGCATGTGCTTCCTGGCCACCTTCAGCTTTGGCTTCATCGGCCTGGGCTTGCTGCTGGTGTTCGTGCGCAGCCTCCTGACCCGGGCCGCTGCCGAACCGCCCCGATCCGCCTAGCGTGCATGACGCTGTTGCGCATCGGCCATGACCCCCCACGATCTCGGCCTGCTCGTGGTGCTGCTGCTGCCAGGCATGCTGCTGTCGGTGCTGCTGCTCAGCACCTTCGCCGCCGGCGGCTGAGATAGGTTGTCAGGGTCTGTGCGCCCCGTCCTCGCCCCGTGGCCGAAACCCTGCTGTTCAATGCCCTGCGTGAGGCCATCGATGAAGAGATGGCGCGTGATCCCAGGGTCTGCGTGATGGGTGAAGACGTGGGGCACTACGGAGGATCCTACAAAGTCACCAAGGATCTCTGCGACAAGTACGGCGAATTACGCGTTCTCGATACACCGATTGCCGAAAACAGCTTCACCGGCATGGCCGTTGGTGCAGCGATGACCGGGCTGCGACCGATTGTCGAGGGCATGAACATGGGGTTCCTGCTGCTAGCTTTCAATCAGATCTCTAACAATATGGGGATGCTCCGCTACACCAGCGGTGGCAACTTCACGATACCGGCAGTCGTGCGGGGCCCTGGCGGTGTTGGGCGTCAGCTGGGGGCCGAGCACAGCCAGCGGCTGGAGGCCTACTTCCATGCCGTGCCGGGCATCAAGATCGTTGCGGTCAGCACCCCGACCAATGCCAAGGGCCTGATGAAAGCCGCGATCCGAGACAATAACCCCGTGCTCTTCTTTGAGCACGTTTTACTATATAATCTTAGCGAGGAAATACCGGAAGGCGACTATATCTGCGCTCTCGATCGAGCCGAAGTGGTTCGCGAAGGCAAGGATGTCACCATTCTCACCTATTCCCGCATGCGCCACCACTGCCTCAAGGCTGTCGAGAAGCTTGAGCAGGAAGGAGTGGATGTGGAACTCATCGATCTGATCAGTCTCAAACCGTTTGATCTCGACACAATTACCCGTTCGATCCGCAAGACCCATCGGGTGTTGGTGGTGGAGGAATGCATGAAAACGGGTGGCATCGGTGCCGAGCTGCTGGCCCTGATCACCGAACACTGCTTCGACGATCTCGATGCCAGACCGGTGCGCCTCTCCTCGCAAGACATCCCCACTCCCTATAACGGCAAGCTGGAAAATCTCACCATCATCCAGCCCCATCAGATCGTGACGGCGGCACAGCAGCTCTGCCAGGGTGCCCTCTGATTCCGATGGCACGTCAACAGGGGTGGCTTGCTCTGATCCTGGCGCTGGCGATTTCCGCCGCTGCCCTGCTCGCCAGCTACGGGTTGCGCTTGGGCCTTGATCTGAGCGGCGGCAGTCAGCTGACGCTGCAGGTGATGCCCGCCGGTGCGATCAGCCGCGTCGACCCTGAGCAGTTGGAAGCGGTCAAAGATGTGCTGGAGCGGCGCATCAACGGCCTGGGCGTGGCCGAATCCACCCTGCAGACCGTGGGCGACAACCAGTTGGTGCTGCAGCTCCCCGGCGAACAGAACCCGACCCGGGCCGCCAAGGTGCTGGGCAGCACAGCCCTTTTGGAGTTCCGTGCCCAGCGGCCTGGCACAGAGGCGGAGATGAAGGGTCTGCTGCCCCTGAAGCGACAGGTGGAATCCATCCTGGCCTCGAAACAGGCCCGCAGGCGCGCCAGCACCGATCCAGCGGGGCCTCCCAAGCCTCAGGAACTCAGCCCGGAAGACCTCAGCAAGGCGCTCACCAGCCTGGGCCTGCAGATGCCGCCCGGGAGCAGCGAAACCGACCAGTTGGAGCGGCTGCGCGACGAAACCAACCGACGCATCGTTGCCCTCTACGGTCCTCCCCTGCTGAGCGGCAAAGATCTGACCAACGCTGGCCGTCAGCAGGCAGCCAATGGCGTGCAGTGGGAAGTCACCCTGGGATTCAGCCGCGAGGGTGGCGAGAAGTTCGCCCAGCTCACCCAGTCGATCGCCGGAACGGGCCGATTGCTGGGGATCATGCTGGACGGCCGCTCGATCAGCGAGGCCACGGTGGGCCCTGAGTTCAAGGCGGCCGGCATCACCGGTGGTGCCGCCACGATCACCGGCAGCTTCAGCGCGGAGGAGGCTCGTGATCTGGAGGTGCAGCTGCGCGGTGGATCCCTGCCCTTGCCGGTGAAGATTGTCGAAGTGCGCAGCATCGGCCCGTCCCTCGGCGCCGAAAACATTCGCACTAGTCTGACGGCCGCCCTGGCCGGCCTGGGCCTGGTGGCGCTGTTCATGGTCGTCGTCTACCGCCTACCGGGGGTGGTGTCGGTGCTGGCCTTGAGCCTTTACGCCCTCTTCAACCTGGCGATCTACGCCCTGATTCCAGTAACTCTCACCCTGCCTGGCATTGCCGGCTTCATCCTTTCGATCGGCATGGCCGTCGATGCCAACGTCTTGATCTTCGAGCGGGTGAAGGAGGAGTTGCGCTCCGGCACCACCCTGATCCGCTCGATCGATACGGGCTTCGCCCTGGCCTTCTCCTCGATCCTCGATGGCCATGTCACCGGGTTGATCAGTTGCGGTGCCCTGTTCTTTCTCGGCACCGGTTTGGTCAAGGGATTCGCGGTCACCCTGGCGATTGGCCTGCTGCTCAGCCTGTTCACGGCACTCACCTGCACCCGCACCCTGCTGCGGCTGCTGATGTCCTATCCGGGCCTGCGCCAGCCCACCTACTTTCTTCCCTCCCACGAGCTGCCCGCCCGGGCCGCCTGAGGTTTTCCTCTCCCACCGTGATCCCCGCTCCCCAACCGCGTTTCCGCATCAATCGCCATCGGCGCCTGGCCTGGATGGGTTCCGGCCTGGCAAGCCTGTTGAGTGTGCTCGGGCTGGTGCTTTGTTGGACCAACCCCGCGATCGGAGCGCCCCTCAAGCCCGGTCTGGATTTCACGGGCGGGACCCAGATCCAGGTGGAGCGTGACTGCCGCGGCGATTGCACGGCGCTCACCGCCCCGGAGGTGAAACAGCGCCTGAACAGCATCAAACTGCCGGTCGACAAGGGTGATGTGGCGCCACGGCTGGAGGCCGCCGCCGTGCAGCTGCTCGATGGCAGCCGTTCGATCCTGCTGCGGCTGCCGGCCCTCAGCGCCGACCAGGGAACCGCGGTGATCGAGGCGTTGGGCCAGGCCTACGGCCCGCTCGAAGCCCGTGGCACCTCCGTGAACACGATCGGGCCGACGCTTGGAAGTCAGCTGTTGCGCAGCAGCATCATTTCCCTGCTCGTCAGCTTCCTGGCCATCGCTGCCTACATCAGCTTCACCTACAGCGGTGTGTTTGCCTTCCTGGCCCTACTCTGCCTGGCTCACGATGTGTTGATCACCTGCGGCGTCTTTGCCTGGTTGGGTTTGGGGCTCGGGGTCGAGGTGGATTCGTTATTTGCCGTCTCATTGATTACGGTAGCTGGCTACTCCGTGACCGACACGGTCGTGGTCTATGACCGCATTCGCGAGCAACGCCGCAATCTCGCCGATCTACCGATGACGGATCAGGTGGATGTAGCGGTTGATGCGACCCTGACCCGCTCCCTCTACACCTCCTTCACCACTGTGTTGCCCCTGCTCGGATTGATCTTCTTCGGCGGAAGCGGTCTCTTCTGGTTTGCCGTGGCGCTCACGGTGGGCATCCTCGCTGGCAGCTGGTCCAGCATCGGTTTGGCGCCAACCCTGTTGCCCGTGTTCTCGAAGCGATGATTCCGGCAGGATCGACGACAGGGCCGGCCGCCTCTCCCGCTCGACGCGTTCCCGCCGGAGCTGGTGCAGGATCACGGCCGTCAACACCCGGGGCCTCGCTCGTTCCCCTGCTGCTGCTGCTGCTCAGCCTGCTGGATCTGCGCGTGGAGATTCTGCTCCTGATCGACCACTTCACCTTCACCAGCCTTGTTCAGGGGATCACGGCCCATCCGTTGGCGGTGGTGGTGCTTCTCTTGCAGCCATCGCTCTGGCGACGCTATCGCCGCCGCTGAGGAGGGTTGGCGGGATCAAGCCGGGGGTTTTGCCGCCTTCGCCTTCAGGCTTCAGGTTCCAGCGATCCATGATGTCGTGCACGAGCACCTCCTGGCCCAGGACCTGCAGCACCACCACCAGCGGCAAGGCCAACAGCAGACCCGGTAGGCCCAGCAGGGCACCGAGGCTGAGCTGGGCCATCAGCGACACGGTGGGCAACAGGTTGACGGTGCGGTTCAGCAGCAGGGGGGTGAGGATGAAGGCCTCGGCGTTCTGCAACACCAACCGCAACACCAGCACCTGCAGAACCTTGGCGGGAGACATCAACAAGGCCACCGCCATCGGCAGCAGGGTGGCGGCCGTCGGGCCGATGGTCGGCACGAAGGTCAGCAGGCCACAGACCAAGGAGCTGAGCAGGGCCAGCGGCACACCCAGCAGGTGCAGGCCCAGCCAGGTGGTCAGCACCACCGTGACCGCCGAGACGGTCATGCCGGCCAGCCAGCCCCCCAAGGCCTCGCGGCATTCGCCCAGCAACAGCTTCACCCGAGGTCGGTAAAAGCTGGGGGTGGCGGCCACCACGAGGCGCTGGTGGCTGCGGGGATCGAGCGCCAGCAGCACCGCCAACAGCGCCATCAGCAGCAGCTGCATCGTCAGGCTGGCAGCGCCGCCGGCCACGCCGAGCACCTGGGCTCCCAACGGTTGCAGACGGTCCAGCAGATTGCCCGCCAGCAACTGGTGTTCCATGTCACCGAGCACGGGCTGCTGGCGCAGCAGCTCCGACAGCCGCAGGCTCAACTGCGGGACGAGCCCCACCAGCTGCTGGATCTGCTCCAGCAATTCGGGCAGCAGTTGCATCCCCAGCCAGCCACCACTGATCAAGATGACCACCACCACCAGGATCAAGGCGGCAGGGCGCTGCAACGGCAGAATGCGCCGCAGCAGGGTGATCGGCACGTCGAGGGACACCGCCAGCACGATGGCGCCGAACAGCACCAACAGCACCCAGCGCAGTTCCCAGACCAGCAGGGCGACGACAATCAGCGCCAGGGCGCCGAGCAGGGTGCGGGCATTCATCCCCGCAGCCGCCTTGGCTTCCAGCCATCGAGAATGTCGTGGATCACCACCTCCCGCAACAGCACCTGCAGGCACACGGCCAGAGGCAGGGCCAGCAGCAGGCCCAGCGGTCCGAACAGCACGGTGAACAACAGTTGGGCGGTGAGCGTCAAACCGGGCAGGAGCCGCAGCTGATGGTGCATCACCGACGGGGTGATGACATAGCTCTCCAAGTTCTGGATGAAGATATACAAGGCAAGCACAATCAATGCTTTCCAGGGCGACTCGAGCAGCGCCACCGACATGGGAAACAAGGTGCTGAGGGTCGGGCCCACATTGGGGATCACATTCAGCATCCCGGCCAACACCGCGTTGGCCGCCACCAGTTTCACGCCAAGCAGCGTCAGGCCGATGGCCGCCATCGTGCCCACGCAAACACTGCTGATCAGCACACCGACCATCCAGGCGCTGAGGGCTTCGCCGCAATGCAGCATCACCTGGCGAAAGCGGCGGCGATAGAAGGAGGGTGTGAGCAACAGCACCGCCTCCCGATAGGCCTGGGGCTGGGCGGTGATCATCAACGCCACGGCCAGCACGAACAGGATCTGCACCAGCACAGCGCCAACATCACCGGCGAAGTTGACCAGCCGCAGGGCACTGCCGCCAAGCCCCGAGGCCAGAGCGGATCGGCCTTGCTCCGGCGGGGCCAGCGATTCCCACAGCCCGCTCAGCGCCGTGTCAGGGCTGCCGTACACCAGTTTTGCGGCGGCCTGCAGACCACCCTGCAGCAACTGCATCAGGGCCTGCGCCGCCTGGGGCAGCTTCTGGATCAGCTGGCTGAACTGGGAGGTGAAGGGGGGAATGATCACCGCAGCGCCGACGCCCACCAGCACGACCAGCAGCAGCAGGGTGAGGACGAGGGCCAGGGGACGGCTGCAGCCGAGCCGATCCCGAATCGCCCCGACCAGGGTGCAGAGGGCGGTGGCCACCACCACCGCAGCAAAGATCAACACCATGGATTGACGCAGGCTCCAGAGCAGAACCAGCGCCGTCACCAGAGCGATCAATCCCAGCCAGCGGCCGAAGGTCAAGCCGGCTCCTCAGCGTCATCCTCAGCTTGGCCGGAAAAGCCAAGCTCGTGACTGTCGGCGTAACGCTGGGCAAAGCGCATAAACCGCTCAAAGTCGCCGGATGACTTCCAGGTGTAGGTGGCCTCCAGCGCGAAGGCCTTGCCGTTCACGAACCGGGCCTTGACCTCGCGGGTGACGAGTTCTCCCTCCTCATCCAGCAAGTACATCCCGGTGATGTCACCCAAGGTTTCCGGAGCCAGGGCCACGGGCTCCTCGAACACGAACAGCGCCTGACCGGTGCGGCCGTCGCGGGAGCGGGTAAGGCGGATCTCGGGGACGACAGGCTCGTCGACTCCTCGAAAGAACTGGATGGAGGCCGCCATGACCGTCGACGAAACCTCGATCCTAGGGAGTTGGGCCCCAACCGGACCAGGAGGCTGCAAGAGTGGCCCGAATGAAGCTTGTGCCCGCGGACGTCCGCCATGCTCTCCGGCCCCCCGGTCTCCAGCGCCGTCAGCCCCGAGCAACTCCTGGAGCGCTTTCAGGCGAGTGCGCCCCGGCAGCGGCCTTCCCTGTTGCGCCAGCTCCTGGAACGGCAGCAGCAGCTGGTGCCGCTGATTCAGGAGCGCCTCGATGGGCTGGACGCCACCGCCGATGACTGGACGGGGGGCTGCTTGCTGCAGATCCTCGTCGAGGCGGATGCCCAGGGGCGCGAGGCCGTGCTGGCCCGCTTCCCCGATGGTTGGCTGGCGGTCGCCAGTGCCGCCGGCATCGACTACGGGCCGCTGCAGCGGCATTTGCTGCTGCAGGAGTACGAGGCGGCCGATCGGCTGACCGCCACCGTGCTGAGACACCTCGCTGGGCCGGGCGCGATCCAGCGCGGCTATGTGTATTTCAGCGAGGTGCCCGCCATGCCAGCGGTCGATCTCGAAAGTCTCGACCGGCTTTGGCTGACCTACTCCCGCGGTCGCTTCGGCTTTTCGGTTCAGGGTCGCCTGCTGGCAGCGGTGGATGGCCAATGGGAGCAGCTCTGGCCCCGACTGGGCTGGAAGCAGGATGGCGTCTGGACCCGCTATCCAGGCTCCTTCACCTGGTCGCTGGCGGCACCGGAGGGGCACATGCCCCTGATCAATCAGCTGCGAGGCGTGCGCTTGATGGATGCTCTGCTGCGGCATCCGGCCTTGGCCCGTCGCATTGAGGCCAGGCTGCGGATCTAGGCTGCGAAGCGGTCCAACCGCTCCGCATCCTCGATGTTGAAGCTGCTTCGGTGGGCCGATTTCATCACCCCCTCGACCCTGCAGCTGGGCCCGCTGGTGGAGTTGTTGTTGGAGCCCCTCGGCCAGAGCCCCCCGCCGCCAGATCTGCAACTCGGCCTGCAGGAAGCGCTGGTGAATGCGGTGCGCCACGGCAACGGTTGCGACCCCGCCAAGTGCCTGCGGGTGCGGCGCATCATCACGCCCCGCTGGCTGATCTGGCAGGTGCAAGATGAGGGCGAGGGTTTGTGCCCCCCCAAGCGTCAGCACGATTTGCCCCTGTGCCCGGAGGCCATCGGCGGTCGCGGCTTGTTCCTGATTCACCACTGCTTTGATGACGTGCGCTGGAGCCGGCGCGGCAACCGCCTGCAGCTGGCGGTGCGCCGCCAGCGCTTCAGCGGCCGTGGCTGGGGCAACCGGGATCGCTGATCTCGCCCCGCAGCCAGCCGGCCGCGTGCTCGACCAACGCCAGGGCCTGGGTCCGCGCCGCCGATGCGGAGGATCTGCCCGGTTCGTCGCCGTTCAGCAACAGCACCAGCGCGGCCGCCAGCTGCTCCGCCGCCCGCCGCGACCGCTGCGCCTTGAGGGCGTGCCAGTCCCGCTCGCCGATGGCCAGCTGGCGCTGCAGCTGCTCCGCCAGAGCCGCGCTGCCCTCCGGCCAGCGACGGTTCGAAGGCGTGGGCGGCACCGGATCGGCTCCCAGGGCGGGGCCATCGGCGGGCGGCATTGCGGCGGAAGCCACGGCTGGACGACGGGGGGTGACAGGCGCCATCCTGACGCCATGAGCCGTCGGAACCGTCGCCAGGGTCGACCACCCTCCCGTCTCCTCCACCAGCTGGAGGCCCTGCTGACCCTGGCGGGTCCGCGCCAGGGTCCCCATCCGGCCCGCGCCTTCGACCAAGCCAGCGAGCGGCGGCGCCAGCAGCGCCTGTCCCTGGCACAGCGGCTGCTCGATCCACTGCCGCTGGGGTTGCAGGCCCCTGAACAGGGGGCTGTTCGCTTCTGGCGGGCGCTGCGCTGGGGTGGTGGCGGATTGTTGCTGGGCTGGATCCTGCAGCGCTTGGCCGCTTCGGGGGGCTGATGCCGATCCGCCTGCCGCCCGATCTATCTGGCTGGCCAGGGGCTGGGAAGCGGCAGAGGCCGCCATTGTGCCCAGCGCCGCGGGCGAGCCAGGCCGCAGCGATGGCCTGGAGCCCGACGACGATCGGTCTCTAAAGAGCTATGAAGCGATCAGGGCAGCGCGCCCCGGACCAGACACAATAGTTTCCGTAGCAATGGATACAGTCATGACCCATTCCGACGGCGCCGCGGCGGCTCCCGAATTCGTGGCCTGGGCCCAGGAGCACCAGCGGGCCAACCGCCTGCACCAGGCCGAACTGGCCCAGATCACCGAGCACCCAGACACCAGCGCCAATCGCGATGCCATCGCCCAGCAGCGGGCCTGGGCCAAGCGCCATGACCACGAACGCCAGTTGCACGACGTGGCCATCCAGCAGATGCGGGGCCAGCAGCGCTGAACTCCGCAGGCGCACCGCCCCCCTGCTCGGCAGGTGGGAACGGATCGATCCCAGCCGCGCACCCGCTTCTGCCACGAGCCCGCCCCGTCCGCAAGGACAGGGGCAGGCCAGCCTTCAGCCAGGCAAGCTGGCGACCACGATGCTCGGGAGGTTCAGGCGTCGTAGTACATCGTGAACTCGTGGGGATGGGGCCGCTGGCGCAGTTGCTGCACCTCCTCGTACTTGAGGGCGATCCAGTTGTTGATGAAATCCTCCGTGAATACCCCGCCGGCAAGCAGGTAATCCTTGTCGGCATCCAGGGCTTCCAGGGCACCGTTGAGGGAGGCGGGGACGGTGGAAATCTTCGAGAGTTCCTCCGCCGATAGCTCGAACAGATCGACGTCGGTGCCATCTCCAGGATCGATCTGATTCCTGATGCCATCGATGCCCGCCATCAGCATCGCCGCGAAGCTCACGTAGGGATTGGCCAGGGCATCGCCAGAGCGGAATTCCAGCCGCTTCGCCTTGGGATTGGGCCCGGTCAGTGGGATGCGCACGGCAGCGGAGCGGTTGCCTTGGGAATAGACCAGGTTTACCGGCGCCTCGAAGCCCGGCACCAAGCGCTTGTAGCTGTTGGTG
>CAYOCW010000005.1:0-45438 GCA_964402615.1 uncultured Cyanobium sp. | reverse complement strand
CACCACCCTGGGCAAGGTGATCGGCGGTGGGTTGCCGGTGGGGGCCTACGGCGGCCGGGCCGAGATCATGGCGATGGTGGCGCCGGCTGGCCCGATGTATCAGGCGGGAACCCTCAGCGGCAACCCGCTGGCGATGACGGCCGGCATCAAGACGCTGGAGCTGCTCAAACAACCGGGAAGCTACGAGCGGCTGGAGACCATCACCCGTCGCCTCAGCGAGGGCATCCAGGCGGCGGCGCAGGCGGCGGGCCTGCCGATCTGCGGCGGCAGCGTCAGCGCCATGTTCGGGTTCTTCCTCTGCACGGGGCCGGTGCGCAACTTTGAAGAGGCCAAGGCCACCGATACCAAACGGTTTGCCCGCTTGCACCGCGGCATGTTGGAGCGCGGCGTGTACCTAGCCCCCAGCTCCTTCGAGGCGGGCTTCACCTCCCTGGCCCACAGCGACGCTGACATCGACGCCACGATCGCCGCCTTCCGCGACGCCTTTGCCGCCGTGGCCTGACGGGATTGAAACATTCCTTGCCCCTGCACCTTCGCCGCCGTCAGTAGTTGGCGGCGGCGAAGGCGATGCCGATCGCATCCGAGCCAGGGGCGTGTTGAGGCCTGCCTTGAAGAGCCAGCGCTGGCTCAGTTGTATTCACCGGGGATGTCATTTTTGTGCACGGTAACCCGATCGAATTTCTGGCCCGAGACACGCAGCAATTCATCGCCTGAGAATTCGTAGCCGAGCTTCAAGGCGATCTGGGCGACGTCATCGGCGGTGGCAGCGTCGAGCACCTGCTGGCGCAGGGTCGGGTCATCCTGCAGGCGGCGCAGGAAGGACTTGAGCTGATCGAGGGCCATGGGGGAGAACGGCAAGCGAAGGGGGTGCAGGGCTGGGCTGACGGGGACGAGCAGCAGGGCCCGATGGCAAGCTGAACGCTTGCCAGACTCGATTCAGCCCCTGCCCCGAGCGCCTGCAAGACAGGAACCGCCTGCCGCGATCCGACGCTGGTGGCAGATCAACCGCTGCGAAGCCGGGGAGTGGCTTGCCCATCGCGATGCGTCGGCGCGGAATGCAGGAGGCCAACGAGCGACACATCATTGAATCCAGACTTCCAGCTGACCCCGCGGGACATTATAGCCCGACTTGGAAAGGTCGATCAAATCTTGAATGGCAACCCCCGTCTTGATCTGAATAAATCGTTGCAGATTTTTTGCCGCCTGCAAATCCGGAGGTCCGGAATAGCGAATGCTGGCAGCCTGGATGCCTGGAACAACCTCAACACCAGGCACAGAGACGTTCTCTTTTTTGAGGTAACTTTGGATCGTCCTTGCAAGGCCAGACTGAGTCTCGCATTGGATGAATACAAGTCGGACCCCTTCAAGTCCTTTCACTTGTGTTGATTCTCGTGTCGAGTCTAGCGTTGCGAGCGTTTGCGAAACGTTTGCTGTTGCGGCGATTTGCTGCGGGGTTGGAGGCTCCTTCGTATTCGACCTGGCCTGGCTCCGCGCCGACTCTAACAAATCACCCAACTCACGCTTGTAGAATTGAGGATCAGCCCTCTCTGTTTTTGTGAGTATATGTATGGCGACAGGTAACTCTTTTGGCGGCTGATTCTTCGCTTTAGCTTCTTCCAAAGACGTCTTGATGAGTAGAGCCGCAATTTGGCTGACAGGATCATTGTCGGTATCTGGCTTGCAAGAAAAAACAAAGAATATGCACTTTTTTCTAACTTTAATGGCGTCGTTCAATGCGACTAGCGAAATATCTCGCTTTGCATCCTTCTCCGATAAAGTGGCCACGAGCGACTGAATCAGCTGTCCTCTTTTCAGTGAATCCGCGACATTGTTTGCTGCTACTCCAATGACGATCGGGATTAGCCCCAAAATAAATGTCTTGAATAGAAGGTCAAACTTCTCCCAGTTGTCTTTGGCCATCCAGGCAGATCAATACTACTGGCAGGATAGCGGCGGTGGAACCGCGCGCTGGATTCATCCGCTGATCTGCAATCAGGCGCTGGTCAGCCTCGGCTCAGCCTCCAGTTCCAGCAACAGTCGAGCGCTGGCATCGCTGACCGGCACAATCGATAAACGGTTTCCTTTGCGAACCACCGCCAGATCATCAGGCTCAAAGTGACGCCGCAATTCATCGAGGCTCAACAGCCTGGCAAACGTGCGGATGTAACGCAATCGAGCACAGTCCCAGCGGGGCTTGGCCAGGGTGGCGCCGGCATCAAAGTAGGGAGATTTCGCATCAAACTGACTGGGATCAATCAATCCAGTTTCAATCACCTCCATTAGCCCCACTATACCGGGAGGCTTTGCATTAGAGTGATAAAAAAACGCGAGATCACCAACCTGCATCATGCGCATGAAGTTGCGTGCTTGATAGTTGCGGATGCCATCCCACAGGGTGGTTTGATCGCGCTGGAGGTCAGTGATTCCATAGACATCTGGTTCACTCTTCATCAGCCAATAGGCCATCGACCCAGGCTCCACAGAAATCGTCTCAAGATTAGCCATGTTGCCATGAACTCGGTCTGCTGAACCCAGCCCAGCCAGGAGCTGGGAGGAGAGCTGGCGAGCCAGGGCCAGGCGCCAGGCATCCAGGGTTCAACACTCCGCATCCAGATCGCTGAGCTGGTTGACGAGAACGCGAAAATGATCGCCTCGGGCCTCAAAGTCGCTGTATTGATCAAAGCTGGCGCAGGCCGGTGAGAGCAACACCGCTGAACAACCCATCTGCAGCGCCAGGCTCTCAGCAAGTGGCACGGCTTGCTCCAGGCCCGCCACCAGCTTCAGCGTGCCTTCGTATCCCCCGGCCGCCAGCAGCTCGGCGAACTCCTGCTGGGCAGCACCAAAGAGGATTACAGCAGCGGCCTGTTGGCGCAGGCAGCGCAGCCAACCGCTGGCATCGCCCCGCTTGGACTGCCCACCCGCCAGCACCACCAGCGGGCCCGGCAGCGCCCGCAAGGCGACTTCAGCGGCGTCGTAGTTGGTGGCCTTGCTGTCGTTGAACCAGGTGACGCCCCGGCAATGGCGGATGCGCTCCAGCCGATGCGGCACTCCTGGGAAGCGGCGGAATGCCCCCGCCAGCGTCGCCGGCGCCAGCCCCACATGCAGCGCCACGGCCGTCGCCATCAGCATGTTTTGGCGGTTGTGGGCCCCGGGCATCGCCAGTGCATCAGCGGCGAACAGCGGACCCTGGCGGCCCCAGACCTGATCGGCCTCGATCCACAGCATCGGATCCAAACCCGCCGGCAGAGCCTGCCGTGGCCCGGCCGTGATCCAATCAGCGCGCTCCCAGCTAGCCGCACGCGAGCGCAGGTCGCGATCATCAGCATTGAGAATGCGCAGTTCGGAACGCTCCAGCAACGAGCGCTTGATGGCCCGGTAGGCCTCCAGCGTGCCGTGGCGCTCCAAGTGATCCGGGGTGAGCGTGGTCCAGACGCCGATCCGCGGCGCGATGGCCGCAGCGGCTTCAATCTGGTAGCTGCTGATCTCCGCCACCAGCCAATCCGGCAACCGTCCGCCCGCTTGCCAACGCTTCAAGGCCAGGTCGGCGGCGGAAACGCCGACATTGCCGCACAACGGCGCATCCAGGCCGGCATCCGTCAGCAGATGGTGGATGAGATGGGTGACGGTGGTCTTGCCATTGGTGCCGGTGATACCGATCCAGGGAACTCCCGCCAGGGCATGCCAGGCCGGCACCAATTCCCCCTGAACCGGGACGCCACGATCACGGAGTTCCTTGAGCACCGGATGATCCCAGCGGATGCCAGGGCTCACCACCACGGCAGCCGGGAACTGCAGCGCTCCCTGAAACACCGTGGCGGACAGAGGGGTCTCCAACCGCACGCTGATGCCCTCGGCGGCCAAAGCGTTGGCCTGGGCTTCAAGGTTGGCATCGCGACGACTTTCGAGCACCACCACGCGCTGTCCCCGGGCATGGAGCAGGCGGGCGGCGCCGATGCCGGACCGTCCCAGACCAATCACAACGAGGGGCGATCCGTTGGCGGCGGAGTGGGGCCCAGGCAAGGGTGCTACGAACAGAAATGGGCGATACTGGAATCGAACCAGTGACTCCTACCGTGTCAAGGTAGTGCTCTACCTCTGAGCTAATCGCCCTTGAGTTTGGTCAACTCGTGCTGGCACAGGGTGCCGCTGCGTTGACTGATTGACCCTGCTGGGCAACATCTGAGATGACCGAAATAGAGCATTTCAGATGATTAGAGATGTGGCTGGTTTGGCAGCCCCATGTCTTCTGGACCGTTCCATCCTACCAGCCGGCCCTCAACCACCGCCCCGGCGCATGGCCACCCGCAGGCGGCCCCGCTGGGTCGGCGTCACCGCCAGGATCGTCAGCTCACCTCGACCCTCCAGGCGCACCCGGTCCCCCTGCTGCAGCAGCCGGCTGGGACTGGACACCGGCTGCCAGTTCAGCCGCACCGCCCCCTGGCGGATCAGGCCGGCCATGCGGCTGCGGGAGAGTCCGAATCCCGCCGAAGCGAGGGCATCCAGCCGCAGCGACGCCTCCACCGTGGTCAGATCCCGCGACACCATCGCTCGCGGCGGACGCAGCTCGGCGAGCGGACGCCTCTCGCAGCGCACCGGCACGGAGCGGAGCAACGCCTGGCGACCCTCCAAACGCTCGGCCAGCCCCGCCGCCACCACCACCTGAGCACCCCGATCGCCCCGCAACCACAGATCGCCGAGTTCGGGCTCGCGAGCGCCGAGCTGCAGCAACAGCGCCTGGAACTCCGCTGGACTGGCCGGATCGAACAGAAAGTTGCCAACGATCTCCAAGCCCTGCAACGGCGCGGGCAGCGTCGCCGCGTCCGGGTCGGCGCCACCCTCCGCTGCCAGCTCGCTCTCCTCCCCCTGCCGGGAGGCCCGGCAAGACAACACCAGCTGGCAGCGCTCGGCGCCGCCGTAACCGCCGTCGGCGTGGACCGCCACTTCACTGAGGGGCTCCAGCAGAGCCGCAGCGGCCTCCCGCAGGGCCGGGTCGAGGAAGCCGGTGCGGATCGGTTGCCAGGTGCGCACGGCGCGCTCCGCGGCGCGCAGCACGGGGTCGAGCTCCGCCGCCCGCGGGTTGCCGGCCAACAGCGCCTGGCGAGGCAGCATCACCAACCCTCCCCCAAGCGCACGACGGCCCGAGGGCGGGACTGCTGCAGCAGGGCCCAGGGGAGATCGGCCTCGCCTGCCAGCTCGATCAACAGCAGCCAGTTGCCCTCCGTCGAACGATTGCGCAGGCTGCGGAGGCGATCGTCATCCTCGGAACTGACGCTGGCCGCCGCCGCGTAACTGCCCATCAGGCCCGAACCCATGCCCAGCAATCCACCGACCAAGGGCTCGCCCCAGGGGCCCAGCGCTGCAAAAGTTTGAAGATCCGTGATTTGCGTGAAGGTGAGGCCGGCCAGAAATCCAAACGGCAGCAACCAGCGGGCCATCGCCCGCTGCCGACGCCGCCTGCCGGCGGCTGGATCCAGTTGCTCCACCGCCGCCAGATCCGTCTCCCCCGGTCCAACCACCACCATCCCCTGCAGCGCCGGCATTTCGGCGCTCAACCGCTGCCGCAGTCGCTCCAGCTGCTCCCGATCGTCAAACACCACAACCACACACAGGGCCACGCTTCTGCTCCAGAGGGGCGCGGAGAGGCGCCGTACGTCGCTCTCTACACTGCACTGTCGGTCGGTCAGCGCGGCGTTCCCCACGATGGGTCTGCAGTGACGCGCCGGTCCGCTCACGAAGCCAGCTCCCCGTGGGCGCCTCGTGCCGCGGATGCCACGCCAGGCGCCCGCCACCATTTGTCCTGATTCCAAGCCCCGCTTAGGCCATGACCAAGGTTCTGGTGTCCGATCCCATCGACCAGACAGGGATCGCGATCCTGTCCCAAGTGGCCGAGGTTGACGTTCGCACCGGCCTGCCGCCGGAGGAGCTCAAGGCGATCATCAGCGGCTATGAAGGCCTGATGATCCGTTCCGGCACCCAGGTGACGGCCGAGATCATCGAGGCGGCCGAACGTTTGCGCATCATCGGCCGCGCCGGGGTCGGCGTCGATAACGTCGATGTGCCGGCGGCCACCCGTCGCGGTGTGCTGGTGGTGAATTCCCCCGAGGGCAACACCATCGCCGCGGCTGAACATGCCCTCGCCTTGATGCTTTCGCTGTCGCGGCATGTCCCCCACGCCCACGTCAGCACCATGGCCGGGGGCTGGGACCGCAAGACCTATGTCGGCAACGAGCTCTATAAGAAAATCCTGGGGGTGGTCGGCCTTGGCAAAATCGGGTCCCATGTGGCTCGCGTGGCCCGTGCCATGGGCATGGACGTGGTCGCCTACGACCCGTTTGTCTCTCCCGAGCGGGCCCAGCAGCTGCAGGTGAGGCTTCTGCCGCTCCCCAGCCTGTTCGCCGAGGCCGACTACATCACCCTGCACCTGCCCCGCACGCCTGAAACCGAAAACCTGGTGAACGCGCAGCTATTGCGCAGCATGAAATCCAGTGCCCGCCTCGTCAATTGCGCCCGGGGCGGCATCGTGGATGAAGCGGCCCTGGCGGAAGCGTTGACGACTGGCGTAATCGCCGGTGCCGCCCTCGATGTGTTCGCCAAGGAGCCTTTGGCCGCCGATTCGCCGCTGCGCTCGGTGCCGGAACGGCTGATCCTCACGCCCCACCTCGGCGCCTCCACCGAGGAGGCCCAGGAAAACGTGGCCATCGACGTGGCCGAGCAAATCCGCGACGTGCTGCTGGGCCTGCCAGCCCGCAGCGCCGTGAACATTCCCGGCCTCAGCGCCGAGGTGCTGGAGCAGCTCAAACCCCATCTGCTGCTCGCCGAAACCCTGGGTCAGCTGATCAGCCAACTGGCTGGAGGCCAGATCAGCGAACTCGAGGTGCGGTTGCAGGGAGAGTTCTCCTCCCATCCGGCCCAGCCCCTGGTCGTGGCTGCCCTGAAGGGTGTGCTGTCCACGGCGCTGGGAGACAGCATCAACTATGTGAATGCCAGCCTGGAAGCGCGTGAACGGGGTATTCATGTGCTGGAAGTGAAGGATCCAGCCAGCCGTGACCTAGCGGGCGGATCGCTGCAGCTGGTCAGCCGTGGCGCCCGGGGCGGCCACAGCGTGACCGGAGCGGTGTTCGCCGATGGCGATCTGCGCATTGTCAACATCGATGAATTTCCGGTGAATGTGGCCCCCAGCCGCCACATGCTCTTCACACGCCACCGCGACATGCCCGGCATCATCGGCCAGCTGGGTTCACTGCTCGGGGAGCACAACGTGAACATCGCCTCGATGCAAGTGGGCCGTCGCATCGTCCGGGGCGACGCCGTGATGGTGCTGAGCCTCGACGATCCGATCCCGCCGAGCCTGCTGGCCAGCATCCACCAGATCAACGGCATCCAAACCGCCCATCCGGTCACGCTGTGATGTCAACGCCAGAGGCTGGGTCGTCCGCCCAAGCGACGGCTTGCCCCCGGGCCCCCGCCTGGTGGCGGCTGGAGCTGGCCTGCCCCGCGGAGCTGGAGGAGTCGTTGTTGTGGCGACTGGAAGGCCTGGGCATCTCCCGGGTGGCGCTGTGCCATCGGCCCGAAACCCCCGATCAGCGCCAGTTGGTGGCGTGGCTTCCCGAAGGCGACTGGCCTGCGGAGCGCCATCGCGAGCTGGAACAAGCCTTGGCCCCCCTGGCCGAGCCCTTCGCCCTGACGCTGCCCCCCCTGCGCTGGCAGCGCCAAAGCGATGAAGATTGGAGCCTCAGCTGGAAGCGCCACTGGCAGCCGGACCCGGTGGGTGAGCGGTTGCTGATCCTGCCCGCCTGGCTGGAGCCACCTGAGGAGTTCGCCAATCGCTTGGTGCTGCGCATCGATCCCGGCAGCGCCTTCGGCACCGGCAGCCATCCCACCACCCGGCTGTGCCTGGAAGGGTTGGAGCGCCTGGCCGATCACGGCGCCCTCAGCGCCGCCCGGGTGGCTGACCTCGGCTGCGGCAGCGGCATCCTTGCTCTAGCGGCCTTGGCCTTCGGCGCCAGCCAGGCCTTTGCCTGCGATACCGATGGGCTGGCGGTGCAGGCCACGACCAGCAACGCCCAGCTCAACCCGCGCTGGTGCGCGGCCCATCGCAGCGATGCCAGCAGGGGCCGGGACAGCGGGGCAGCGGAAGCGTCCCTGACGGGACGGCTGCAGGTGGGTGAAGGCTCGATCGAGCAATTGGCGCAGCTGTTGGCTGGGCATCCGGCCGACGTGCTGGTGTGCAACATCCTCGCTCCGGTGATCAGCGCCCTCTGCCCGAGCTTCCAGACGCTGCTCAGCCGCCGCGGCGTTGGCTTGCTGAGCGGATTGCTGGTGGAGCAGGCCGCGGCGCTGCAGAGCCAGCTGGCAGCCGTGGGCTGGCACGCCGAACTGACCGCCAGCCAGGGTCCCTGGGCCCTGCTGACGATCCGCCAGCGGACCGATGTTACATAAGATACACTGATCCGTAACTCCCGTCCGATTGGCCTTCTCGCCTCTAACGCAGAAAACCCGCCATGGGGCCCCGATCGGGATGTAGGAAGGGCGGGTCCTACAGGATTCGGGAGTTCCCGAGCCTGTGAGCCCCACCCCCTTCCATGGCTACCTACAAGGTCACCCTCGTCAATGAGGCCGAAGGTCTCAACGCGACCATTGACGTCAAGGATGACATGTTCATCCTTGACGCCGCGGAGGAGAAAGGGATCGACCTTCCGTATTCCTGCCGGGCCGGTGCTTGTTCCACCTGCGCGGGCAAATTAGTTGAGGGGAAAGTGGATCAGAGTGAGCAGAGCTTCCTGGACGAGGATCAGATTTCAGCCGGCTACGTGCTGACCTGTGTCGCCTATCCGCTCTCGGATTGCAAAATCGAGACCAACGCCGAAGATCAGCTTTATCCCTAATCTCAGTCCGACTGTCATGGTCCCCTGAAATGGCATAATTGCCAATAGGGTCCCAATGGGATGACGGCCGTGCGTCCTACAGAATTCGGGAGGCCCCGAGCGCATGCAACCCCAATCCCTTCCACGCCCACCCATCTTTGAACCCTTTTCTATCATGGCAAAATTCAAAGTCACTCTCATCAATGCAGCTGAAGGCCTGAACAAGACCATTGAAGTCTCAGACGATGAACGCATCCTTGATGCTGCTGAAGAGCAGGGCATCGATCTTCCCTATTCCTGCAAGGCAGGAGCTTGTTCCACCTGCGCCGGCAAACTGACCGAGGGTAAGGTCAATCAGGAAGAACAGAGCTTCCTGGACGACGATCAGATCGCAGCCGGCTTCGTGCTGACCTGTGTGGCCTATCCCCTCTCGGATTGCACGATCGAAACCCACGCCGAAGAAGCGCTGTACTGATCTCTGTTTTGGTTAGACGCTCTGGCCACCCTGCGGGGTGGCTTTTTTGATGGTATTCCCCTCCGGCCCGCCCATCCAGGAACTGCTGCTCTCCGGCACGGAACAGCCAAGCCCCGGCGGTCAGTACAGCTATCGCATCCTCGGCCCCTGCTGCCGGCTCTTCGATCGGGAGGAGCTGCCCTGGCCCTGCTGCCGCCTCGCCTGGCGCAGCAAAGAGCCCAGCTGGCGGCGGATCGGACGCCGCTTCGTGGCCGATCTCGCCGCACGCCGCTGCCCCTCCTATGCCGTGGAACTGCTGCAACCCGGCGCCCGGCCGACCTGCACCGTGCTCACCCTGTTCGCCCAGCCCCCGGCGCCGGAGCTGCAGGAGTGGTGGTACAGCCGCAAGCCGGCATCGCTGGATCCCAGCAACCAGGAGCCACCGCCACCCCAAGGCTCTGCCGCAACGCCACAGCAGCCCTAAAACCACCGCAAGAGCGTCGTTGCAGCTTCCGACGCCGAGGTCAGCCTCACCCACCACAAAAAAGCCCCGGCACAGGGCCGGGACGGAGACGGGTGGAAGGGGCGAGCGGCCAGGAGCCGCTGGCGTTGATTCGGATCAGAAATAAATCTTGCCGCCGCCCCACTGCTGGCCCTGCACCTTCGGCGCCACCAAGATGTAGCCAGCGATCAGGCGGAGATCATCTTCATTCAAATCGCGCATCTTGACGAAGACATCGCTGCTGCGCAGGCTTGGGTGCACATCGGCAATGCTGTATTCGCCGTCGTAGGAGGTGGGATCCTTCATGTAGTCGACAAGCGCATCGACCGAATTGCGAGGCGGCGTGGCCAGGGCCAGGGTTTCCGGGTCAAGGCCAACATTCTGGTTGGTCTTGGTGATGCCGCCGGCGTGACACGTCCCGCAGCTGCTGTTGAACAGTCGTCGCCCTGACTTGATCTCCTGCTCACTGAAGGTGACCAGACTGCCATCGGCTGTGGCCGGAACCGTGAGGGTGGCGGCATCCCACTGGGCGGCTCGGGCTGGCGCTGCAAAGCAGACCAGCCATGCCAGAGGCAGAACCAACGCGGTTCGGACGATGGCGCGAATGACCGGGGCAAGGAAGGGGGCCATGGGGAAAGCCGGCGAGAAGGCGGTTAAACCGCAACTGAGCCCTTGTATCACGGCGAAAGGGGCCCGGGCTGGGGAATCACGCGAACTGTTGCAGGGGCGTTGCGAGGCCGCTGGGCCGGGCCTCTAGCTCCAGAAAATCATGGGCCAGCTGGGTGCGCGGGAAAATGGCGCGCGCTTCGGCCAACAGATGCTCCGGGGTGATCGGGTTGCCGGGGCCATAGCGCGGGCTGAGATGGGTGAGCACCAGCTGGCCCACCCCAGCCGCCAGGGCGGTCTGGGCCGCCATCGTGCTGGTGGAATGCTGACGGGCAAAGGCCAGCTCGGCCTCGCCATGGGCAAAGGTGGATTCATGAATCAGCAGGTCCGCGCCGCGAGCCAGCTCCACGGCCGCTTCTGAAAACACCGTATCGGTGCAATAGACCACGCTGCAGCCCGGCAGAGGCGCAGCGCAGAGGGAGGCGCCGTCGATGCGGCGGCCATCGTCCAGCGTGACCCGCTCGCCCCGCTTCAACCGGGCATAGATCGGCCCGGGCGGGATGCCGAGCCGTTGGGCGGCCTGCACATCAAATCGACCAGGCCGCGGCTTCGACTCAATCCTGTAGGCATAGGCCGGCACCCGATGGGTGAGCGGGGCGCAGCGCACCAGCAGGTCCCGGTCCTCGAGCAGCAGCGTTCCCCGTTGGGCGCAGTCTCGCACCGAATGGAAACGCAGGGGGTAGCCAATGCGGGTGGAGCTGCAGCGCAAGGCCCCCTCCACAAAGGGCTGGAGGGCGTCGGGGCCATACAGGTCAAGCCCATCACAGGTGCCCGCCAACCCCAGGCTCGCCAGCAGTCCGGGCAAGCCGAACACGTGGTCGCCATGCATGTGGGTGATGAACAGCCGGCGCAGTTGGGAAACCCGTAGGGCACTGCGCAGGAACTGGTGCTGGGTGCCCTCGCCACAATCGAACAACCACAGCTCCGCCCGTTGCGGCAACCGCAGAGCGACAGCGGAAACATTGCGGCCCCGCGTCGGAACTCCGGAGCTGGTGCCGAGAAAGGTGACCTGCACGGCGGTTGGTCTGCAGCGGCATGTTGCCATGCTGTCGCCCAGCCGCCGCGGCTCGCCCCCCGATCGCGTCCGACAGGGTGACTGGCGCCCTCGACGGCATGGGGGCACAATTGTGCGCCTGTCGTCGCTCGCGCCCCGTGCCGATCTCCCTCCCACGTGCCTCGGCGGCGCTGCGGCGACAGCTGCCGCTGCTGATCCTGCCGGCCAGCCTGCTGCTGCCGATGCTGGGGACCACCAGCTCCCGGGCTTTCCCGACCCAGGAGGAGCTGCGCCAGCAGCCGTCCAGCCCGGACGTGATGATCCGCGTGCTGCTCGCGCAGGAGGACCGTCTGACGGTGGCAGCCGGCAGCGACCGGCTGCGGATCAGCGACGCCCGCGGCGCGCTGCTGCACGAGCTGGCTCCCGGCGAGGAGCTGCGCCTCGCCGCCGGCCCATCCGGGCTGAACCTCGAGCAACGGGTCGCCGTCGCCACCGCCCCGGCCGCCGGTCTGCGGGAGCTCTGGATCGCGCCGCCGGCCACGGCTGCCGCCGATGCCTTGGTGCTGGTGGGCGGCAAGGGCTTCCGCGGGCGGGTGCAGCTTCGGCTCAACGGCAGGCAGGTGCAGGCCATCAATCACCTTCCCCTCGAGACCTACCTGATGAGCGTGGTCGGTAGCGAGATGCCGGCCAGTTGGCCCCAGGCGGCCCTGCAGGCCCAGGCGGTGGCCGCCCGCACCTACGCGCTGGCCCGACGGCGGCCCGCGGAGGTCTTCGATGTGAAAGCCACCGTGGCCAGCCAGGTCTATCGGGGCGTGGCCGGCGAAACGGCATCGACCCGGGAAGCGGTAGCCAGCACCCGCGGCCAGGTGCTGCTTTACAACAACGCTCCGATCGAAGCGGTCTTCCACAGCAGCAGCAGCAGCGGCCGCACCGAGAGCAGCGGCGAACTCTGGAACCAGCAGCTCCCCTACCTGGTGAGCGTGCCCGATTTCGACAAGACCAGCCCCGTGCGTCGCTGGCGGGTGCTCTTTGAGCCGGCAGATCTGCAGCGCCTCTTTCCGGAGACGGGCGGCGTCCAGCGCATCGATGTGCTGACGCTGAGCAATTCCGGCCGCATCCGCCGCGCCCGCATCGTTGGGCCACTCGGGGCGCAGCTGCTGACGGGGGCACAGCTGCGCGAGCGGCTGGGGCTGCGCAGCACGTTGGTGCAACTGGAGTGGATCGGCAGCCAACCCCAGCCCGCGGCGGCGGCCGCCGCCAACCCCGAGCCAGCGGAGGCGGCGACGCTGGCGACGGCCCGGCTGGCGAGCCCCGCGACGCGGGAGCCGGAGCCGCTGCCGGACTCCGCTTCAGGGGCCTGGGGGAACCCCCCCGCGGCGCTGCCGCCCCTGCCCGCAGCCCGTTCCAGGCCGGCGCTGGAGTCGTCCGGCCTGGACAAAGGCCCTGCCGCGCTGGTGGTCGAAGGCCTGGGCTTTGGCCATGGGGTCGGCATGAGCCAGTGGGGCGCTTACGGCATGGCCCTGCAGGGAAAGACCTACGGGGAAATCCTGTTGCACTACTACCGTGGCGTGACATTGCAGCCGTATCGCGCCAGCCGCCTCTAACCCCAGCCGGGAGCACGCCCCCTTCAGCGCCACGGCGCCGACGGCCGGCGACTCAACTGGCAGAGCTCATCAGGGCTTCGATCAACGCTTCATCGGCTTCGAGATTCGAGGTGACACTGCGCACGTCGTCCAGGTCATCGAGGGCATCCAGCATGCGCAGGCAGGAGCGCAGCTGGTCGGGATCCTCCAGGCGACAGGGGCTGCCGGCGATCCAGCGATGCTCCCAGCTCGCCACCGCCAGCCCCTGGCGACGCAGCCCCTCCTGCAGCGCCTCCAAGTCGCTGTAGGCCGCCTGGACATCAAGGCCATCGGCCTCGAACTGGTAGCTGAGCACCGCCGGTCCGCCGTGGTCTTCCAGCGACACCAAGATCTCGAGCAAGTCGTCCTCCGGCAGCAGCGGCGGTCGCAGCCGCACCACGGAGCGCTGGTCGAAGAGGTAGCTCACACAGCCGCTTTCTCCAAGGTTGCCGCCATGCTTGGAGAAGGCCAAGCGCAGGTCGGCGGCGCTGCGGTTGCGGTTATCGGTCAGGGCTTCAATCAGCACGGCCACCCCACCGGGGCCATAGCCCTCATAGCGAATCGCTTCGAACTGGTCAACGTCGCTGCCGGCCTGACCGGACCCCTTGGCAATCGCCCGTTCGATGTTGGCGTTCGGCACCCCGGCAGCCTTGGCCTTCTCGATGGCGGTGCGCAGCTGGAAGTTGCCTGCCGGATCGGCCCCGCTGCGGGCCGCCACGGTGATCTCGCGACCCAACCGGGTGAACACGGCGCCGCGTTTGGCATCCACCACGGCCTTGGTGCGTTTGATCTGGGCCCATTTGCTATGGCCAGCCATGGAATCAGACGAGTTGGGGGAAGGGATGGCTGCGGATCAACCGCGAGGAACGCAGAATGGCGCGCCCTGAGGGCTGCCGCGGCGACAGCGCCAGCCGCCAGGCAGGATGGCGGGACGCGGGGCACAACGCGATCACCGATCAGCCACTGGCTGGCAACACCAGGCGTGGTTGCAACCAACCGTCGGCGTCGTAACGCGCCATGCCGGCCAGTTCCCCGCAGGGCATCAAGATCACCACAGGGATCTCGGGCAGCAGGCTGGCGCGGAGTTCGGGAATGGCCTGCAGCCGTCGGCCGCAGCGCCAGGCGTCGATCTGATCCGACTGCAACGTTTGGTGCGGCCAGGCCGCCAGCGACGCCAACGGATCCAACAGCGGCGGCAGGGGAGCGGTGTCCAGCGCAGCGAGCGGCACGGACTGGTCCAGGTCAAAGCCCAGGGCGGCCGTGCGGCGCAATTCGGCGAGGCAACCACCGCAACCGAGCGCTTCGCCGATGTCGCGCGCCAAGGAGCGGATGTAGGTACCCGCAGAGCAACGGACGGCCACGCTGAGCCGGCCGCGCTCGGGATCGAACTGCAGCAGCTGGAGCTGGTCAATCGTCACCGGGCGGGGGGGAAGCTGGAGCACTTCGCCGCGTCGGGCCCGCCGATAGGCCCGCTCACCATCGACGTGAACCGCCGACACCCGGGGTGGACGCTGCTGAATCAGCCCCTCGAAGCCGGACAGCAGGGCATGCAGATCAGCCAGCTCGCACGAGGGTGGAGGACAGCGTTCAAGGACATCACCCTGCAGGTCATCCGTGCTGGTGCGCAGACCGAGCTGGATGACGCCGCGGTAGGCCTTTTCCCCACTGAGATAAGGCAGCAGACGGGTGGCGGACCCGAGGGCCAGGGGCAACACACCGGTGACGGCCGGGTCGAGGGTGCCGCCATGGCCGACGCGGCGCAGGCCGTAGGCCCGACGCACCCGGCTGACGCAGGCGTGGGAGGTGAGCCCAGCCGGCTTGTCGAGAACGAGAAAGCCGCAGGTGGGGCGTTCCAGAACTCAAGCGCTGGCGACGTGGATCCGCTTGCGGTTCCGCAGCGCCCGCCGGATCGTTTCGAAGCTCACCACGCCATCCACCAACGCGTACAGGGTGTCGTCGGAGCCGCGGCCGACGTTCTGGCCCGGCAGGACAGCGGTGCCGCGCTGACGGATCAAGATCGAGCCGGCACGCACGGTCTCGCCGCCGTAACGCTTGACGCCGAGACGCTTGGCATTGGAGTCGCGGCCGTTGCGGGTGGAGCCTGTGCCTTTTTTGTGGGCCATGGGAAGAGACTGATCAGGGAGCGGAGGGTGGAGAGGGAAGCCGGTGGAGCGGTGGCAGCAGCAGCGCGGGTCAGGCGGAGACCGAAGCCGCCACGGTGATGGAGGTCACCTTGACCCGGGTGAGTTCCTGCCGGTGGCCGTTTTTGCGGCGGGGCTTCTTCTTGGGCCGCATCTTGTAGACGATCACCTTGGGCCCGCGGCGGTGGGCCAGGACTTGCAACTGCACGCTGGCGCCCGGCACGTACGGCTGGCCGACGCTGGTGCCCGAGGCGTCATGCACCAACAGCACGCTGTCCAGGGTGATCGTGTCGCCCTCCGTGGCGTCGATGCGGTCGATGTCCACATAGCGGTCGGGCTGGAGCCAGAACTGCTGACCCGAAGCCTCGACAATGGCGTAGGTGCCCGCCCCGCCGCCTGCTGGGGCGGGGTTGACGGGGGCGGCGCTGGGAGATGGGGCGCTGGCGCTCGTGGGGTCCGGCATGGCGGTGGGGTGGCGTGGTCAGGCTGGCGGGAACCGAGCGCTCAGCACGGGGCTGAAGGCCCCGGGGAGCGATGATCCGTCCCCGCCATTGGGGGGCCTGAGCGCACGTCAATCGAAAGACAAACAAAGATCCTCCCCTTTGCGCCTTCCAGTCGTCAAGATCGAAGGTGATGCGGAGGATCTGTCCTCCGGACCCCTGCGGCCATGCATGAGCCAGCCCTGACGATCGCCTCTATGCTGCGGGAACCTCGGTTGGCGGCAGCCTGCGGCCTTTGGTTGCGGGGTGGTCGCTACCACCTGGAGGAGATCGGCGTCGACGCCGACCCCGTCGGCGTGTTGGACGCCCGCCGCGAGGACTTCGACGCCGTGTTGCTGGAACAGGGGGCTCTGCCTCGCCAGGCCTATCAGACCATGGTTGAACGTGGTCTGTTGCTACCAGCCGTGGTGATCGGCGAAGTTCTGGGCCGGATCGAGTACCACGATGCCGAAGTGCATCTGCCCCAGGACCAGCTGGAGCAGCTCAGCTACAGCCTGGACGCAGCGCTCTCGCGCTTCCTGCGTCGAGGCTTGCTCAGCGCGGCGCCGGTAGCGGCCGGCTCTCCCGGGCAGACGGAGGATCGCTGGAAACTTGCCAATCGCCTCAAGGGTCGCCTTGGCTATTACGGTGTTTACTATAAACGGGACCCCAGTCGCTTTCTTGCCAATCTCCATGAGGTTGAACGCAAAGAGTTAGTGGGATCGCTGCGCCGCACCTACCGCGACCTACTGATCAGCTATTTCCGGGATCCAGCCGCCGCCAACCAAGCACTAGAAAGCTTTGTCAACACAGCCTTCTTCAGTGACTTGCCCATCACCAGCACCGTTGAAATTCACATGGATCTCATCGATGATTTCAGCAAACAGCTGAAGATTGAAGGCATCAAAAGCGACTTCCTTCAGGACTACCGGTTGGCCCTGCTCGATGTCATGGCCCACCTCTGCGAGATGTATCGAACCTCAGTGCCGGCAGATCCACCCCTGCGGAGCTTCGGCCATGCTGGTCAAGCCCTGCAGGTCGTGCCGTTCAGCCCGGGCAGCAACCCGGCAACCATCAGTCCAGCTATTGAGGAGCACAACTGAGATGTCACCCCGCAAAACGTACATCCTGAAGCTCTACGTGGCTGGCAACACCCCGAATTCGATGCGGGCCCTAAAAACGCTGCGCAACATCCTCGAAACGGAATTTCAGGGGGTGTACGCGCTCAAGGTCATTGATGTTCTCAAGAATCCCCAGCTCGCCGAAGAAGACAAAATCCTGGCGACACCAACGCTGGCCAAGATTCTGCCACCACCAGTGCGACGCATCATTGGCGATCTATCGGATCGGGAACGGGTTCTGATCGGCCTGGACCTTCTCTATGAGGAGCTGGCGGAAGAGGGCTATGGCCGCGACCTCAACGACGAGCCGGACGTGGGCAACGGCCCATGAACGCAAACGCTCGCAAGCTTCTCCTTCTACGCTCCTGACTGACAGCTCTCCGCGATCCCTCTCCCCAAGCCCCCGTGATGCAGGACTCCACGCTTAGCACGAACGGCCTGATCCAGGTGCAGAAGCTGCCCACCGGCATCGAGGGATTCGATGACATCTGCCATGGCGGCTTGCCGATTGCCCGCTGCTCTCTGATCAGCGGCACCTCCGGAACAGGCAAAACCGTGTTTTCACTCAACTTCATCTACAACGGCATCCGGCAATATAACGAACCTGGCATCTTCGTGACCTTTGAGGAGTCGCCCCTCGACATCCTTCGTAACGCGGCCAGTTTTGGCTGGAATCTGCAGGAGCTGGTGGAACAGGGCAAGCTGTTTATCCTCGACGCCTCGCCCGACCCCGAAGGCCAGGATGTAGCCGGCAGCTTTGATCTTTCAGGCCTGTTAGAACGCATTAACTATGCGATTCGAAAGTATAAAGCGCGACGAGTGGCGATTGACTCGATCACAGCCGTATTCCAGCAGTACGATGCGGTTTCGGTGGTGCGGCGCGAAATCTTCCGGCTGATTGCCCGGCTCAAGGAAATCGGGGTCACGACAGTGATGACAACCGAACGAATTGATGAATACGGTCCGATTGCCCGCTACGGAGTGGAAGAATTTGTGAGCGACAATGTTGTTATTCTTCGCAATGTATTAGAGGGGGAACGGCGACGACGCACGGTGGAGATCCTCAAGCTTCGCGGCACCACACACATGAAAGGGGAATTCCCGTTCACCATGGGCAGCCACGGGGTCAGCATCTTCCCGCTCGGTGCCATGCGCCTAACCCAGCGCTCATCGAATGTGCGGGTGAGTTCGGGTGTGCCACGGCTGGATGAGATGTGCGGGGGCGGCTTCTTTAAGGATTCAATCATTCTGGCCACCGGAGCCACCGGCACGGGCAAAACCTTGCTGGTCTCGAAGTTTATTGAGAACGCCTGCCGCAGCAAGGAGCGAGCTATCCTATTCGCCTATGAGGAATCACGGGCTCAGCTGCTGCGCAATGCCACAAGCTGGGGGATTGACTTTGAGCAAATGGAACAGGATGGTTTGCTCAAAATTATTTGCGCTTACCCTGAATCTACAGGCCTTGAGGATCACCTTCAAATCATCAAGACCGAAATCAATCAATTTAAACCCTCGCGAATGGCCATCGACTCGTTGTCAGCCTTGGCGCGTGGAGTGAGTCACAATGCCTTCCGGCAGTTTGTGATTGGCGTCACCGGCTATGCAAAACAGGAAGAGATCGCCGGCTTTTTCACTAATACATCGGAAGAGTTTATGGGCAGCCATTCGATCACCGACTCCCACATCTCGACCATCACCGACACAATTCTTCTGCTTCAATATGTGGAGATTCGCGGCGAAATGGCTAGGGCTCTCAACGTATTCAAGATGCGAGGTTCTTGGCACGATAAGGGCATCCGTGAGTTTGTGATCACCAGCAATGGCCCTGAGATTCTCGACTCCTTTGCTAACTTTGAGAGAATTATCAGTGGTGTCCCACACCGCATCAGCATTGATGAGCGCAGTGATCTGGCCCGCATCATGCGTGGCGTGGAGAGTGAAACCTGAATGTTGGACCGCAGCAAGCTCTGGACAACAGGCCCCTGACGAACGGGCGTATCGGCGCTGTTGTAGGAGCTGAACTCTTTGAGAATGCATCAGGTTCCTGCAGAAGCTGGAACCCTGCAGCCCCAGCCGAGCGATCAAGAACCGCCAGCTGCTCCCCGGCTTGACCAGGGCTAAACGGCCAGCAACGCTGGACCGCAGCCTGCCAGCACTTGTCCCAAGCGTGTCTCGGCTGAGAACTGTCGGTCGGTTAGCCCAGGGTCAGAGATCCCGCTGCACCAGATAGGCGATGCAGGAGCGCAGCCAACGGAGATCGGGGCCATCTGGAACACCGGCAAAGGCTGTGCCGTCAAACTCGACGATGGCCGCATCGGTGAAGGCCTGGGCCGCTTTCACCGCCCAGTCGATGCTGCCGCTACCCTCCAGCAGTTGGTGAAGGCGGAACACTTCACGCGGGAGTCGTCGCTGACGGCTGCGGCCGAGGAAATCGGATATCCAGGCTCGATCGGAGGCAGAGACAGTCGAGAGGGCATGGGAGAGGACAAGCGTGCGTTTACCCTCCCAGAGATCACCGTCGATCTCCTTTCCATAACGAGAATGAGTGCCACGGAGATTTAGTACATCATCGCAAATCTGGAAAGCCAGGCCAAGAAAATAACCGAAACGATTGAAACGATCGAGATGTTGATCGCTGGGATCAGCGATCAAAGCGCCGATCCGGAGCGGGTGGATGAAGCTGTACCAAGCTGTCTTCTTAAGCACCAGGTGCATGTAATCGGCTGGAGTGAAATGTAGAGCGTGATCTTGCATCCAGCCAAGCTCCATCGCCTGTCCCTCGAGGCTCTCAAGCAGCATGTGATCGACCTCATCTAATAGTTTCGGCAAGAGCAGATGTGGGCTCAGCGTACTGCTGCGGCGGAATAACCCCATTGCTAGAGCATTCATGGCATCGCCGACATTCACCGCCAGCGGGATGCCCAGGCTGCGGTGCAGTGTGGGGGCGCCGCGGCGGCTGTCGCTTTCGTCCTCAATATCGTCATGGACCAGAAAGGCGTTGTGCAGCATCTCGATCCCCGCCGCTGCCGGCAGGGCAGCCTCGCCATTGCCACCCAGGGCGCGGCTGGTGGCCAGACAGAGGGCTGGCCGCAGGCCTTTGCCGGAACGGGCGAGGAAGCCGCGGATCGGATCGTAGAGGTGACGGCGGGGTTCCCGGTCGGGCACCCCGGACTGGATGGTGGCGGAGACCTGTTCGGCATACCAGCCGAGACGCTCCAGGAATTCCCCAGGGCCAGAGGCTGTGTTTTCGGTGGCCTCTGCCGCAGCCTTGGACGCGGCGAAGCTGCCGTGGGATCCCTGGGAATCTGGCGGTAGAAAGGGTTCGATTGCCTCCAGCCTGTCGGCCACCTGCTCCAAGAGCGGTGAGGCTTGGCGCAGGGCTGGCAGAGCCAGCTTCAGCACCTGGTCATCCCAGGGGAGACCAGCCCGATAGCGGAGGGCGTCCAGTTCCCGCAGGGGACGCAACAACTCCGGCTCCTGCAAGGGCCAGATCTGGCAGCGGCTGCCGCTGAAGCCGGTGGCGTCGAGGATGCCGTTGACGGCCCGTCGGGCGGCTTCGTTCGCCCCTTCCATGGTGGCCAGATCCGTATGGGTGCGGACGTAGTCCGAGGCCAGAAAGAGGTTGGGGATTGCGGTGATCGCTTCGGGTCGCAGCGTCCAGGTGTTGACCAGGTTGACGAGCAGTGGCTCGGCGTTGCTGAGGTAGCCGGGGCGCCGTGGATCGGGGGCAATGTCGGCGTCGAGAAACCAGGAATGGAGATCGCCATCGCACAATAGTTCCTGCCCCTCGGTGTTCAGGGAAAGCTTCAACTGCCGCCAGGCCTCCAGCGCAACCTCCTGGCGGGAACAGCGCATGGCGGGGCGACCATCAAGTCCGGGCTGCGTCCAGTCGGAGATGTCGACGGAGAGGACAGTGCGCAGGTTGCTGTTGCCGAAGAACTCGTTGGGCAGGTTGGGCCAGAAGGGAAGCTGAGAGATGCTGGTGAGCGCCCATTCCGTATCGATGTGAATGACATGACCACGCGGCGATGGCAACTCGGAGGTCAGATAATACTGAACTCCATTCATCCATTCCACGTTGCTGGACAAAGTTTTGAGATGGGTAAGACCGGAATCGAGGGCAACCAGTGCTGGCGTCAGGAGCGGTGCGATGCACTCGATTGGCAGGGCGGCCAGATAGTGGTCGCCCCGCACAACTTGACGGTGACCATTCTGATCAATGACAACGCCGGAAATACCGCAAGAATTAGACTCAATTGCCTTGACTTCGGCATTAAAAATATAATGCACGCCCTTGCTTCGTAGGTAGTCTAGCCAGGGATCAATCCAAACTAGATTGGTAGGGCCATCAAGCACCCGATCCGTGGCACCACCGGTGGGCTCCAACACGGGAATCAACAGCTGTACAAAAATATCGCCGATCGTGCGGGTGCTGGCAGTCCGTGCCTTGGCGGCCACCAGAGAGCGGGTGATGCCAGTGGCGAGGAATTTCTGATAGGCGGGCGAGCGATCCTCAGCGCCGACGAATTGCCACCAGCCCAACCCCTCATATTCACCGATCCTGCGCTCCCGGCAGGAGGTGAGAATCTGCCAGATGCGGGCGCCGAACTGAGCAAGATCGTCGACGCTTAGCTCGGTGATCGGACCAAACGCCTGCAGCAAGGCTCGCAGGACGGAGCTGACATCATCGATCGAGCCGGGAAAGATGACGGGAAAATCGAAGACAGGTTTGCCGTACTGCGTGATCGAGCAGCGGCTGGTATCCACCAGATGGTCGGCGACACTGCGACCCTCGCCGCAGGGAATCCTGGCCATGGTGTCGACCACATGGCGATAGAAGCCTGGAAAGAAGCGAAAGCCGTGTTCGCCCGGCAAATGATGTTCCAGAGAGCTGATGCCCTGGTCCTGGAGTTCATGCCCAGCTCCCCCGTGCCCCGGGTCGCTGACTGGAATGCTGCGGGCCTTGCCACCGGCGATGCCACGGCGCTCGAGCACAACGACCTCATAACCGCGTTCGATGAGTTCCTGGGCGGCACTCATGCCGGCGACGCCGCCGCCGAGGATGACGACTCGGGTGGTCACGTGCTGGCAGTGCCTTGCGCCGCCGCCCCGGCCTGGGCACTGGAGTCCTTATCAGGGGTAACTCGCAGACCACAGATGGCGCCTGGAGTCATGATTCTCAGCACCAGCTTTTCGTGTAGGCGAAAGACATAGCTGGGATCCGGAGTGACCTGAAGAAAGTCAACGGAGATGTCCTTGGCGATGACCAGGTCAACCGGGTGACCGCCGAGAGCTATCATCAGACCCTTCTCCGCGGGCAGGGTGGTGGAGCGCAGCAGGGTGCCGCCGGCGCCCAGGAAGGGGATCACCCTGTCTTGGGGAAGCACGAGGGAGGTGGCGTTGGGGGTCTGCAACGCTTCGAAAAGCGATTGACCGAGTACAAGGGCGAAGGGACCGTAGTGACCATTGGCCTCCAGATTGCCAATGGCCCTGGAGATAATCCCGACCAAGGAGTTGCCGAGTTCAGCATAGTAGGCAGCTGAGCCTTTTGGCTTTAACTTTGGCCTGGGCAAGTCCTCCCAATGACGGTAAGGAGACGGATCGTCCAGATTGGGGGCCTGGATCGACCGTGGTGGATCGTAGCCAGGGCAGGGAACTGGCGAATCCGGCAGCAGCCCGGGCATGATGCGGGTGTTATCATTAGTTCGGCGACCGAGGATCTCCCAAATAGGGGGAAGCAAGTTCATCTGCGCTGTGGCCGGACATATTTTGGGCGGATCGCTGAGCATCGGAATGCCATTAAAAACAACGGTATCTTCCAGGCGTGCCAGGACATTAGCAGCCCTGCGGAAAAGGGCCATCACGCTGGTCAATTCTGGATCGGCCAGCTGGGGGCCGCGAAGGTAGACGTTGACCTGCAAGGTCCACAGACGGATGGTGCTGGTATCGTCAATCTCCAGACGCTGCTGTTTCTTGCCGGAACCGGCCTGGGAGGGGAAGGGGCTGGGAGAGGTGGCAATCAGATCGCGGCGAACGAAATCGCTATCGCTAGACAGGGGACCGTAAAGGGAGAGAAAGCTAGCGGCCACACGCGATTTATCAGCCTCGGCGGCAACCATCTGGCGGACCTTGTCCCACTGGGCCTGGCTCCAGGGGACCTCCGGGCAGGGCAGGGAAGTGGCGGACTCGGCACTGGCGGGTGGGGGATTCATGGATAGGCGGAGCGGATGACGGGAGCGGGACCAGCAAGAATGTGACTGCCAAGTGTCCGTGTTGTCGGTGCTGCGACAGGTGGACAGAAGCAGCGACCGACAAGGTCGCTGGTGGTTACTATAGGGACACAAGCATGATCAAGGTTGGTCGCTGATGAATTGTTATCCAACGATCAGCCCACAGCATCCACAACACGCAGGGGCGCTACAGCATCCTCAGATCGTGCTTGAGTCGGGGTGGCTAGGCTGTCCACAGGGGGCCTGGGGCAAGCGTTCCCCAACGGTGATGCGGTAGACGTCGAAGCTAACCACCAGAGCGCGTGTGTCAACCCGTCCAACTCCGATACATTGAGCTCGATTCAGCCACGCTAACTCTTGCGATGCGGTGGCATAAGTTGGCGTGACTACAAGAGGCGGAAAGGGATCCTCGCTACCATCAAGAACCTTTTGATAACCATCCGGTCCAAGATCAAAAATACCACCATAGCTGCCAAAAATCATCAATCCGTTACTTGTCTTGAATGTGGCCTTGACGTCAACGATGCCGATACCATTTTCAAGAATATGCATCCAATCTGTAGTCCCAGAGCAAATCTGCGCTTCAAGACCAGGCCCGACAAAGCGACCTTCTACTATATGCCAATTAATTCTTAATCCGTCTGGCGTGGGTCCCACCAACTCCTTGCGCAGTTGCCCGGTTAGAGACCCAAGATAGTTGCTGCTCCAGTCCCAGTAAGGACCAGCTGAGATAGGCACGGTGACTTGCAGATGCCTAGTTTTGTTGTCAGATACTAGACCTGGTGGTTGCAAATGAAGAACGCTAGATGTTGATGGTGATGCTGCTAGTCGTGGTGAAATCGCCTCGCCCTTTAGCAGCAGAACCGGCAAGTACTCCACTGCCCCCCGCAACTCGGCTGGCAGCACAGCTTGAAAGCGACGTGTATTGCTACTTATTTCAGCAGCAGCGGGTAAGGCTTGAAGGGAGTGAATAGGCCCGCCATTGATGCGATACTCAAGAACCACTCCATGTCCAGGGAGATATGGCTCTACTGAGATATGGATTGGAATCGGAACGCCATAGGCTGGCGGCATTGAGTGACTATCGGAGGCTGTTTTAATCATCCACTTCATGAAACAACCATTTTCGCCACGCCAGATCATTGAGAGACCTCACAGAGAAGAGTGCGAGCGGCTTCCACTTCTGTCCGCCCTTTTTGCGATTGCATGGAGTCAAGCAGCTCCCAAAGTTCCTCTTTAAGTACTTCAAGATCTTGTTGCTGTGACAGTCGATGCCTGATCAGGGAAGTGAGAGAGCGCAGCTTCAAGGAGCGTGCGGCTTGTTCATCGGCCAAAAGGATGGCTTCTTGAAATGCTTGATCAGCAGAATCGGCTTGACCAAGAGAGGCTAAAATCTCACCTTGAAGACGCATCAGTTCAGGCTTCATGACACCGAGCTTGCCACGTGTTGCCTTTTTCAATCCGCAATTAATCTCGCTTAAGGCTTCATCGGATCGCCCGAGGTAGTGGAGAGCGGAACTTAAGAGAAAAGTCGTGGAGCAGTCCGTAACAAAAGATCCTGTCTGGCGAAATAGCTTGACATATTCGATGACCTTTAAGGCATTGCCCTGCATGGGATCAAGCACAAATTCGGCATAGGCATGATACATGCCGGCATGCGCACGCCACATTGAAAAACCCTCTAAGATTGATAGGCTAACTGCTTCGCTTGCTGGGGCCAGTAGATCTATCCAGCTGCGCTCATAAAAACGAATAAAGCTATAAAATCCAAGCGCTGAGACTAGTGTTGGTGGATGACTAAGAGACCGTGCCAGCATCAGCATCTTCTCGCTTTCTTCCACCCCTTCACGTTGATGTCCGAGCATCCAGAGAGATGAGGATCGTGCGGTCATGATGCTGACAGTAGGTGAAAGCTGAAAGGCCAGACAGAGCTGGCGCTCAACTTCATAGTCATAAAGCCTAAGGCCGGCATTGGCATGGTTAATCGCGTCTTCGTATTCTCCACGATAATAACTCGTGTAGGCCGTGGCATGCCTTGCTGGCAGAGCATAGGATTGGCCGCCGTCTTTTCTGGACAGATTGAGCACTTCGAGTGCAGTTCTCATGGCTTCATCCAGCTGACCGGCCACGAACTGATTTGACCAAAGCCCCCACAGCGGACCGAACTGCCGCCCCTCCACACCGAGACGGCTGGCCAGGTCAATCGCCTTCTGGCAGGTTTCCCGCACCAGAGGTGAGGCCCAGCCGAAAGCAGCCATCTGCACAGGTGCAAGGGCTATGTGCAAGTCAAGCTCATGCTGCCAGCGCTCCTCCTCCTGAGGCAACCGGTTGAGATCGGCAAGACCACGGTTGAGATGATCCACCGCCTCGTTCACGGCATTGCGTTCAGCCGCCAGCTGCCCTGCTGCCTGCCAATGATGAGCAGCTTCCTTGTAGCGACCGGCTCCAGATAGGTGATGGGCAAGCAATTCGGGGCGCCGTTTGGGAATGTTTGGGAAACGCTCTGCCATCACCTGTGCGACGCGGGAATGGTGGTCTTGTCGAGTGCTGCGCAGCAGAGAGTTGTAGGCGACATCCTGCACAAGTGCGTGCTTGAAAATGTAGACAGGTGAGGCGGCGCCACTGATGCGCAACAAGCCCTCATCCACCAACTGCAGCAGCATTTCTTTTAGCCTGGGCAGCCCGATGGGAACGACAGCAGTGAGCAGCTCAAGGCTGAATTCACGGCCGAGGGTAGCGCCGATCTGCAGCAGAGCTTTGCCATCCCCGAGCTGGTCAAGACGAGCCATCAGTGCCGCTTCCATCGATGCCGGCACCACATCGGCGGAGAGTGGTTGCAGTAATTCCCATGTTTGTTCGCGCTCAACCAATGATTTAGAGGCGATTACCGAGAGAGTGATCTCCTCAAGAAACAAGGGATTGCCAGAGGAGCGTAGACAAATTTGGCGCACCACCTCGGATGGCATTGCCTTATCTGAAGCGACATCGCGGATGACGGCTTCTGCTTCCATGGAGTTGAGCGAATCGAGCAGAATCTCGTTGACTTGATATTGCTCCATCCAGCGAGACCGGAATTCCAACCGTGCCGAGAGAAGGATCAGAAAACAACCGCTGAATCTTCTGCTGAAAAGCTGATCTAAAAGTTCGATCGTGGATGCATCGGCCCAGTGGAGGTCTTCGACGATCAACACGAGCGGTGATTGGTCGGCTAGAGCGATCAGACTCTGAAACAGCAGATCAAGAGTTCGCTGACGCTGACGGGCAAGCGACAGCTCATTCAGAATTGGCCATTCCTGCGGCTCAATCGGCAGCGCCAGAAACAGGGCGAACAGAGGCAGCGCTTCCCTCAGCGGCAATCCCAGAGCAGCCAGCCGCCCGCGCAGACGCTCCAGTTGCTCGGACGTCTCCAGCCCATCAAGGCTGAGGCGACTGCGCATCATTTCCCGGAATGGAAAGTAAGGGGTATCGCTGCTGAAGGGGCTGCAACTAGCCTGCATCACCGTCGTGTTCGGCTCTACCAGATCACGTGAAAGCTGCTGGATCAAACGACTCTTGCCGATGCCGGGCTCACCACGGATCAGTAGGGCTCGGGGATGGCCAGCCAGCACATCCTGCCAACAGGACTGAATCGCAGCCAGTTCACGATCACGACCGACGAAGGCCGCCGCTGAACTCTTGTACCGGGAGACGGGATGGTAGGCGATCACACGGTGGATCTCCACCGGCCGCTGAATTCCTTTCAACCGACGGGCGCCCAGGGTTTCGCCATGGAATGTGTGGGACACCAAGCGCCAGAGGGAGTCGGAGACGACGACCTCACCAGGGCTGGCCTCCGCCTGCAAGCGTGCCGCCAGGTTGGGGGTTTCGCCGATCGCCAGAGACTGCGTACCAGCAGCGCCTCCAAGGGCGCCAACAACGACGAGGCCACGGTGGACGCCGATGCGTACCTCAAAAGCATGGCGCACCCGGACCGCGAGGTCCTGCATGGCAGCTAAAATGGCAAGCGCACAACGAACGGAACGGATGTCATCATCCTCATGGGCTTTGGGATAGCCGAAGTAGATGACAACTCCATCCCCCATCAGATCGGCCAGAAAACCTTCAAATTTGCAAACTATTTCGAAGCAGGTGTTGTGATACATCTGCAAAAGATCGCGAAAATCTTCGGGATCAATTTGCTCGCTGAGGGAAGTGGCTCCAACGATGTCACAAAAAATCACACTCAAGACCCGCCGCTCAGCCTGTGATTCGGCGACGGCAGAACGCAGCAGCGACGTGCCGCATCCACCACAGAACCTGGCGGTGGTTGGATTATTGAAGCTGCAATCCGAGCAGATCACCTGGGACTGGAATAGGGGGGAGAAGCGTTATTAAGCCTGGTGTTCCATGCCGCAACGTCCTGGGTAAGCAATGTCACCGCCTGCTCCACGAGGGAGGATGGATCTGCAGCAAAGGGATCGGGCGGCAGCTCGGCTTTGGCCTGCTGGAATGCAGACCCTGGCAGCCGAGAAGGAGATGACCTGACGGGGGGGATCATAAAACGATGGTCTTTTGGCAATATTACGTGACCTTTTCGCTGTTGCCGTTGCTTTGCACACAGATGCAACTGGATGATATTGTATTCTAAGCTACTTGGGCGGCGCCCGTTGGTCGGCCGCCGCTCTGCCTGACCGAGGGATCAGCCTAATGCGTCACCACGGCTGGTTCCGCGACCAGGGCCAACCTGACGCTTCGGGCCTCGATGCTGACGGCGAGGGTTTTGGAACGATTTTACGAGAGAGCTGCTCGCGCTTTTCTTTGTGCTGATTTATTCTCACCCGGCCTTTCATCAGCAATACTAACTCTCCCTGAATCTGGCAAAGGCTATTCGTCTGGCCACTTACTTCCGCTACACAAGCTAAGGTCCTGCCTTGCCAGTCGGCGCAGCAAAGCAGTTCCAGCCACTCGCTTGGTTGACGGAGGATTGACTTGCTGCCTCCGTTGGCTCGCAGAGCGTCAGCACTTATCTCATAAGTGTCTCGGCTGAGCAATGTAGGCCAGCAGTCTCAGGCAAGCGCTGCGGTCATCGCTCTCTCGTGAATCCGGCGTTCTGCCTGTAGCTCAAGTTCATCACGGTCGGCATCCTCCAGCGGCAGATCAAACCAAAAGGTGGTGCCAACACCCGGTTCACTGACCATCTCAATGACCGTGCCGAGCTTTTCGAGATTGCCCCGCACAATGGCAAGGCCCAGGCCGGTTCCCACTTCGGTATGCACGGCATTCTCGACTCGATAAAAACGGTCGAAGATCCGCTCCTGATCGGCTGCGGAGATGCCACAGCCGGTATCGGCCACTTCCACCCGCAGTCGCGGCAGGGGCGAGGTGAGGGCGCAGGTAGGATTGCCGCTTGGCTCGGTATCAGGCTCAAGCCGGCAGTGATCGGGCCAAGGATAGGCTAGCAGCCGTAGCGCACCGCCAGGTGGAGTAAACTTCAAGGCATTGCCCACCAGATTATCGAGCACCTGCAATAGCAGATCCCAGTTCCCACGTACCCTGGGCAGATTATGATCCGTTTGGAATCGGAGGCTGACGCCCTTATCCTCTGCATTGAGTCGATAGGTGCGCAAGGTCTGCTCAATGGCCAAGCCAAGATCCAATGGCTCTAGATCCCAAGCACGATCGGATTCCAACCGAGAGAGATCGAGCACATCATTCACCAAGCGCGTCAGCCGATCGGTTTCAGCGTTGGCGATCCCAAGGAACTCGACCTTCTCGGCATCAGTAAGCTGGTCACCCATATCATAGAGTGTTTCGATGTAACTCTTGATATTAAATAATGGGGTGCGAAGCTCGTGCGAAACATTGCTGATAAAGCGGCTCTGAGCGGCATTTAATTCCACCTCTCTCGTCAAATCTTGGATGGTCATGGCAATACCCCTGAGGGTTTCACTGCTGGCATCCCGCACGGATTGCAGGACAATTCTTAAGGTTCGATTCGGTTCGACCAGGCTGCAGCGAACCTCCGTGCTCTCCCGCTCACTACTGATCAGGCTTTCTAGCGCCCCATGCAACTCCATTGCCAAGCGATCTGGCAGTTCTGTTAAGAGAACATCTCCCTCCAGATTGCGCCCCTCCCAACGGAATAGACGACGCGCCGTAGGATTTGCTAGAATAATCCTTCCCTCCGCATCCAGCAACACAGCACCATCTGCCATCGTGGCGATCAGCGATTGCTGCTTGACTTGCTCCGCCTCAAGCTCTTCGATGTTGGCAGCCTTGTAGGCCTCCAACTGAGAAGCCATCGTGTTGAAACCCTCCAGCAACTCCCCCAGCTCTCCGCCGACTGGCAGGGCAATCCGGGTTTCGAACCGCCCCCGGGCAATCGAACGGACGCCACGCAGCAGCTCCTTGACCGGTTGGGTGATCGTGAGGGCATTGAACACGGACCCCAGGATCACCAGCACCCAAATCGAGATAAAGACCGCAACAGTTACTTCCCGAGTCAGGGCCGCACTGGCCAGGAGGGTTTCATTGGGGTTGATGCCCATCGCCAACACCCCCAGATAGCGGTCATCGCGCAGGATCGGAACAAACACGTCGGTGACTTGACCGTCGGGCGTGAGGTGTTGGCGCACCAGCGGGTTGTCCGGGCGTTTCTGCAGATCCGCCGGCAGCTCCAGACGTCGGCTCAACAGAGCTTCGCCGCTGCTGACACCATGGCCGGTTCCCATCGGGATGCCGAGGTAGATCACCCCTTCGGCATCAGCCACCACGATATAGCGCAAACTGCGGCTGCTCTGCCAAAACCGTTCGGCCACATCCGCCAGCTCCCGGTCCTGTCCCTGGGCGACCAAGGGGCTGATGTTCGCCGCCAGCAACAGGCCCAGGTCGCGGGCGTAGCGGGTATCGCTCATCCGGGCGTCCTGGCGGATGCCATTGAGAGCGAAGAAGGTGATGCCTGTCATCAGCAAGCTGACAACCAGCGTGGCAACAGCCAGCAACTTGGTCTGGAGGCTGAACTCCGCCCACCAGCGGGCCAGGCGTTGCCGCCAGCCGGCCGAGGCTGGGCTCCGGGCCGCAGCGGTCATCAGGCGCTGGCTCCCTGGTGGTGGCCACGGACCTGATGGCCGATGTCGCGGCGATAGGTCATGCCCTCAAAGTGGAGGCACGCCAGGCCGGCATAGGCCCGCTCGAAGGCCCGCTCGAAATCCGCTGCCCGGGCCACCACCGCCAGCACCCGACCGCCGGCGGTGACCAACTGGCCGGTCTCGTCGCGGCAGCTGCCGGCATGAAACAGCTGCAGATCCTCGGCTGCCGGAAAACGGCCCTGGATCGGATCGCCGCGGCGGCTGGCGGCGGGATATCCCGCAGCGGCGGCGATGACGCAGGCGCTGCAGCCCGGCAGCACCCGAAGCGGCGGAGCGGTCGTCAGATCGCCGCGGGCACAGGCCAGGAGCACGGCGGCCAGCTCGGGGCCCAGCAGCGGCATCAGCGTCTCGCATTCGGGATCGCCGAAGCGGCAGTTGAACTCGATCACCCGGGGCCCGGCTTCGGTCAACATCAGCCCCGCGAAGATCACGCCCCGGTAATCGATCCCCCGTTGCCGCAGGCCCGCCAGGATCGGCTCCAACACCTGCCGCTGCACCGCCAGCAGGGCCTCGTCATCGAGCAGGGGCGCCGGCGCGTAGGCCCCCATGCCCCCCGTGTTCGGCCCCGTGTCCGCCTCGCCGATGCGTTTGTGGTCCTGGGCAGGGGGCAGCAGCACCATCGAGCGGCCGTCGCACAGGGCGAACACCGACACCTCGGGCCCGTGCAGACACTCCTCCAACACCAGGGTGGTGCCAGCCGCTCCAAACCGGCCGGCAAAGGCAGCCTCGATCGCCGCGCGGGTCTCGTCGACGCTGCTGGCCACGGTGACCCCCTTTCCCGCCGCCAGGCCATCCGCCTTGACGACCAGGGGCCTGTCCAGCCGGGCCAGCAGCGCCAGGGCCTCCGGCAGGGACTCCACCACCCAGTGGCCGGCCGTGGGCACGCCGACGGTCAGCATCAGCTCCTTGGCCCAGCGCTTGCTCGCCTCCAGCCGGGCCCCGTCAGCACCGGGACCGAACACGGCCAGGCCAGCCTGACGCAGTTGATCGGCCAGCCCGGCCGCCAGCGGCGCCTCCGGACCAATCACCACCAAATCGATCTGGCGATCCAGGCAGGCGGCCACCAGGGCGGGTGGATCGTCATCCCGGATCGGCAGGGATCGACAACCGGGGATGGCCTCGCTGCCGCCGTTGCCGGGGGCAATCCAGACCTGCTCCACGCCCGGACAGCGCGCCAGGGCCCAGCCCAAGGCGTTTTCACGACCGCCAGCCCCCACGACCAGAACATGGGCAGGGCTGGAACCCGCGGGGGGTGCGGCGGAGGGAGCGTGGGGATCCATGGTCCGGGATCGGGGAGAAGGCGGAGCGAACGGCAGCCGGCCGCGGTTGCAGGGGCAGCGGGGTCCCTTAGGTTGACCCCGAGGTCATCGGCCCGGTCGGCCCAGTCACCCAACCCCGTCACCGCCATTGTCCTTGACCAAGCGCGCCCCTGTGGAACCGATCTCAGCGCCCCCCGAGGAGTCCCCGCCGCTATCCAACCGACCGACCAACCGACCAAACCGCCGGCGGCCGCGCCCATGGATCTGGCGCCTGCCGAGCAGCCTGGGGGCCCTGGGGCCCCTAGCCAGCTTGATGATCGCCCCGATCCCGGCCAGCCGCGCCGCTCCCCTCGCCCCATCGCCGCTCCAGCCCAGCGCCGCGGCCGGCGAGCCGCGACCGCGGGCGCAGCGGGTCGAGACGAAGGGCCCCGGCTCCCCGGAACAGCCGGCTGCGGCCCCTGCGGCATCGGCCCCTGACGGCCAGCGCCCCACGCGCCGCCTCAGCGAGCGGGCCTTTCTGGGCCGATTGCGTCAGGACGACCTGGCCGGACTGGCTGATCTGTGCCGGTGGAGTGCCGCGGCCGGCGAGACCCAGCGCTTGAACCTGCTGCGCCAGCGCCTGCTGGAGCTGCCAATGCAACCGGTCACCCTGCCGAAGGTGCTAGCGACCGCGCAGGTGCTGCTGAGCTGTCGGGCGCCGGTCGCCGCGCTGACGGTGTTGGATCGCTTCAGCCCGGACCGCGGCGCCGGACGGGTGCAATGGCTGCTGCTGCAGTGGCGAGCCGCCCATGCCAACCTCGACCACCGTCTGGCGGCCAGGGCCCTGGAGCGATTGACTGGTGGCCGCAGCGAGAACCTCGCCGCCTTGCAGCTGGTGTTGACACGCTTGGGCGATGCTCCCGAAGGCGCCAGAGCCGCCACGCCAGCGCCACGGCGGCCGGCGATCGACCTGCTGGCGGACCATCTCGAAGCTCGCGGACGTTTCGTGGAGGCTGCGGAACGGTTGCTGGCCGTCGCGCGCCTGCCGATCCCCCCAGGCGACAACGGGTTGCTGATCCTGCAGGCGCAACGCCTGCAACGGGCGGTGTCGCTGTTGGGCGACCTGCCAGCGGCGGAGCGGGAGCGGCTGCTCGATCCCGCCCTGGAGCTCGCTGCCGCCGCTGGCGCCTGGGGATTGGTGGTGGAGATGCTGGACGACCAAATCCGTCTGGCCTCCTCCTCGCGCCCGCTGGAGCGACGACTGCGGCTCAGTCCCCGGCTGGATGACGCCTACGGCGAATGGCGCCTGCTTCAGCAAAATCCAGGCCAGAGCCCCCGAATGGAGGCTCTGGAGCGGCGCTTGCGCTCACCACGGGATCCCGGGGGCCATGCCGCGGCGGCAGCGGCGGCGCCAGCGACAGCCGCCGCCGCTGCGACCACGCCGCCAGCGGCGGCGGCCAGCAGCTCATCCGCCCCAGTGGCGCCGCTGCCCTCCCCTCCTCTCCCCGCTCTACCATGACCAGCTGCTCGATCGGCCCCCTGCTGCACGAGGGCAAGGCCAAGCGGGTGCATGCCACCGATCAAGCCGATGTGGTGGCGATTCACTACAAGGACGACGCGACGGCCTTCAACGCCGTCAAGAAGGCCAGCCTGGCGGGCAAGGGCCAGATCAACTGCCGAATCGCCGCCTTGCTGTTCGAACACCTGGAAACGCAGGGAATCGCCAGCCACTACTTGGGGGTGATCGACCAGAATTGGATGATCTGCCGACGTCTGCAGGTCATCCCCCTGGAGGTCGTGATCCGCAACCGTGCAGCCGGTTCCCTCTGCCGTCAGCTGCCGATTGCGGAGGGGACAGCCCTGGCTCCACCGCTGCTGGATCTGTACTACAAGGATGATGCCTACGGCGATCCGCTGCTCTCGGAGGCGCGTTTGCAGCGGCTTGAGATCCTCGATTCCGATCAGCTGAAGGCCATCGAGACCCTGGCGCTGGCGGTGAATCAAGGTCTGTGCCAGCTCTTCTCCGCCCTGGCCCTGGAGTTGGTCGACTTCAAGATCGAAGTGGGGCTCACGCGCGAGGGCCAGCTGCTGCTGGCCGATGAGATCAGCCCGGACACCTGCCGCCTCTGGGATCAAGGCGTGCTGGATCAACGGGATCGCATCCTCGACAAGGATCGCTTCCGCCAGGACCTCGGCGGCGTGGTGGAGGCCTACAGGGAGGTCCTCAAACGGGTCCAAGGGGTCTGTCCGGAACCGAGGGTCTACCGGTAAGGTCTGCGGAACTTGCGGCAAGACCGCATCTCAATCCTTTGCACATGGCCGTCGTTCGCCCGCGCCGGACGTTTTCCGCTCTGCCCCCCGGCGTTGTTGGTGCGGCGACCAGCCTGCCGCTGTTGGCTGCTTCCCTGCTAACCCTGGGCCCACTCGAGGCCGTGGCTGCCCCCAACACAGTGGGCTCCGCGCCCGTCAGCACCCCGGTGGCCCAGGGCGCTCCCGGCAGCGCGGCGGCTCCAGCAAAGGCGGACCCCGCCGGGGCCGTCGCCCCAACAGCCCAACCCAGCCGTTCGCTACCGCCCCCCGCGAACTCCACCCCGAGCCGCGGCGCCTCCGCCGCACCGTCCGGTTCGGCCGGGGCCGGAGCCGCTCCCGCGCCGGGTGTCGCACCGCCGACTGGCAGACCGGCCGCCGGATCAGCGGACCGCCCCGGCGGTGCCGCTGGGGCGGTCGCGGAGCCGCCCGGCCCAGCCCCGTCAAGCCCCGCTAGCGGCGCGCCCGCGCCGGCGGACGATCCCCTGGCCCCCCCGACGCCGGACGGGACCGCCAAGCCCCGCGGCCCGCTGCTGAAACCGGAAGCCAGCGCCAACGCCGAGCCACGGGTGCTGGTCAGCGAAGTGGTGATCCAGGGCCTTGAAGACCACCCCGAGCGCCAGCGGCTTGAACGGGCCGCCTACGACGCGATGGCCGTCACGCCGGGCACGGAGGTGACGCGCAGCGAACTGCGCAACGACCTGGCGGCGATCTACGCCACGGGCTGGTTTTCTGATGTACGCATTCAACCGAAGGACAGCCCCTTAGGCGTCAGGCTGCTGGTGATCGTCAGCCCCAACCCGGTGCTGCGCCAGGTGAGCTTGGAGCCTGCCGATGCCAAGGTCCCCGCCAAGGTGGTTCAGGACACCTTCGCTGCCGAATACGGCCGCACCCTCAACCTGAACACCCTGCAGAGTCGCATGCAAGATCTGCAGAAATGGTATGCCGACAAGGGGTATTCGTTGGCGCGGGTATCGGGACCGAAACGGATCAGCCCGGATGGCGAGGTGCTGTTGGAGGTGCGCCAGGGCATCGTCGAAGGGGTTGAGGTTCAATTCCTGACCAAGGATGGATCCTCCACGAACGACAAGGGTCAACCGATCAAGGGCAAGACCCAACCCTGGGTGGTGAGCCGTGAGATCTCTCTCAAACCCGGGCAGGTGTTCAACCGCCGCGATCTTGAAGAGGACCTCAAGCGCCTCTATGGCACCGGCCTGTTCAGCGACGTGAAAGTGACGCTGAAGCCGGTGTCTGACGATCCTGGCCGCATCACGATCGTGCTGGGCATCGTCGAACAATCGACAGGATCATTATCGGGAGGCTTGGGATACAGTCAAAGCCAGGGTGTATTCGGCCAGATCCAGTTACAAGATTCGAATCTGTTCGGCCGGGCTTGGGATCTGAGCACCAGCTTCACCTTCGGTCAGTTCGGAGCCCTGGCGGATGTGACCTTCACCGACCCCTGGATCCGCGGCGACCGCTTTCGCACGGCCATGCGGATCAAGGCCTTCATCAGCCGCGAAGCTCCGCAGATTTTCCAAAGCTATGCCAACGCGGACGGCACATCGAATGGCAACATCCTCACTGTTTCTAGTTTCTACCAAGCCCCCTCCTACCCGTTTGTTGCCAACATTGGCACCGTTTTCGCCAACATTGCTGAAGCTGCTTTTTTCACGCCAACCAGCCTGCAGCAGGCCTTGTTCGCTTCAGGTCTGAGCACCTTCCAGCTCGACGGCAGCAATGTATTGGTGCAACGTGTTGGTGGCAATATCCAGTTTGTCCGCCCTCTCAATGGCGGCAACCCCTTCAAGCGGGCCAACTGGGGGCTTGTGCTGGGCTTCAGCGCCCAGGAGGCGACGCCGATGAACTCAGCTGGCCAGCCGATGAGTTATGGAATTTCCTCCAATAGTTACTCCCAGTCGCTGCCAAATATCTTCAATACCTTTCCGGTCATCCCCTCCGACCAGATCATCTGTTTAGCCTATAATTGCGCAAGCAGCAACCAATTGGTTGGCCTGCGGCTTGCCGCCACTTACAACACTCTAAACGACCCGCGCAATCCCACCCAAGGGAACTTTTTAAGCCTCAGCAGCGAACAGTTCGTGTCCGTGGGTCCCAACTCTCCCACCTTCAACCGCCTCCGGGCCGGCCTCACTCATTACATCCCGGTGCGCTGGCTCAACTTCTACAAAGGCTGCCGGCCCAAGCCCGGCGAAGCTGAGGATTGCAAGCAGGCCCTGGCTTTCCAGTTGCTAGCCGGCACCAACATCGGCACGATCCCCCCCTTTGAAGCGTTCTGCCTTGGCGGCGGCAACTCTGTGCGTGGCTTCTACGATTGCAATCTCGGGGTTGGTACCAGCTTCGGCGAAGCCACCATTGAATATCGCTTCCCCATCTTCAGCATCATCAGTGGTGAAATCTTCATCGATGGCGGGACCACCTTCGGCAGCCAAGCTTCCGTTCCCGGCAACCCCGGTGGGCTGCTCGGCAAGCCGGGATCGGGCTTCTCGGTCGGGACCGGCCTGATTGTCACCACCCCGGTGGGACCGTTGCGGCTGGAGGTGGCCAGCCAAAACACAGCGGGCTGGCGCTTCAACCTCGGCGTCGGTTGGAAGTTCTAGTGACCAGCTGGCCCTGCGATTACCGTCAGAACTGGACCCTGGCCTCCGTCGTCGAGCTCGGCGGGATTGGTTTGCACAGTGGCTCCATCACCCGGGTGCGCCTGCAGGCGAGCGAGCATCCTGGTTACCACGTCGGCTGGTTGGATCGGCCGGACCTGCCCCCGCGGCGTCTCCACCCCGGCCAGGTGTGCGACACCCGCCTCTGCACAGCCCTGCAGCTGGGGGAACGGCGGCTGGCCACGGTGGAACACCTGCTGGCGGCTCTGGTCGGCTGCGGGGTCAGCCAGGCCGAGATCCTGGTGGACGGCGAGGAGATTCCGCTGCTGGACGGTTCCGCCCTGCCTTGGGTGGAGGCGATCGGCAGCGCTGGCCTGCAGCCGCTGGGTCCGCGCCCGGCCGTGCCGCTGCCAGCGGACGGACTGATCGAACGGCGCGGCAGCAGCTTCGCGGCGGCGCTGCCGGCCGAGCGGCTCAGCGTCGGCGTGGCCATCGAGTTTCCGCAGGCGGCCATCGGCCGACAACTGTTCAGCCTGGAGCTAACGCCGCAGCAGTTCGTGGCCGAGATCGCTCCGGCCCGCACCTTTGGTTTCCGCGAGCAGATTGATCAGCTGCTGGCCGCAGGGCTGATCCGCGGCGGCGCCCTCGACAACGCCCTGGTCTGCGATGGCGACAGCTGGCTCAACCCACCGCTGCGATTCGAGCAGGAACCCGTGCGCCATAAGCTTTTGGATCTGCTCGGCGATCTGGCGCTGGTGGGCCTGCCCCAGGCTCAGATCTTCGCTTACCGCGGCTCTCATCAGCTGCACACGGCTCTCGCCCGATCCATGGCCTCCTTTGCCACCGCCCCCACTGCATGTCTCCTTTGAGCGTCACCTCCCCCAGCAGCGACTGCCCCAGCACGCCGATGCCCGCGACGCCGGCAGCAGCCCCCCCCGCCGCGCAGATCAGCAGCGAACAGATTCTCAACCTGCTCCCACACCGCTATCCCTTCGCCCTGGTGGACAGGGTCGTGGAATATCAGGCCGGCAGAAGCGCTGTGGCGATCAAGAATGTCACGCTCAATGAGCCCCAGTTTCAGGGGCACTTTCCGGGACGCCCGCTGATGCCAGGCGTCTTGATCGTTGAAGCCATGGCCCAGGTTGGAGGCTTGATCGTGACCCAGGTTCCAGATCTGCCCAAGGGACTGTTTGTGTTTGCCGGCATCGACGGCGTACGCTTCCGCCGTCCGGTGGTGCCCGGCGACCAACTCCGCATCAGCTGCGAGCTGATCAGCATCAAGCGCCGTCGCTTCGGCAAGATTCATGCTGAAGCCAGGGTTGATGGACAACTGGTCTGCTCCGGTGACCTGATGTTCTCCCTGGTCGACTGACGCCATGTCCAGCACCGCGACGGCCCCATCCATTCATCCCACCGCCGTGGTCGATCCGCGGGCGAGCATCGGACTCGGTGTGGAAATCGGCCCCTACAGCGTGATTGGAGCGGAGGTGGAACTTGGAGATGGCTGCCGGATTGGTCCCCATGTGGTCATCGATGGCCAAGTCCGACTGGGCCGCAACAATCGCATCTTCCCGGGTGCCTGCATCGGGCTCGAACCCCAGGATCTGAAATATGGAGGAGCACCCACCAAGGTGGTCATCGGCGATGGCAACACCATCCGCGAGTGCGTGACCATCAATCGCGCCACAGCCGAAGGCGAGTGCACAAGTCTTGGCGACAATAACCTGTTGATGGCTTATAGCCATATTGGCCACAATTGCCAGCTTGGCAGCCGCATTGTCATCGCCAACGGGGTGGCGGTGGCTGGCCATGTCGTGATTGGCGACAGAGCCGTGATCGGGGGGGTGCTGGGCATCCACCAGTTCGTTCACATCGGCAGCCTCGCCATGGTGGGGGGCATGAGCCGCGTCGATCGCGATGTGCCTCCCTACAGCATGGTGGAGGGTCACCCGGGGCGGGTGCGGGGCCTGAATCGCATCGGCCTGCGCCGCAGCGGTCTGGCCGAACGCCATGGCGGCGAGGAGCTTCGGCAGCTTCAAGAGATCTGGAACCTGATCTATCGCAGTGAGCTGGTGCTAGCGCAAGCCCTGCGGCAAGCCCGCGAGCAGGTGCTGCTGCCAGCCGCCGATGAATTGTGTGGCTTCCTGGAGCTGTCGATCGGCCCCGGACGCCGCGGACCTCTCCCCGCCCAGCGCTGATGCCACGCCTGCTGGTCAGCACAGGGGAGGTGTCTGGAGACCTCCAGGGAGGGCTTCTGGTCGAGGCCCTGCACGCCGAGGCTCGCCGCCGCCAGCTGCCGCTGGAGGTGGTGGCCCTCGGTGGTCCGCGCATGCAGGCCGCCGGCGCCAGGCTGCTGGCCAACACCGCTGGGCTGGGCGCCATCGGCCTGCTCGAGGCCCTGCCCCTGCTGCTGCCGACCCTCACCACCCAAGCCCGCGTGAATCGCTGGCTCAATGAGCAAATGCCGGACGGCGTGGTGCTCATCGATTACATGGGTGCCAACGTAAAGCTGGGCCTCAAGATCAAAAGCCTGCCCCAAAAAGTACCCATCTTTTATTATATCGCGCCTCAGGAATGGGCCTATCAACTCGGGGATGGTGGCAGCACCCGTCTGATCGGCTTCAGCGATCGCATCCTGGCCATCTTCCCCCAAGAGGCCAGCTTCTACGCCGCCCGTGGCGCCGAGGTCACCTGGGTGGGCCACCCGCTGCTCGACACGCTCCAGCCGCTGCCCTCCCGGCAGCAAGCCCGCAGCGCCCTCGGCCTGCCCAGCGCAGCGCCCGTGCTGCTGCTGCTACCAGCCTCCCGCCGCCAGGAGCTGCGCTATCTGCTGCCCACCATGGCGGCGGGCCTGGCTCTGGTGCAACGCCGTCTGCCGGCGCTGGAGGTGCTGGTGCCCGCCGCCCAGCCCGGCTTTGAGCCTGTGCTGGAGCGGGCTTTGCGCCAAGCCGGCCTGCGGGGTCGGGTGATCCCGGCGGAGCGGAGCGATTCCCTCAAGCCCCAGCTCTGGGCCGCGGCCGATGCGGCACTCACCAAGTCGGGCACGGTGAACCTGGAGTTGGCGCTGCGGGGCGTGCCGCAGGTGGCGGCGTATCGCCTCAGTCGCCCCACCGCGTTTCTGGCCCGTCAGTTGCTCCGCTTTAATGTTGAGCACATCTCGCCGGTCAACCTCGTGCTGGAGGAACGCCTGGTGACGGAATTGCTGCAGCAGCAGCTCCAGCCCGATGCCGTGGCCGCAGCCGTCGAACCGCTGCTGCGGCCGAATAGTGAAGAGCGGCAGCGAATTCTGGCCGGCTACGGCCGCTTGCGCCAGCGGCTCGGAGAACCGGGCGCAACCCAGCGGGCCGCCGCTGCCATCCTCGACAGCCTGCCGCCATGCTGAGGCCACTGCTGACGTTGACCCTCGCCCTCTGGCTGCTGCTGGCGACGTCCGCTCCTGCCGAAGCAGCCGTGCAGCAAGCGGTGCTGGCGGGCGGCTGCTTCTGGTGCCTGGAGCATGACCTGGAGGCGGTGCCGGGGGTGACCAGCGCGGTGAGCGGCTATAGCGGTGGCCAGCTGGAGAACCCGTCCTACCAGCAGGTTTCACGCGGCGGCACCGGCCATCAGGAGAGCGTGCTGGTGCGCTTTGATGACAGCCGTCTCAGCTATGCGGCGCTGCTGCGGGCCTACTGGCGCAACATCGACCCCTTCAACGGCGCCGGGCAGTTCTGCGATCGGGGCGATTCCTACCGGCCCGTGATCTTCACGGCCGGCCCCGCCCAGGCCAACGAAGCTCGCCGCAGCCTTCAGGCGGCCGCCCGCGAGCTGGGCAGGCCAGCGGCGGAACTCAAGGTAGCCATCCAACCCCTGGAGCGTTTCTGGCCAGCGGAGGAGTACCACCAAAACTACGCCGACCGCAATCCGCTCCGCTATCGCTACTACCGTTGGTCCTGCGGCCGCGATCAACGACTCGACGCTGTGTGGAGGCAGCAAGCCCGTCAGGGTGTGGCCTGGCAACCCTCCCGCCGCGGCGAGGGGGAACGCTCCAGCAGATCGGCGGCAGGGCGCCCGGACACCTCCAGCTGAACGCTGCCGTTTCGGGGCTGGACCGCAGATGGCTCAGCGGCCATGGCGGTGCCCCCAGCCCGAATCTAAGCCAATCCTGAAGAAGCCGGAACCGAACGATCCCGAATCTGGCGGACGGAACGGAGTTCCCACCTGTTCAGCACCAGAAAACAGGCTTAGCGTGGTCTGGCCCGGAACACCTGGTCTGTATGTATCTGCTGACCATCAGGGACGGTCTGAAGACCCGTCATATCGGTCCCTACGCCAGTCCCAAGCAGGCGGCAGACCAACTCGACGCCCTGCTGGCCCGCTGCGGAGACCGGGCCCGCTGGCAAATCCACGCCCTGGAGGCTCCGTCCCAGGCTCAGGGCCAGGACGGCGAACCGCCGCGCCAGGGTCAAACCCATGCCGCCCTGGCGGCCTGAGCATCAGCCGGAGGCTCAGCGATGGCGACAAGCTTCAGGGCCGGACCCTCCCCGCTCAGGCGGGTGCCCCGAAGCCAATCCAGTTGACCAGGGTCCTGACGCCAAAACCCGTGGCACCGGCAGGGTCAGCGCCGCGGTCCTTGTCCGTCCATACCGTACCGGCAATATCGAGATGGGCCCATGGCAATCCCTCCGCCACAAACTCCTGCAGAAACAGGGCCGCGGTAATCGATCCAGCCGGCCGAGGACCGGTGTTCTTGAAATCAGCCAGGGTGCTTTTCAGTCCGTCCTTGTAGGAGTGCCGCAGCGGCATGCGCCAGAGGGATTCACCGCTGGCGACCGCGGAAGACAACAGGCCATCCGCCAACACATCGCTATCGGTCCACAAACCGGCGATCTCCTCTCCCAGGGCAATCACGCAGGCCCCCGTCAAGGTGGCCAGATCGACCACGGCGTCGAGCTTCAGGCCGCTGGCATAGACCAACGCATCGGCCAGGGTGAGGCGCCCCTCGGCATCGGTGTTGTTGATCTCGATCGTGCGACCGTTCGAGGCGGTCAGGATGTCGCCGGGATGGATGGCGCTGCCGCTGATCATGTTTTCACAGCTGGCCACGATCGCGTGGACTTCCAACTCCTCCGGGCGCAATTGGGCGATGCTGCGCATGGCTCCCAGCACCGCTGCGGCTCCTCCCATGTCGTACTTCATCATCTCGATCATCGAACCAGACGTCTTCAGGTTGTAGCCGCCGGAATCAAAGGTGAGGCCTTTGCCCACCAGGCCGACCCGCCGCCGCACCACACCTTCAGGGCGATAGATGAGATGGATGAACTTGGGGGGAAGTTCCGAGCCCTGAGCCACGCCCAAATAGGCGCCCATGCCGAGGGCCTCACAGTCGGAACGCTCCAGCAGCGTCAAGTCCAGACCAAAATCGCGGGCCAGATCAGCGGCCGTTGCGGCCAGGCCTGCTGGCGTGGCCACGTTGGGAGGCGCCGCCACCAGCTCACGGGCCAACTCCACGCCGCTGCAAATGGCGTCCACGCTGTCCAGTCCCCGGCTGGCGGCTTCCGGCAGATCCAGCAACGCCACCTCCTCGGGCAGGCTGCGGGGCTCCACTTCACTCTTGAAGCGCTGGTCCTTGTACAGCGCCAGGCGGGTGGCCTCGGCCATGGCCGCCGCCGCCGCCGCCGGCTCCAACCCCTCCACCGGCATCCACAGCCCCAGGCGACGGCCACCGACGCGGCTAACCTGGCGAGCAGCCGTGGCGCTGGCCTGGCGCAGTCCGGTGAGATGGAAGGCGGCCGGATCGCCAAGACCCACCAAGATCAACAGCGAAGGACTGGCCCCCAGCCGCTCGATGCAGGCGCACTCACCGGGCTTGCCCTTGAACTGGCGCTGCTCTAGATGCCGCTCCAGATCGGCACCGAACAGCTCACCCAAGCGTCCACGGGTGGGATGGCGCGCATCCGTGAACAGACCGACGGCCAGGGCATCACCATCCCAGGCCTCCAGCACGGACCCGGGAGTGGTCAGGCAGCGGAACTGCATTGGATGGATCAAGATCAGGGTCGATCGTAACCAGATCGCAGTCTCTGCCCCAACGCTGTCGCGCCCCGACGGCGGCCGGATCAGCCGGCCTCAGCCCCGAAGGGCGTCGCCCAGCGATGCCGAGCTTCCTTGTTAAACGGCGGCAGCCAGCGCTGGATCAGAGCCTGCTCCAGGGCGCGCCGCGGCTTGATCGCCGCCGGCACATCGCAACAGAAGCGAATGCTGAGCCGAGCGGTGAGCCCGGCCCGTTGCAGGGCTTCGCCGTAGGCGGCCAGATAGGACTTGCAGTCGTGCTCCCCCTTCCAACGCCGGTCCGCCCGGCCGGTTTCGCCCACGTAGAGCAACAGCGGCGGAGCGGGATCCGCAGGGCGATCGATCACCAGGTAAATCGCGGCCCCGAGGTGCGGTGCGGTGGGCCAGCGCCAGAATCCCAGGCTCTGGGCCTGCAGCGCCAGCGGGTCGAGGCATTCGGCCCACGCCTGGGGATCGGCCCAGTCCAGGGGAGGCTCCCGCTGGGGCGACGCGGAGAGCGAGGCCGGTGGGAACAGACTGCCCTGCTGCTCGCTGCGGGCGGCGGGCTGGCCGGCGCGGCGGAACAGCGGACCCTGGTGCCGGGCGAGGTTCTGCTGCCAGGCCAGCAGCTGATGGCGCAGCAACGGCAGCTCCGGCGACAGCAGGGCCTCACCCTCGTGCCATGCGGCTGCCGGCTCGAACAGCTCCCCCTGGCGCGCCATCGCGGTTCAGACCTGGCCGCGGCGCCGCGGCGCCGGGGGCAGCAGCGGACTGGCCGAGCCCGGCTGGAAGCTGAGCCTGCCGATCCAGGCTTCCAGTTGGGGTTCAGGCAGCTGCAAGCGTTGGCGCAGGTCCGCCAGGCTGCGGAAGGGTGCCAGGGCGCGCTCCCGCAACAGCCGTTGACAGCAGGCCTCGGAGAGGCCGAGTTGACGACGCAGCCTTTGATCGCTGGCCTGGTTGATCCGCAGCGGCGGCAATCCGGCGCGCGGCGCCGCGTCCCCAGCGCCGCGAAAGGCGAGCACCGGCAACCAGCTGAGGATCTGCGCATCCTCCAGAGCCAGCAGCTCCTGCAGATCCTGCGGGCCCGAACAGCTCCAACCTTCCGCCCGGGAGCGCAGCAGCAGGTCAGCCTGATCCAGGCTGCAGCCGGGCAGCCGCAACCAGTCGCCGGCCGTGGCGCGGTTCACATCCAGGCACCAGCCGAGGGCGGCCGCGTGGCGAACCTCCGCAGCAGTGCGCAGGCGCAGCTTCGGGTTGCCGCGCAGCTTCAACGCCAGCAGATCGCGCTCGACCTGTTCGGCATGGTCAACGTCGGCATGGTCAACGTCGGCATGGGCAAGGCCCGGGGCAGGGCCCGAAGCAAGGCCGGCCCAGCGGTCGGGCGGTCGACCGGTCTGGCGAGCGGGGATGGCACCGGGAAGCTGACCGGTGGCGATCAGCAAGCGTCGGGCCAGCGGGTCCAACCAGTGCCGCCGCGCCATCGGGTCTCGCCTGGACTCCGCCCGAAGTTAGCGGTCGCTGGCTGCCTCGTGGTAGTCGACCAGGCCAAGGTGCACAGCGCGCAGGGCGGCATGCAGCCGATCCCGAGCCTGCAGCTTGGCCAACAGGTTGCGCACATGGGTCCGCACGGTTTCTTGCGAGAGGGTCAGCTCTTGAGCGATGGCGTGGTTGCTGCGGCCGCCGCCTTGAACCAGCAACCGCAACACCTCCCGCTCCCGGTTGCTCAGCAGCAGCGTCAACCGGGATGGCCCATGACGGCCGAGGTCGCCACGGCGGTAGACGCGGCCGCTGCAAACGCTGCGCAGCGCCGTGAGTTCTTGGCCCTCGCCGATTTCGGAATCGAGCAGGATCCCCTCACAGCCGGCGTCGATCGCCTCCTGGATCTTCCAGAGCCGGTGCTCCCGCTCCACCAGCAGCAGGATGCGGCAATCGGGGAAGCGGTGCCGCACCGCCACGGCCAAGGCAATGCCGCAACCGTGTTCCAGGCGGTCGCTGACCACGAGCAGTTCGGGAGCCCGAGCCTCCACCTGGGCCAACCCCTCGGCCTCGGTGGTGACCGCTGCCAGGATTTGCCCCGGCTGACGGATTGCCGCGATCGCAACGTACAGCAGGGCGCGGCTGCCGAGGCAGAGCACCATGCTGCTGGAGCCCAGCAGGGTTTCAGCCAGCTCGGCATTCTGGCGCAGGCGCTCCAGGTGGGGGGTGAAGTCCATGGCTTGCTCCGCCGGACCGGGCGGCAGGGTCACGTGCCACGAGTGTGAAAACGCTGGACAGCGAAGCGAAACCCATGATGCGCGGATCCGCACCGACGGGAGCTGAGCAACTTGTTCAAAATGAACCAAGACGCCAACAGACACTGCAGCCATGGCTTTCTTCGATTCCGAGATCGTGCAGGACGAGGCGAAACGTCTATTCGGCGACTACCAGCAGCTGATGCAGTTGGGCAGTGAGTACGGCAAGTTTGACCGAGAGGGCAAGAAGCTCTATATCGATCGCATGGAAGAGATGATGGAACGCTATCGCGTATTCATGAAGCGCTTCGAGCTATCGGACGACTTTCAGGCCAAGCTCACCGTGGAGCAGCTGCGCACGCAGCTGGGCAACTTCGGCCTGACGCCCGAACGGATGTTCGAACAGATGCGCCACACTCTCGCCCGCATGAAGACCGAGCTGGATCAGAGCCCCTGAAGCCGAGCGGCCATCAGCGCCGTCGAGGTTGCCGCTGGAGCGGCAGCCAGGAGCCGCTGCTTACAGGACCACTGCTTACAGTGCTCGCCACAGAAAATGCGCCCGCGACGGCCAACGGGAGGACCATGACAGCGGCAAGCGCCTGCCACCAACCCCACGCCTTGCCAGCCTGGCTGCAGCGCGGCCTCGCCGACCTGTTCCCCGCGGGCTCGGGGCCCGCCGATCCCGACCAGCAGCTGGCGGCGCGGCTGGAGGAGGCGGAGCGGACCGGCCGGCCGCTGCGGGTGAAGCTGGGCATCGATCCCACCGGTGCCGCTATCCATCTCGGCCACTCGATCCTGTTCCGCAAACTGCGGGCCT
>CAYOCW010000004.1:0-47437 GCA_964402615.1 uncultured Cyanobium sp. | reverse complement strand
CGCTCTGGACCTTCCTGGAACACCCAGGAATCGAGCCCACCAACAACGCCGCCGAAGACGAAGTCTTCTCCGCAGGAGTACGTGCCCTCAGGCCAGCGGTGATCCAGCGCAAGATCACTGGTCTGCCAAGCAACAGCCGGGGCGTGCAATCCGCCAATGGCGCCCTCTGCCGCAGCCGCCTGCTCACCGTCACCACCACCCTGCGGCAACAGGGCCGTGATGTCTGGGATTTTCTGGAGAAGGCCTGGATTGCCCATCACCACGGTGGCGTGATGCCTTCCCTGCTGCCGGATCGCTGAGCAGCTCAGGTCACACCATTCGTTCTGCGATCTGATCCCACTGAGAGATGCCGCTCAGGGGTGGATTCACGCTGCCAACGTCACGACCCCTGAACGGGTACGGATCGTTTAATCAGCCGGGCTTGCCGGAGGTGCCCGAACTTGTGTTCGAGGAGCTGCTCACCAATGCCCTGGTGCATCGCGATTACTTCATCAAGGATTCGATCAAGTTGTTCATCTTCGCGGATCGCATTGAAATCCGCAGTCCTGGCAAGTTGCCCAATAGTCTTACCGTGGAGCAAATCCGTCGAGGTGTGCGACTCAGTCGCAATGCCCTTCTGGCCTCTTTCGCTCCCGACCTGCTCCAGTACCATGGTGTGGGTAGTGGTATTGTTCGCGCTCTCAAGGCCTGGTCTTCCCTCTCCTGGCTGAATGACATCGAGGCTGAAGAGGTGGTGGTGACGATTGGATTGCTGGAGGATTCGCCCCACAAAGGAGCTGAAGATTGATGGATCGCTCCTGCTCAGTTGAGATGCTGATGAGATAAGCGCTGGCAGGCTGTGATCCGTTGGTATGGAAACGCTACGGGCATTGCGCAACCACCTCGTAGGCCGTCAATGCCATCGCTGCAGCTCCTGTTGGCGGAGCCTCTGCAGGGTGAGCCGATGAATCGGTACGGCCACGGCTTGAGCCAAGCGCTGTGGATCGCTGTGGGTGATGGCCGGCCAGGGCCAAGCGATCACCTCGGCCAAGCGCAGGCGTTGCAGAGCGATGGCCATCGCTTCTGCAGGTCGACCGGCGAGCAGCATTTCCCGCCAGCGCTCGCGGTCCTTGAAAGCAGGGCTGTGAGCCGGGAATGACCATTGGTTGAGCAGCAGGCCCGCCAGATAATCGGGCGGTAGCCAGGGGAGCGATTGCTCCGGCTCTGGCAGACGCGGCAGGCCGCTGCGTTCGATCCAGGTCACCCCCAGGGCCAGCTCCTCCACCAGCGAGGCTTCCAGTCTCCCCTCCAGGAAAAGCATCACATCCACGAGGCTGGCATAGGGGCAACCGCTGGCAACTCGATGAAGGTCTGGGCCAGGGGATTGGGGCTTTGAGGCAGAGTCGTTGCCACGATCCTTGCTTGTGGTGGCTTTGTGCTTCTGCAAGGTTTCGGGGAGCTGGCCGGTGCCGAGTGAGAGGGCCAGGCGCCATTCGGGGCCATCCAGCTCGCTCTGCAGGAGTTGGAACCACTGGGGTGGGAGCTCTGGTCGGCCGAAACCGAAGCGGTGGAGCTGATCATCGGGCGAGCGCAGTTCTTCTTGGCGGCGCCAGGCCACCAGGTCGCGCAGCAGCGCGCCGAAGGATCCTCCTCCTCCGGACAGAGCCTCAACCTGCGCTACGACGCTCTCTGCGGAATGGCGCTGACTGCTGGGGACTGATGGATCCTTGCTGCGCCTTCGAAGGATGGAGGTGAAGGCTGCCACATGGGCCAGCGCATCCGAGCGATCGTCGCGGGTTTCGCCGAGCGGAAACACCTCCACCAAAGAGGGAATCTTGGTGCCCTGGCCGATGCGCGCCGGGAAGCAGTAGCGGGCGAAGCCGGACAGGTTCTGCTGGCGGCCGAGCCTGGAGGCGAACAGGGCGAAGTCGGTGCCAGTTTGCAGTTGATTCGGTAATGGCAGCATCGCCACACGATCCAAGGCTTGACGTACAGCGTCGTACTGGCAGGGCTCGTCCCAAAGCGGGCACCACAGCTCTTCAGATCGCTGCCCTTTGTTCTCCAGCCAGCTGCTGGAGGGGTGCAGGCTGGAGTTGTGCATCACGGCCAGCGTGAAGCTCGCCTGCCGGGTGGCGCCACGGCCTTCCTCATCTTGATGGGTGGTGGTGGCATAGCCCTGAAAGAAGGTCATGCCCTCGGCGGCGAGAATCAGATCGGCGGGATTGGCCCTGGCGGCGAGGGTGTCTCGGGTCGCCACCTTGTAGCCCTGCTGCCCATCACCGCGGCCGGCGGGATTGTAAATGAGGGTATTGCCGCTGCTCTCCTGCAGCCCAATGGCGGTAGAGCCGACGATCGCCGCGAGGAAATGCTCGGCCTGAGCAGCAGCGAGGGAGTTGACGAATTGAGTTCCGAAATCCGCAGCGAGATAGCCGCCACTGCCTCCAAGCAAGGCTGGGAAGCGGATGATGGGGTTATCTTTACTGTCCGTCGTCAGCACCGCACAGATAGCCAGCCAGGCCGAGAAGGCATCGCTATCGGCCTGACGATCCAGCGCCTCAATCGCTTGAAATTTTTGCTCTATCTCAACCCGGCCGCTGCGTACGTAGGGCGGCATCACCTGGGCTGCCAAAGCTGCGATTCGGCGTAGCTCCGCAAATCGTTCCCCTTGCAGCTGAGCCACGGCCGCTGGGACCTCCCCATCGAGGTAACCCTTGCCCCCACCCTTGGATTTGTTCCAAGGAGTGATGCAAGGGCAAGGCCTGTAGTGGTGTGCAAGGAACTCTGCCAACCCCGCAGGACTGTGGCTGGACACCAGCTGGAAGCGGCCTTGCCGCCAGAAGCCTTGGACTTCCGCATCCAGCTGTTGTTGGATCACCTTCAACAGACCAAGAGCACTGAGATAGCTGGAGAGTGGCGCAACGCGAAGAACAGTCTCCATCACGGTTGTCATGCAGGTTTATCAACAGCAGCTGTGTGAGTCATGAGGATGATTGGCGGCCGAGGTGTGCAAAGGGAGAAAAACAGCACAGCTTCCTGAAGCGATGAGAGATCTGAGCCAGTGAAAGGCGAGCTCATGGCACCGCCTCGAGTCGGCCGGCGCCGAAGTGCCGGCCCCAGCCAACCCCCAGAGCTGTCAATGGTCGTTCGCATTCCATGTCGATCTGGAAACCCAGGCTGGAGGCGGCCTTCCGTTCGCCGCGGCACGCAAACGTGGTTTGGTCGATCACTTGAAGCAACCGGGCCCGGATGACGCCGTGCTGGGGATGGTCCACAGCGATTGCATTGTCGATCTGTTGGAACCGGCCGGGATCGAGCTTCCCCTGTTCCCCCAGCCCCCATAACAGGCTCTGGATCGCCTGGCCGGCAGGGTAGCGCTGCAGCTTCCCGTCACGCGGCGTTGTGTACAGCAGCATCGGTGTTGCCGTCGTCAGTCGCCTGGCGGAACTGGGTGAGGCTGCGTCCAGCCGCATGAGTTGCAGAGGCACCATGAGACTGCTACCAGCATAGAGGCGTTGCAGGCCCTGGATCGCCTCCAGCTCCTGCTCTACGAACGGTTGTGGGCTGATCACCTCCAATGCCGTGAGCATTCCATCCTGCTCATGCCAGCGGTACCAGGCCCGCTGGTCTTCCGCCAGCGGTTGCCCGGCCACCATGCCCGAAAAGAGCGATGAGGATGGCGCCCGTTGCAACAAGGCCCGATGCAGCCGATCGGTCCATGCCAGGCCGGTACGGGCCGAGAGTGGGTGGCTGGCGATCACCGCGTACAGGGCCCTGGTCACATCAGGCGCCGCTGCGCCCCCCAGCCTTGGCCCTGGACGATCCGGGGAATAGCGATAGCTGTGCCACTGCTGGCCTGGGAGCTCTTGTCGGCCCTCGCCGCGAGCTGTCTGCGCATTCATTAGCAAACCCTCCATCAGGCCAGGCCCGCCGCCGCCGAGCACCTGCAAGGTGCCCTGAGGGTCGGGTGTGCAGTTCGCTGCCGGCATGGTAGGCACTAACTGCCACAGTGCCGGGTACTCAGCCCGGCCCAAGTAGCTCAAGCCCGCCAGGCAATCGCTCAGCAGGCTCCGCTGCTCGGGCGAAAGATCCACACACCAGCTGACATGAATGGCGCTGCCGGCACCGAGCTGCAGGAAAGAGTCGATGAACGAGCGCCGCTTCCCCTGGCTGTTGCTGATGCGGCTTGCGGCGATGGCCAGCGGTGGCACAGCCTCACCTCCGTAGATCGGCCGAAAGCCACGGATCTGCCCAAACTCGCCGAAGGGCAGGTGATAGCTCGGTAGATCGGAGGCCAGGCTGGCGACGATCTCGGCCAAGCCCTGTGGCAGCTGATCACGTGCTGGTGAAGCAATTGAGAGGGTAAACGCACCATGCAGCACTGCCCGCAGCAGCCGCCAGGGGGAGGGGGGATATTCGACCTGTCCTTCGAACTCGCTGCGGTCCCAGGGTGTGGCGCCGTAGCGCCCGGAGAGCAAGGTGATACGCAGGACCGTGGCCATCACTCCTCGCCCTCAACCTCACCTTGAGCCTCGGTTTCAGCCGTGTCATCGGCTGTTGCTTTGCCCTTGCCTTTGCCATCCTTGGTTTTAGCCTTGGCCGCCGCCAGGGTGAGCTGGAACTCCGTCAGTGGTGGATCTTGCAGTAGCCCCAGCTGACGGCAGTTCTGCAGCCGGTGCTGCAGCTCATCCAGCAACGCCTGCGGCTGTTGCAGTTCTACCGGAATGGCGCTTGGGGTCTCCACTTCAAAGATGCAATGGGCGCGAAGATCCAGCGGTTCCGCCAGCAGACGAGCCAGCTTGAGACGGGCCAGTAGGCGTAGCACCTCACGAGCTGGATCGGGTAGTGGTAGTCGCATCATGCGCCCTTCAGCCAGGTAGATCGAGAGCTCGATCTCCTCGGCAATGAATGCCTGGTGGCGATAAGGGATGTAGCCGGCTCCGACTGCGGAGGCTTTGGCTTTGGCTCCTACCAGGGACTCCACATCGAAGCCGTCACCCGATGGGAAGAGCGGATCTTTGGCGACACCGCCATCGCTGATCGATTGGGCCCCCTTGGCCACCACTTCTGCGGTTAGCAGGCGGGGGGTTTTGGCCACATTGGGATCCAATCCATCTAGCTGGCTGTAGAACACGCCATGCAACAGCGAATTGGGGCAGCGGCGGAAGGTTGCCGCGGCGATGCCGTTATCGAGGATGTCTTTGGCCAGTTCCTCCTGGAACCGCTTGAGCTCCTTGGCCTTGCAGAACCAGCCGGAGGCGAGGCGATGGGGCAGCTCCAGGCTGCTGGTACGGCGCGTGCGGCCAGCGGGGTCGGTGATCGTGAGGCGGAGATAGGGCATGTCCTGCAGCCCCTCGATCGCCTGGCCCGGCTCGGCCACCAGCGTGGCCTCCAGATGATTGGCCAGCGACTGCACCGAATCCACGATCACCAGGTTCTTGCCCGTTTTGGCATCGCGCACCACGCTGTGGCCCACATCCACGAAACCGGCGGGCACAAATGTGGGAAGCAAAGGACTCAGGCGGATGGTGTGGTGCATGTCAAATGGGTGGAGACAGGATCTGCCAGCGGCGTGAGGCCCGCTGGTCGGCTTCTCGGACCACGGCTTCCAGCCATGCCAGCTGAAACGGTCCGTGACTGCTGAGCAAGCGGCTGGCCAGAGGGCGCCATCCTTTGCCCAGACCGCGCGGTGGGAAGCGGAGCTCCGCCGCTGGGCTGACGCCCGCGATCGCCGGCAGCTGCTCTCCCTCGGCGATCCCGTGCAGCGGCCCGTCACGGGCCTGCCACGGAAACGGCTCTAGGCGCATCCGCAGCTTGCCGTGATGGCTCATCAGCAGATAGGCGACCAGCTCCGATTCCCCCAGCTGCAGGGCGGCGAGGGTGGAGGCCAGCTCATGGCGAAAGCCGGGCCGTTCGTGGCGCCCGCCCCAGCCCGGTGCCTTGGCCCACTGGCCCGCACCGCAGCCATTGGCCCGCATTGTGGCCTGAAACACCGGATGGGCCTTGCCGATGTCGTGCAGCAGGGCGGCGCGGCGCAGCGGCACCGCCAACGGCTCCGGCACCGCCAGGGCAACGCAAAGCCGGGACGCTTCGGCTTCCGTGTCGGCCAGATGCTGGGGCAGGGTCACCGGTACTGACATGCCGAAGCTGGCGCTGTCCTCGGGGTCCCGCGCATCCGATTCGATCGCCACGGGCTCTACCGGAGCGGCGCTGCCTGGATCCCAACCCTGCTGGGGGTCGTAGCCGCCAGCTGCGCAGGAGACTGCCGCCAGATCGCCCAGCCGCAGCTGGCTGGCCGGGATCTCGGCCCAGCGGTCGCCCCTTGGGACCCACACCGTCTGGAAGCGCTGCTTGGCGGTCCGCAACGGCACCGGGCAGAGCTCCCGATCGGCGGCGGCGGCCATCTCCGTCGTTGGGTTGGGGCGCCAGAGCAGCGACACGTCGCGCATCTCGCCCACCCGCAGATAGGGGCTGATGTCGTCCTCGCCCTGGGCGGCGGGGTGGGTGTCGAACAGGGTTTGTACAAAGAAGTCGCCGCGCAGGCGCTGACCTTCCTGAGGCTGCGGCGGCGCCTCCAGCGCCAGCAGCTGACGCACCGCCGCGTCGTGGAGGCCGGTCAACCGAGCGCGGGTGGCCGCCAGTTCCGGCTCGGCGTAGGGCAGCGCGTCATCGGGCTCCAGCACCAACACCGCCGCATCGGCATAGGTGTTGTTGCGCCCCACTCGGCCGCAGCGCTGCACGAAGGCAGCCCAAGGGCAGAGATCGGTGATCAACAGGCGGGCATCGAGGTCGATCCCGGCCTCCACCGTTTGGGTGGCCACCACTACGCCGCGGAAGTCGCGCAGCCGCCGCTCGATGGCCTGGCGATCGGCGCGGCGGAAACGGGAGTGGAGCAGGAGATGGGGCAGCTCCTGCAGCTGGGCGGCGAGCGCTTGGGCGCGTTTCACCTGGTTCAGCACCACCAGGGTGAGGCTGTCGGGCTGGTGATGGGACCGCAGCAGATCGAGCGGGTCGGCGGCGCCGGCGACCGTGAGCGGCTTGGCCCGGCCGATCTTGCGCTGTGCGATCGGGTGGGCGTGGTCGGCGTCGCTCAGGCCAAAGCGAGGCGTGCCGGGCGGCAGCAGGGAGGGATCGAGGGTGGCGGAGCAGAGGATCAGCTGGCGCGGCGCCGGTCCGCCGTGCTGCTGGTGCAGCTGCTGCAGCCGGATCGCGGTGCGCACGGCAGCGCCCTGCAGCTGGGTTTCGTCCACCACCACGCGCACATCGGTGTTAAGGGCGGCGAAGTGGCGTGGCCAGCTCCAGCGAGAGCAGCAATAGCCGCGCATCAGCTGGCGGCTCACCACCTGATCGAGGGTGCCCACGATCACCGCGTCGTCTGCCAGGGCATCGGCGTAGTCGTTCTCGATCTGGCCGCCGCGCAGCACGAACACCGGGATGGCAAGGCCGAGCCGGGCGATCACCTGCCGGCATTCTTGGGCGATCTGGTCGGTGAGCGTGCGCAGAGGCAGCTGGTAGACCAGGCGCCGCGGTGTGAGATCGGGGTGCTGCTGGCGATCCCATAGCCAGCCCACCAGGGTGGCCAGGGTTTTGCCGAGACCGGTGGGCGCCTCCAAGGTGCGGATCGGCGCAGCGGCTGTTTGCAGCCAGCTGAGCTGAAACGGCAGCGGCGCAAAGCCTGCCGCCCTGGTGAAGAAGCTGGCGGCATCCAGCACCTTCTCAACCTCCATTGCTGCACCGCCATGCCAGAAGCTGACCAGCCGCTGATGCCGCGGTGGGGGCTGCGGCGACGCTGCCCTGGTCAGGCATGGAAGGCAGTGCGAGGAGCGCAGACCAGGGCCGAGGGCGAAGTGGCGAGCAGGGCGTATCGACCATAGGAACCGGCGGCGGAACGTAACCCTAATGCCGAACTGCCATCTGGAAAGGCTCATGTCAGGGACGACTCGACCTATGCGAAAATTGCATAGGTCGGGCCTTTGCATTCTGCAATGGTTTTTGCGGATGCTGGCTGGCAAGATGGACCCGTGTTCCACCGCGTTGGCCTTGGTCGGGCTTGGGATTATGCGTAGCCTGTATTTGTTGCGAAGCCACGGCCAAGTTGGCCTGAGCGGCGAGAATGTGGTCGTCCGGCAGGATGCAGAGGAACTGGAGCGGGTGCCGCTACCACTTCTGGATCAAATCCTGGTGATGGGAAATCTTCAGCTTACGACCCCACTGATCAAGGCATGCTTGAAACGTCAGGTGCCAATTGTGTACTTAACCGAATCGGGTTGGTGCCATGGGCGGCTGCATCCTCTTACGCAAAGCTATCGGCATCTAGCTCGACGACAGCAGGCGCTGGGGATTGGCGAACGGCTGCAAGCCGCACGGCTTTTGGTTGCCGCTAAGATTCGCAATGGCCGCGTGTTGTTGCTGCGCCTGACGCGCCGCCAGCGCCGCGAGTTGATTCAACCAGCCCTGGATCAGCTGGATCAGCTGCAACAGCAGGCAAGCCATTGCCTGCTGGAAGAGCGGCTGCGAGGCTTGGAGGGACAAGCCGCCGCTACCTATTTTCAGGGATTGGGTGTGTTGTTGGAGGAGGATGGTTTTGGTTTCGACGGCCGCCATCGCCAGCCACCCACCACGGCCTTCGATGCGGTGGCCAGCTTTGGCTACAGCGTGCTCTGGAATGCGATGTATACCCATGTGGAGTTACAGGGCCTCGACCCCTACGAGGGTGTGCTGCACCATGGCAGCCCCCGCCATGCCGCATTGGTGTCTGATCTGATCGAACCGTTGCGCACCCTGCTGGTCGACCCGTTCAACTGCTGGCGCATTCGCACGCATCGGATGCTGGCGGATCGTGATCTCCGCTCTGAGGATGGGGCCGTCTTGCTGACGGAGGAGGCACGCCGCGCCTGGCTGAAGGATTGGAGCCTTTACATGGCGAGCGAGATTACTCTCAATGAGCAGGAGGAGCATGGCCCTCGCTGGGCGTTATTGGAGCGCTTGGTGCGCAGTCTGGTGCGGTTTGTCGATGATCCATCCGTAGGGCTGATCATTCCAGAACGACGCTGACAGTGGCCGCCACCCAGCTATGGATCGTGGCCTATGACAGCCCGAGCGACAGCCGTCGGCGCCGGTTGGCCCAACTTCTGGAGGGGTATGGGCAGCGGCTGCAATGGAGTGTATTTGCCTGTCATCTCCGCACAGACCAACTGCGGGCACTGACGCGGCACCTGGAACACTGCCTGGACCCCAGCCAAGATCGTGTCTGCTGTTGGCCAGTTGCTGCTCAACAGATGGCTTCTATTGTTGTTTTGGGTTTGCCCCAGTTGCCCACTGAAACGGGGGGAGACTTCATTCTCTGAAAGGATGGTGCACAAGGCCACGCTGCCCCACCAGCTCCGCAACCTGAGCGCCGCTGCTCAGGGTTGCCAAGGACTCCCTTGGCCACATTCGCTGCAACCGTGCCGTCACTCGCGCCTGAAGTTGCATGAACTGCTCATCTCAGCGCGCAGGGGATTTAATCCGCCAGATGCGTTGCAACGCCGTGGAGCTGCGCGCTGCACTGCAGAGCAAGGGATCTCAGCGGTTTTCAGACGACCCGAGCGCGGCTTGGCATGGGCCATAATGGCGTTGCGCGCTGAGGGCTCCCAAACCCGAGGCCACCCGTGGCTTTTCACAGGCTGCGGTTCCGGATGGTTGATCCATCCGGGGAAGTTGAAACTATTCCTAGGACCTGCCCTACATGCCCTACATAAGGGTTCCGGATGGTTGATCCATCCGGGGAAGTTGAAACTTGGCGCAGCGCCTGGGCCTTGTCGCTGAGCGGCCGGAGTTCCGGATGGTTGATCCATCCGGGGAAGTTGAAACCCTCCTCCGGCGCAGCGGCAGCGGCAGGGGACCGAGAGTTCCGGATGGTTGATCCATCCGGGGAAGTTGAAACTAAAAAAGCGGCCAGCGGCCGGTGGCGACCCGAACGGTTCCGGATGGTTGATCCATCCGGGGAAGTTGAAACTCTCCTCTGCCGAACCCCTTCACCTGGATCTCCAGCGTTCCGGATGGTTGATCCATCCGGGGAAGTTGAAACTGGGCCAATGCCACGGCAGCCGCACGGGAGCTGTTGTTCCGGATGGTTGATCCATCCGGGGAAGTTGAAACTTTTCGCTAGCGGCAGCCCTGAAACCCACTAAAAGTTCCGGATGGTTGATCCATCCGGGGAAGTTGAAACCCGGTGGCCGGGCCCTGGGGTGCCCCCCGGTGGCCGTGGTTCCGGATGGTTGATCCATCCGGGGAAGTTGAAACACCGTGATCGTGGCCGTTGCTCCGACGCCGGAGAGAGTTCCGGATGGTTGATCCATCCGGGGAAGTTGAAACGGCGCATTTTTCTCTCCTATGGGTTTTCTGTGTATGGTTCCGGATGGTTGATCCATCCGGGGAAGTTGAAACGGGGTTGACATCGGCAGGCCGTGTGCTACATTGATGGTTCCGGATGGTTGATCCATCCGGGGAAGTTGAAACCCTCCCAGCAGTCCTGGCACAGGGTGCCGCCATCGCTGGACGGGTTCCGGATGGTTGATCCATCCGGGGAAGTTGAAACTTGTCTGGCATGGCAAAGCTGCCTTTAGGCGTCAACAATGGTTCCGGATGGTTGATCCATCCGGGGAAGTTGAAACTGCCACCTGCATCTGCCCCTTCTGCGGTGGATCCGGTGTTCCGGATGGTTGATCCATCCGGGGAAGTTGAAACAATGGCTAGCAGGGCTACGGTGCGTGAGGTTGGAATGTTCCGGATGGTTGATCCATCCGGGGAAGTTGAAACCGCTCCAGCACGTTCCCGGCCACGGTGCCAGCCAGGGTTCCGGATGGTTGATCCATCCGGGGAAGTTGAAACCACGCCAGCTGGCAACGCCACGGGAGCGGCCCGGTATGGTTCCGGATGGTTGATCCATCCGGGGAAGTTGAAACCACGATCCCGTGACCCTGGGCGCCACTGTGGCCGACGTGGTTCCGGATGGTTGATCCATCCGGGGAAGTTGAAACGCTGCGGCCCGAGCACGTCGCCGTACTTAGCCATAAGTTCCGGATGGTTGATCCATCCGGGGAAGTTGAAACACCAGCGGCAAGGTTGCCGCCTACCTGAGCTGAGTTGTTCCGGATGGTTGATCCATCCGGGGAAGTTGAAACGTTGAACCGCGACCCTGGCAGCTGCAGGGGCTGCTCGTTCCGGATGGTTGATCCATCCGGGGAAGTTGAAACACCAACAGCCCCGTGACCGGCAGCGGCACCCTGACCGGTTCCGGATGGTTGATCCATCCGGGGAAGTTGAAACTCCAGAGTTGGCTGCACCAGCAGCGCCGGGCCTGGCCAGTTCCGGATGGTTGATCCATCCGGGGAAGTTGAAACTAGTTGGGGCCGCTGCGGCCACCGGGGAAGGCGGCGTTCCGGATGGTTGATCCATCCGGGGAAGTTGAAACCAACTGCCCCGTGACCCCCGCCGTGCTCTCCCCAGGTTCCGGATGGTTGATCCATCCGGGGAAGTTGAAACAATCAGATGCCGAACAGGATGGCCCAGGCGATCGGCATGTTCCGGATGGTTGATCCATCCGGGGAAGTTGAAACCCTGAAACCTGCGGATCAGAATCGCCAGGGGGAGAAAGTTCCGGATGGTTGATCCATCCGGGGAAGTTGAAACGCTCATCTGGGCGATTGGGAGCATTGCGAGCAGCGCTTGCGGCAAGCCTTGGCGCTGGCTCAAGCTCCCCCCAGCCTTGGGGTGTCGTCCTGGCCGCCTGGCTCGGCGGCGTCCTCCCCTGCCGAGCGGCTTGAACGTTGCGGCTAACCTGAATTCAACGCCCATCCGGGGAGATGACCCTCGCCCCACCAAGCTCCGCCCCCTCGGCCGGTGCCCCTGGGGCCGGGTCTCCCGGTGCTATGTCTATGTCTCCCGGTGGCGCAGCACATCCCGCCGGCAGCCCCACGTCCGCAGCCCTCGATGCCGGCTTAGCCCCGCTGCTGCTGCCCCTCGATCTGCGGTTCAGCCCCGAGCAGTTCGCCCTGATCTGCAAGGCCAACCCCGAGGCGGTGCTGGAACTGGCGGCCGATGGCCAACTGATCGCCATGACCCCAACCGGCGGCGACACCAGCATGCGCAACACCCGTTTGCTGACACGGATACAGACCTGGGCGGAGCGCCAAGGGGGGTTTGTCGTGTTCGACAGCTCCGGCGGCTTCCGCCTGCCCGATGGCTCGGTGCTCAGCCCCGATGCCGCGGTGGTCGGCCTGGAGCGTTGGCAGGCCCTCACGCCCGAGCAGCGCCGCGGTTTCCCGCCCCTCTGCCCCGAGCTGGTGATCGAACTGGCCAGCCCCAGCGATGAGGGCCCCCGCGGCGAGACGGCGCTGCGCCGCAAGATGGCCGCCTACCTGGCCAACGGCGCCTTGCTTGGCTGGTTGCTGTTTCCCGAGCGGCGGGCCGTGGAGATCTGGCGGGCCCCAAGCCCGCAGCCGGACCCAGCGGCATCGCCAGCGTTTCCAAGCACCGGGGTTGACCTGGTGCTGTTGGAACCCGCCGACGTGCTGGAGGGCGGAGAGATCTTCCCCGGGCTGCGGCTGGAGCTGGCGGAGATCTGGGCGGTGTGAACCAGCGACGCCGATGGCGGAGGCGGTTCTGTTTAGTTCTCCTCGGCCCCGCCACCGCTGCGCAGCGCCTTGCGCTCGTTCTCCATCAGCTGTTCCACCACCACCTTGAGCAGCAGCGACACCAAGGCCACACCGCCCAGCAAGGTGGCGGCCCCGAACGCCTGTTCGGTGTGGTACTGCTTGTAGGCGTCTTCGATGAAGAGCGGCAGGGTTTGGGTTTCGCCGTGAATGTTGCCGCTCACCACCGCCACGGCGCCGAATTCGCCCAGGGCCCGCGCGGTGGTGAGGATCAAGCCATACAACGCAGCCCAGCGCACAGACGGCAGGGTGACCTTCCAGAACACCTGCCAATCGTTGGCACCCAGCGTGCGGGCCGCCTCCTCCTGCTCCCAGCCCTCCTCCTCCAGCAGCGGGATCACCTCCCGCGCCATGAACGGGAAGGTGACGATGATGGTGGCCAGCACGATGCCGGGCCAGGAGAAGATGATCTTCCAGCCAAGGCTGTTGATGATCGGCGCCAGCAAGCCGTGGTTGGGGCTGTAGAGCAGCACCAGCATCAGACCCACCACCACCGGCGAGATCGAAAAGGGCAGATCGATGATGCTCAGCAGCAGCGCCTTGCCGCGGAACTTGCGGCGGGCGATTGCCGTGGCCGCCGCCAGACCAAAGATCGTGTTGCAGGGCACGGCAACGGCGGTAGCGATCAGGGTGAGGCGCAGGGCGGAGAGCAGCTCTTCCGAGCGGAAGTTGGCCAAGAACACGCCCACACCTTTGGCAAAGGCTTGGGCCACCACCGCAATCGCTGGCACCAGGATCACCAGGCCCACATAGAGGCTGGCGAACAGGGGAATCAACCAGCCCAGCCGCGGGCCGGCCTTGGGCTTGGGCTTGGCTCCGGGCTGGATGCCGCTGGACGATGGCACAACGGCGCTGGATGGATTGGTGATGGCCATGGTTGAAAGCAAAGAAGCGTTGATCCAGAAGCAGGTGCGGGACAACCGCGATGCTCAGCGCAGACAGGAGGCAACGGGCGATCGAAGGCGCTGGAACAGGGTGACGAGATCGTGGGGCGCCGGCTGGCCACGCCGCCAAACGATTCAGCCGGATTGATTGCTACCGAGATAGCGCTGTCCCCAGATTTGTAGGGCATTGATCACCAGTAAACTAACCAACGAAAACAGCAGCATGACAGTGCCGATCACGGTGGCGGCGGACACCTCGAACTCCTCCAGCTTTTGCACAATCAAGGTGGGGGTGATGAGATCTTTGAAGGGCACATTGCTGGAGATCATCACCACGGAGCCGTATTCGCCCACCGCCCGGCTGTAGCCCTGGGCCACGCCGCTGAGGATCGCCGGCATCAGCTGCGGCAGCACCACCCGCAGGAAGGTCTGGGGCTGGCTGGCGCCGAGGCACCAGGCCGCCTCCTCCTGCTCCCGCTCCAACGAGCGCAGCACCGGCTCCACCGTGCGCACCACAAATGGCAGAGAGATGAACACCATCGCCACCCCCACACCCACCACGGTGTAAGAGACCTGGAGGTCGAACAGCTGCATCAACGGCTTGCCAAGCCAGCCTTCTTCGCTATAAACGAACGACAGGGCCAGGCCGGCCACGGCGGTGGGCAGGGCAAAGGGCAGGTCGATCAGCGAGTCGAGCAGGCGCTGACCGGGGAAGCGGCAGCGGATCAGGGCCCAGGCCACCGCCAGGCCACAGAGGCCATTGATCAGGCTGGCCAGGGCCGACACACCGAAGCTCACCCGATAGGTGGCCAGGGCTTCCGGGGAGGTGGCCACCTCCCAGAACTCGGCGGGAGAGACCTGGGCCGCCTTGAGCAGCAGGCCCGCGAGCGGCAGGAACAGCACCAGGGAGAGATACACCCAGGTGATCCGCCACGGCCAGCTGGGCAGCTTGGGAATCCCGTCCAGGAGCGAAGCGGCGGTCCGGCGGCGCGGGAAGGCGCTCATGGCTGGGGATTGACAGCGTTGCTGTTGACCGTATCACCGACGATCCCCGAATTGGTGCGTTCTCCAATCGGCTTTTGGGAACAAGCCCTGATCGGTCGCCCTGCCTGCGGCGCTGCCGCCCCGATCCCCAGGAGCTCCCCTGCTGTCCACCCGCAGGCAGGTCCATCGGCAGGCACATGGGCAGGTAAACCCAGCCACACCCGATCCGGGGAGCCCTGGCGGACAGTGGGACAGAAACAACGGCATCCCGAGCGATTTATCGATCTCCACCCGGGTTCTGGAGCTGGCTGGTCCCTGGTCAGGTCAGCCACGCCGCCAGGGTGGCTCGCCGCTCCGCAGGGGCGCCGAGCCGCCGCCTTAAGCCCATCAGCCCCGCTGGGATGGCCCGAGAATCCCGCCGCCATCGCTCGCTGCCGTTGGCGCCGCCAAGCCGGTCCATCACCCCAGCCTGATTGTGTTTTCCACCACCTTCCGCTACAGCCTGATCAGCCTTCTGGAGCTGGCCAACAGCGAGGAGCTGCTGCAGGCGGGCACCATCGCCAGCCGCCATCAGCTCTCCCACCATTACCTGGCGGTGGTGCTGGCCGAGCTGCGCCGCCTCGGTCTGGTGCAGAGCCACAAGGGCAAAAAGGGGGGTTACCGCTTGGCCTGTGATCCTCAGCAGGTGAATCTGCTCGATCTCTACCACTCCCTGGCCGGTGGAGGCGAAGCCCCGCGTCAGGGCTCCAGCGCGATCCAGACCGGCAGCGGCGCAGCGGATGGCCACAGGGCCGAGCTGTGGCTGCGCAACCTTGTGGACCGCTGGACGGCGGAGCTGGCCAGCACCTCATTGGCCGACCTGCAGGGTCCCTGAGTCAGCCGCCATTCGCCGCGCTGCAACCGGAGCTGGGGCGCTCAGGCCAGCCCCAAAGCCCGGCCTCACCTGTGGGGAGGCCGGGCTTGCTTGGGATCGGGACGCCGCGAGGGCTGCCGTTCGCTATGGACCGGAGCCAGGGGGTTCAGGCGGCCTGGCTGAGGGCTTCGGGTTCCACCCGCAACAGACGGGCGTCGGCGCGGTACTGCGCCAAGGCGAGGGGATCTTGGTGGCGCAACAGCTCACCATTGCGGAAGATCAAGGTGTAGCGCTGGATCAGGGACTCGGATCGATGGGCGCGCAGAAGTTGGGCGGTCATGGTAAAGGGGAAGAAGCGAGAATCAAGGGGCACACCAGCACGCTCAAAAGCTGGCTGCAAGCGGGGCGACTGGCAGCATCAGGTCAGCGTCACTCACCTTCTGGATCAGCCCCAGGGCCTTGTAACGATTCAGATTTTTGGTGACGGTGACCCGGGTAAGTCCGCAGATCTCGGCGAGAGACTTGTGGGTGAGATTCATGTCGCGCAGCGACAGGCGATAGCCCTTGCTGCTCACCTGGCCGAAGCGAGTACCGATCCAGCGCAGCAGGTTCAAGATGCGATGTTCGGCACTGCGAATGCGGTTGATCTGAAAAATTTCTTCCGTATTGCGGATCTGAAGTTGCAAGAACTCCAGAATCTCACTGTCATTGGGGTGGAACTGCTCCACCACCACGGTGGACATGCACTGCACCTCCACCGGCCTTAAGGCCGAGTGGGCATTGGTCACCCAATCTCCAGGGCCCCAGAGGCCCAGGGTGATCGCTTCGCCATCCTCATCCCAGGCGGCGGTGCGGATGTAGCCGTCGAGGATCCTCCAGCTCAGGCCATCGGGCAGGACGTCATAGGGCTGCAGGGTCAGGCGCAGCAGTTGGGTGGGTCGTGAGGTGGTCATGGCGTCGTGTGGAAGGGGAGGTCATGGCGGAGCAAGAGGCAGCCGGCCGCTGGCCGGAGAGAGGCATTCGACAGGGACAGCGCATGGCGCGTTGGGCAGCTGATCGAAAGATAGCACGTAAAACCCACGGGCTTTGTGTTCAATGCCACGTTTTGCGCCACCGCTGCGCAGGGGCCCGGGGCGCCGGGCTTGGCCTGGATGGCGACTGGAAGGCTGCCGGCCAGGGACGGCGTGGGCCAGAGGGGCCGCGGGGCCGAGGGAGAGGGGCCGGAATCCCCTGCGATGTCATCGCAGCTACATCGCCCCCGTCCCGGCGTTCCCCATGATTGCCATGTACCCCAATCGGCTTACCGTGTTTTCAGGTCTTCCCGGCACCCGACGCCAGCTGCTCAGCCTCAGCGCCGTGGCCGGTCTGTCCCTCTCCCCGCTGCTGCTGGCGACCCTTCCCAGCCCCATCGGCCTCCCCGCCGCCCAAGCCCAAGCGAACGCCCCCAAGGAGTTGCTGCTGGTCAGCTACGCGGTCACCAAAGCCGCCTATGACCGCATCATTCCCCTGTTCGTGGCCGACTGGAAGCAAAAGACAGGCCAAACGGTCAGCATCCGCGCCAGCTACGGCGGCTCCGGCAGTCAAACCCGAGCCGTGATCGATGGCCTCGAAGCCGATGTGGTGGGCCTGGCCATGGCGGCCGACGTCACCAAGATCCAGCAGGCAGGGCTGATCAACCCGGGTTGGGAGAGGCGCTTGCCCAACAATGCGGTGGCCACCAATTCCACCGTGGTGGCCTTTGTGCGTCCTGGCAATCCCAAAAAGATCAAAGGCTGGCAAGACTTGGATAACAAGGCTGTCGACAGCGTCCTCGCCAACCCCAAGACCTCCGGTGGAGCTCGTTGGAATTACGTGGCCCTGTGGGGATCGGTCACCGAGCAGGGGGGTAGCGAGGCCCAGGCCCAAAAGTTCTTGACTGGCGTCTACAAGAATGCCGAGGTTTTGCCCAAGGATGCTCGTGAAGCCACGGACACCTTCGTCAAACGCAAAAAAGGGGATGTGCTCCTGAACTGGGAGACGGAAGCGATCTTGGCCAAGCGCACCGGTGAATGGACAACGCCGTACAAGATCTTTAGTCCAAATGTCCTCACGGAAATGCCCATTGCCGTGGTGGATAAGAATGTGGACAAGAAAGGCACTCGCAAAGTGGCCGAGGCATTCGCCAAGTTCTTATTCACACCAGCAGCTCAGAAAGCCTTTGTAGACAACGGTTTCCGACCGGTGACCGCCGAAGGAAAGGCCTACGCCAAGGGCCGCTTCCAGGAGGTGAAATTCTTCCGCATCGGCGACCTGGGCGGCTGGCCCGGTGTCACCAAGAAGCACTTTGACAAAGGCGGCGTTTGGGATCAGATCTTTAGCAAGAGCCGTTGATCTGCGGCCCCATCCTGGACCGGATCGGCGCGGCTCAGGTCCCGGCACCGCCGGCTGGCACGCGGCCGGCTCTCCGATCGGAGCCAGCGTCTTGGCGGAGCTGGCGGGCGCGGCGCGGCGGCAGGGGGGGACTCAACGACGAGAATGAAGTCCCTCTCGCCGCGGTGCCGGAGCGATGTGTGAGCTGCTGGCCCTTAACGCCAACACACCGACGGACCTGCATTTTTCCTTCCACGGCCTGCGTCGCCGCGGCGGGGCCACCAGCGATCACCGCGATGGCTGGGGTCTGGCCAGCTTCGATCCCGATGGCTGTGGCGTGACGATCTATCGCGAGGATCAGGCCGCCGCCTTCTCGCCGATCGCCGCCGGCCTCGCCGACCTCGACCTCAAGGCCCACTGCTCAATCGCCCACATCCGCAAGGCAACCCAGGGTGTGGTGGCCCTGGAGAACTGCCACCCCTTCCATCGCCGCTGGCAGCAACAGGAGTGGATCTTCGCCCACAACGGCGATCTGACCGGCGAGATCGCCTGGCGCGCCCCCTATGTGCCGGAGGGCAGCACCGACAGCGAGGCCGCCTTTTGCTGGATGCTGAGCGAGTTGGAGCACAGCCACGCACGCGGCGAGCTCAACCCTGAGGATCCGGCGGCCTTGTTCCAGGAGTTGCGGCGCTGCTCAAGGGAGCTGAGCGACCGCGGCAGTTTCAATGTGCTGATCAGCAACGGCTTCTGGCTGTTCGCCTACAGCGGCACCCGCCTGCATCGCCTCACCCGGCGCGCCCCGTTTCGGCAAGCCTGCCTCGCCGACGACGACCTGCGGGTGGACTTCAGCGAGCTCACTCAGCCCGATGACGTGGTGACGATCCTCTGCACCGAACCACTGACGATCGATGAGCCCTGGACGCCGCTGGCCTGCGGCGAGGCCCTGCTGCTGAGCCATGGCGAGCTGGTGGAGCAGGCTCTGCCCTCGGACGCCTGAGCATTTCGAGCTCAGAGGTCATTCAACACTAGGCATCAACGTCAGTCGCCAATATAAAAACGAGAGACTTCAGTGTTGATGGGACCCTCAAGCCCATCGCGTTGGAACAACAGGTCAGCTTCCATCAACTTGTGATTGCCGCGGTGCCAGGCACGAAAGGACATCAGGTGAAAGCCCTGCGCCGTTAAAAACTCAAACACATCGCTAAAACGCGGCGAGTTCAAATACAGCGGCTGAATGGCAGATTCCACGAGGATATAGCTAACGCGAGGCAGCGTTGCCAAAGCGCCATTGAGGGCTTCGATTTCAAAGCCTTGAACATCAATTTTCATCAGGAAGATATCGCCGATAGCGTTCTGTTCGCAGAAACGATCGAGCGTGGTCACTGGAACCACAACTTTGTCGATAGAGCCGGTCTCATAGGCAATGCTTTCCCAGACCTTCTTGTCCGGTTCCAGAAAGGAGTTAGAGACGCGCGAATCGGTGAGATGATTAAAGCTGAGCTCGCCACTCTCCGAGCCAATCGCCAGCTGGTGGAGATGAACCCGCGGATCATGGCCGTAGAGATTGGAGGCCGCCTGATAGCTTGCAGGGAAGGGTTCAAAGGCATGAACGGTGGCCTTCGGGCACCAATCAAGCCAACAGTGGAAAAACCAGCCGCTATGGGCTCCAATATCGAGAACCGTATGGGGAGTCTGGCACGGCCCCAGCTTAGACAAGATAGACCAATCGGGATGAAGTCTGGTTTCAGAGATACCCATCCAGCGCTTGAACGGGCGCTTCAGCTGGTGGGGAAGCAAGCGCCGCAGCTGATTTGAAAATGTATTCATCTCCGTTGTCGAGGAAGCCGCGTCGTGATTCTTGGCACGATACCATGAAGCCGTGCGAATACAGTGGTTGTCCACTTCAATGAGCTGCACGGGGCTTGATTGCCCATCGCACCCCCTCAACCAGCGCTGCAGCGGTGGGATGGCCGATCTGTTCCGGCAACGGGGCTTGGCGTCGCCTGGTGACTGCCCACCGCGTCGGGGGACCCCAAAAGCCAGGGATGATGACCTCAGCGTCAGGGCTAGACCCTGCCAAGACCAGAACCCGAGAGACCCATGATGTTCCGCCCCATGCCAGTTCCCCCAAACGCGCTCGATTCGCCCACAACCACAAGCTTCGCTGCGTTTGCCCAACACGCCGACTATTCGCTGATCGACTCACTCCAGGCGGATCCTCAGTCGACCGGTGATGGCCATGATCACCGGCCCCGCCAAGTGTTTTCCGGCCATTACGTGCCGGTGACACCCACGCCGCTTCCCGTGCCTGAGTACGTCGCTCACAGCAGAACCCTGTTCCAGGAGCTGGGCCTCAGTGACGAGCTGGTCCATGACGATCAGTTCCGCCGGCTGTTTTCCGGGGACATCAGCGTGGCAGGCGAGCCGATGCGACCGCTGGGCTGGGCGACCGGTTATGCCCTCTCGATCTACGGCACGGAATACAACCAACAGTGCCCGTTTGGCACTGGCAACGGCTATGGCGATGGCCGGGCGATTTCCGTGTTTGAAGGCCTGTTCAACGGCCAGCGCTGGGAGATGCAGCTCAAAGGTGGTGGTCCAACGCCCTACTGCCGCGGCGCCGATGGTCGCGCCGTGCTGCGCTCCAGCGTGCGTGAGTTCTTGGCGCAAGAGTTCATGCACGCCCTGGGGGTGCCCACCTCCCGTTCGCTGACGCTCTACATGTCCCGATCGGAAACCGTGCGCCGGCCCTGGTACGCGCCGAACTCACGGTCGTTTGATCCCGATATCCTGATGGACAACCCTGCAGCGATCACAACACGGGTTGCACCCTCGTTTCTGCGGGTCGGTCAGCTTGAGCTGTTTGCCCGTCGCGTCCGCAGCAACGCCCATGCGAGTGCTCTGCACGAGCTGCAGCTGATCGTACAGCATCTGATCGAGCGGAACTACCGGCCGGAAATTGATCCGCATCTCAATTTCAGCGATCAGGTGGTGGAGTTGGCGAGATTATTCCGTGGGCGTCTGACAAAACTTGTGGCTAACTGGATGCGAGTTGGCTATTGCCAGGGTAACTTCAACAGCGATAACTGCGCGGCGGGCGGCTTCACGCTCGACTACGGGCCCTTTGGATTCTGCGAGCTGTTTGATCCCCGATTTCAACCCTGGACAGGTGGTGGTGAGCATTTCTGCTTCTTCAACCAACCGATGGCTGCAGAAGCCAACTATCAGATGTTCTGGTCAGCCCTCCGACCGCTGCTTGCCGATCACACGCAGGCACTGGCCAGGCTGGATCAGATCCGAGCCGGCTTCAGCGACGCGATGAACCAGGAGCTCGAGGCGATGTGGGCCAGCAAGCTCGGCCTGAACCACCATGACGAAGCGCTATTCAACGAGCTGTTGCAGCTGATGGTTCTCTCCAAGGTGGATTACACAATCCTATTCCACAAATTATCTCAGTTTCCAGCGCACCTCTCAGCCTTGCAAGAGAGCTTCTACCTGCCCAGCTCCGCGGAGCTCGATGCACGCTGGGAAAGCTGGCTGCAACGCTGGCGCCACCGTATCACCACAACCGTCGACCCCCAAGTGGCAGCGGACGTGATGCAGCGCAGCAACCCTAAAGTCACCTGGCGCGAGTGGCTGATCGTCTCCGCTTATCAACAGGCTGAGCAAGGAGAGTTCCGTCTGATTGAGGAGTTGCAAGAGGTATTCAGCCAGCCCTACACCGACCCATCGGCGCCGGTGGACATGAAATTCAATCGCCTCAGGCCCCAGGAGTTCTTCAACGCTGGTGGCGTGTCCCACTACAGCTGTTCCTCCTAAATCCGTGCCTTGAGCCTCAATAACACGAGCCTAGACGGCAGGCCGCCGATCCGATCGGCGATCGATCAGGGCCGAGATGCCCTGGTTGCGGCGGGCGCTGACGGGCAGCACGACAGCTCCGCGTGCCGCTCCCAGGCCTGCGGCATCGATGGCGATCCCGTGGCGGTTCGACTCGTCGCTCATGTTGAGCGCCACCAGCATCGGGATGGCCAGGGCCTGGTGCTGCAGCAGGAAGCGCAGCTGGCTGGCGATCTGGGTGGCATTCAGCACCACCAACAGCAGATTGGGCGGGGTGTGGCGCAGGAAGCGTTGCACCACCGCCTCGTCTTCGCTGCCGCCACGCAGATCGTGAATGCCGGGGAGGTCCACCACCTGATAAGGGCGACCGTTGCGGTCGGACGGCATCGCTCCACGCAGCAGCTCCACCGTTAGGCCGGGCCAGTTGGCGATTTGCGCATTGCCGCCGCTGAGCCGGTTGTAGAGGGTGGACTTGCCGGCGTTCGGCATGCCCAGCAACGCCAGCGTCACGCCAGCCGCCGCGTTGGCGGCAGCGCCAGCGCCGCCATGGCAGCTGGGAGCGCGGCGTCGCCAAGGAAGCGGATCGCCAGATCGGCAAGACCGGCCTGAACTTCCGTCGCCCGATGAGGGTTGAATGCCCTGGTTCAAACGTCCATGCAGGCAGCTGTCGCAGCACGTCTCTATCTAGGCAAGCCTGTCGTGATCTCGCAAGCGCGAAAGGCGGCCGTGGGCATAACTATTGTTACGCGATCATGTGCCGATCAGTGTGGAGCCGACGATCACGGCTCGGCCTGTCGACGGGCGGGCCGTGGTCCTCACGCCTGGCAGCAACGGCGGCCAGGCGCCATCCGGGCGGCAGGATATTGCGGGCGATGACCCGTCGCCGTGGCAGACTGTGGAGAACTTAACCATCACGAAATCAAGAATCCATCGGCGGGTTAAGCAGTAAAAGTGTGCTTAATCAATGTTTATAGGCACTGTCGAGATGCGGTCGGGCTGAGATTATCCGGCCAGGCGCTAGACAGGGCCGGCGATCGATCCAGCCTGGAAACAGCTGTTCAGATCGACCGCTTTTCGATCTGATCTTAACCGATGATCACGGCTTTACGGCAGGTCCTTGTCAGTGGCATGATGGGTGCATCGACGACGCAACACGGTTCAGCAGGCACATGAGTGAACTCGGGGGGCTGCTTCAACAGCTAATTTGTGGGGGGGCGGAATTTTTGATCGAAGGCGAAAAATTTCGCATTCGTGCGCCCAAAACGTTGGTTCGGCCTGAGATGACCGACATCTTGCGCCAGAGAAAAGAAGATCTTCTGAACATTCTTCCCAACTTCCGCTTCAAGCTGCCCTTATCTCCCGGACAAGAGGCGTTGTGGCTGATCCAGCGCAACCATCCCAGCTGCGCAGCCTACAACGTTGGCTATGCGCTGCGGCTGGAAGCGACGAGCGATCCCGCTGACAGGCTCCGCGCCGCGCTGCAGCGACTGATCAATCGCCACCTGCTGCTGCGGGCTCGCTTCCCATCGATCGATGGCCAACCGCAGCTGGAGGTGAGCGCCGTCCAGTCGGTCGACCTGGTCGTCCTCGACGCCGGGGAGCTCACGGAAGCAGAGCTGTCGGAGCGGCTGTCTCAACTCCACCTGCAACCCTTTGATCTGGAACGGGATCCGCCGCTGCGCACCCACTTGTTGCGCCTTGGCTCAGGCACGTTCATAGCGTTGTTCTGCTTTCATCACATTGTCGTCGACGGCTGGTCGATGCGAATGTTGCTGGATGAATTGCTGGCCCTGCTGCGTGCAGGAGACGGCGAGAATCCGCTTCAACCGCTGCAGGGAACCTACGCGCGTCACCTGGAGGTCCGCCAGAAGCGATTGGAGGAGCAGGGCCCTGCGTTGAGCGCCCATTGGCGCGGGGTTCTGGAGGGTGTACCCCAGGTGCTCGAGCTACCCACCGACCAGCCCCGTCCACCGCGACAGAGCTTTGCCGGAGCCACCCACAGCTTCCGGCTCAGCCCGAAGAAGCTGAACGATCTGCGTGGCCTCGCGAAGCGTTGTGACGCCACGCTCCACACCACGGTGCTGGCTGGCTTCCAGGTTCTTCTGCATCGCCTCAGCGGCCAGGAGGAGCTCTGCATCGGCAGTCCGACCGCTGGGCGCGACGACCAGGCGGATGCCAGTGCCTTCGGGTACATGGTCAGTCCCATCGTCATTCCGTCCAGACTTTCGCACGAGAATCCACCAGACTTTCGCACCTTTCTGGCCGAGACCCGAGAGCGAATGCTGTCGGGGCTGCGTCATGCTGACTATCCCTTCTCCTGGATCACCCGCGATCTGGCGCGGGAGCGCGATAGCAGTCGCTCCCCCATCTTCCAGGTGATGCTCGCCCACCAGCGCATCCAATCCCTCGCCGACGACACAGCCGCTTTGCTGGAGGGGCGCACGGTGGCGTTGCCCGGGCTGCGGTTAACCACGCTGCCGCTGCCGCAGCGAACGGCGGAAATGGACCTGGTGCTGGAGATTGACGAATGGGAGACGGAGGCCGAGCTGGTATTCCGTTACAACACCGAGCTGTTCTCGGCCGCCACCATCGCCCGCTGGGCGGAACACTTGCAAGTGTTGCTGGAGGCCGCCGTCGCCGATCCGACGCTGCCGGTGACGCGGCTGCCGCTGCTCTCGCCGGCGGGGCGGCACCAACTCCTGCACGACTGGAGTGGCATGGCCAGCCTCGCGGCCGCGGCGGGCAGCGACACGGCCGCGGCCATCCCTGGCCTCGATTCGGCCGCCAACCTGAGCGAGCTGATTGCCGCCCAGATCGCGTCCAGTCCCGAGGCGACGGCCATCCTGCATGGCCAGGAGAGTTGGTCCTACGCCGAGCTGGGCCGTCGTGCCGGACAGCTCGCCCAAGACCTGCGCCAGCTCGGCGCGCGGCCAGGTGTGCGGGTCGGAGTGGTGCTGGAGCGCCAGCCCGCCTTGATCGTTGCCTTGTTGGCGGTGCTGGCCAGCGGTGCCGCCTATGTGCCGATCGATCCGCGCTATCCGCTGCAACGCCAGCGCCTGATGCTCGAAGACGCTCAGGCGACCCTGGTGTTGACCAGCAACGCCACCGCCCCTGATCTACGGGCCCAGTCGCTGGCCGATCTGCAGGTCATCGAGATCGACCAGGCGGCGGCGGTGATCGCGGCGCAGGACATCGCCCTGCCCTCGCTGGCCGGCCCCAACGATGCGGCCTACCTGCTGTTTACATCCGGTTCGACGGGGCGTCCCAAAGCGGTGGTGATTGAGCACCGCAACCTGCTGGCCCTGCTGCACTGGGGCAAGCAGGCTTATTCGCTTGCTGACCTGCACTGCACCCTGGCATCGACCTCGGTGTGTTTCGACATCTCGGTTTTCGAAATCTTTCTGCCCCTTGCGGTTGGTGCCACGGTGGTGCTTGCCGATGATGTGTTGGCTTTGCGCCATCTGCCGGCACGCCATCGGGTCACCTTGATCAACACGGTGCCCTCCGCGATGGCGGAACTCGTGCGCAGCGACGATTTGCCGCCCTCCGTGCGGGTTGTCAACCTGGCCGGAGAAAAGCTCAGCGGTGAGCTGGTGCGCCAAGTCTTTCAACGCTCCACGATCGATCGCTTGCACAATCTCTACGGGCCAACCGAAACAACTGTATATGCCACATCATGCCTCATTAGGGCTGATAAAATTGGCGAGCCCTCAATTGGAATGCCGATTTTAGGCACAACAGTTTATATCTTGGATGCCGCTGGCGAGCCCGTCCCCCCCGGTGTTGCCGGCGAGCTCACGATTGGTGGGGCTGGCGTAGGGGCTGGCTATCACCAGCGGGAAGCGCTAACAGCTGAGCGCTTCATCCCGGATCCGTTCGTCAGTGATCCGCAGGCCAGGATGTATCGCACTGGCGATCTTGTGCGCTTTCGCGCCGACGGTGAGATCGACTACTTGGGGCGTGCTGATCATCAGGTCAAGCTGCGGGGGTTCCGCATCGAATGTGGTGAGGTTGAGGCCGCTCTGGAGCGGTTGCCCGCCGTGGAGCGCGCCGTGGTGGTCAGCCGCGGCAGCGGCAGTGACCAGCGTCTCGTGGCTTATTGGACCCCCGTGGCAGCTACCTCGATTGAGGCCAGCCAACTGCGCGCACTGTTGCTCGATCACATCCCCCGCTTCCTGGTGCCCGACATCTTTGTGCAGCTGGAAGCCATGCCGCTCAACAGCAACGGCAAGATCGATCGGCAGCAGCTGCCGGAACCGCGTCCAGCCGATCTCGGGCTCCTCAGCGGTCGATCCGCGCAGACGCCCACGGAACAAGCGCTGGCCGGGCTGTGGTGCGAGCTGCTGGGCCTCACCCAGATCAGCGCCACGGACGATTTCTTTGTGCTGGGTGGGCACAGTTTGATTGCCGCCCAGCTGGTGGCACGTCTGCCCGATCTGTTTGGCGTGGAGCTGCCGATGCGGGCGGTGTTTGAGCACAGCAGCGTGGCCGCACTGGCCAGCCACCTCGATGGCCTGGCTGCACAGCGCGGCCCGGGTTCCGGGATGCCGGTTCTGGAGGCCCGACCCCACGACGGGACGCTGCCCGTGTCGCTCTCCCAGCGGCGCCTCTGGTTCCTGAGTCAGCTGCCCGGAGCCGATATCGCCTACACCATGCCGTTGGTGGTCGAGTTGAGCGGCAGCCTCAGCCGCGAGGCCCTGGCCGCCGCGCTCAACGGCCTGATCGCCCGCCATGAAAGTTTGCGCACCAGCTTCCAGCTGGGTGAAAGCGGTCCGCTGCAGCGGATCCACCCGCCCAAGCCGTTGCCGCTGATCCACCACGACCTACGCGGCAGCGACGGCGAAGCCGAACGGCAGGAGCTGGTGCAGCTGGTGGAGGCCCTGCTGCACGAACCCTTCGACCTGCGCGACGCGCCGCTGTTGCGGGCCCATCTGATCCGCAGCGGCGCGGATCGCCAGTGGCTGGTGCTGCTGATTCACCACATCGTCGCCGATGGTTGGTCCCTCGGGGTGATCGAGCGGGAACTCTCAACCCTTTACACCGCTGCGTTGCAGGGACAGCCCAGCCCGCTGCCGCCCCTGCCGATTCAGTATGCGGATTTCAGCCGCTGGCAGCAGGAGCGGGCTCAGGGAGCGAAGGCGGCGGCGGATTTGGCGTTCTGGACCCGCACCCTCGCCGATCTGGCCCCCCTCGACCTACCCACCGACCGTCCCCGTCCCGCGGTCGAGTCGTTCCGGGGCGACCACCACATCCTGACGATCGACGCGGCGCTGACCGCCGACCTGATCCAACTGGCGCGGGCGGAATCCACAACCCTCTACGCAGTTCTGCTGGCCGCGTTCTGCCTGCTGCTCCGCTCCTATGCCGACGCCGACGACATCGCTGTGGCCTCGGGCAATGCCAACCGCGACCATCCCGCCTTGGAGGGGCTGATCGGCTTCTTCGTCGACACCTGGATCGTGCGGGTGGATCTGAGCGGTGAACCGAGTGCGCGCGAGCTGCTGCAGCGGGTCCGGCAGGCCCACCTGGCCGCGACGGAACACCAGGACCTGCCGTTCGAGCGCATTGTCGAGGAGCTGCATCCGGAGCGGACGTTGAGTCGCAACCCGCTGGCCCAGGTCGGTCTCACCTTGCAGAGCTACCAGAGCGAGGGATTGACCTTCCCCGGTGTGAGCGTGCGGCGCGAACACGTCCGCTTCACGACCGCCAAGCTCGATCTGCTGCTGATGATCACGGAACTGCAGGGCAGACTTGAGGTGATCGTTGAGTACAACACCGATTTGTTCGAGCCGCCCACAATCCTTCGCATGGGCTGCCATTACTCCCAGCTATTGCGCGAGCTGGTGCGTGATCCCGAGCAGCTGATCAGCGAAATCGAAGCAATAGATACGGCGGAACGTCAGCATTTGTTGGGAGATTGCAGTGGCTCTGTGGTGCCCTTTTCCGACGATCGCTGCATCCATCACTTGTTCGAGGAGTGGGTGGATCGCACCCCGGCCGGCCTCGCCCTTGTGGAGGAGTGCAATCCCGCTGGACGGCTTGAACTCAGCTACGGCGAACTGGAGCAGCGTGCCAATGCGTTGGCCCATCGGTTGCTTCGCCATGGCGTGGAGCGGGAGCAGCTGATTGGCCTGCATCTCCGCCGCTCCGTGGGCCAAATTGTGGCCATGCTGGCCGTCTGGAAAGCCGGCGCCGCCTTCGTCACCCTCGATCCGGAGCATCCGCACGAACGGCTGCGGGCCATGGTCGAGGACGCAGGCTTGTCGCTGGTGCTCAGCGAAGAGGCGGTGCCTCCCCTCCAGGGCTGTGACCAGATATTGAGGGTGCTGATCCATGAACCCGACAGCGATACCCAGGCCTTGGCATTGGCCGGCTCGGCATCGCGGCCGCTGCCCACACGACCAGCTGTGGCGATGGATTCGCGCAGTTTGGCCTATGTGATTTACACATCAGGTTCCACCGGCGCCCCCAATGGCGTGCTGGTTGAGCATCGTTCCCTGGTCAATTCGATCCAGTCCGACATCCAGCTGTTTGAGACCGGGCCTGGCTGCCGCTTTCCCCATCTCACCTCGTTCAATTTCGACGCCGCGCTCTCCCATCTGCTGATGATGCTGTGCGCTGGCGGCACCACCCACTTGCTGCCCCGGGCCGCAGATCAGCTCGGCGAAGCGCTGATTTCGCAGCTGCAGGCCGAGGGGATGACCCATGCGGTAATGCCCACGGCCATCCTCTCCACCCTGCCGGAGGCACCGCTGCCCGCCCTGCGGGTGCTGGCCGCCGGCGGTGATGTGATGTCGCCCGACCTGGTCGAGCGCTGGGCGAGGGGTCGCCGTTTCTTCAATCTCTATGGCCCCACCGAGGCGACGATCACCGCCACGGTGGCCCGCTGCATCCCCGATGGCCTGCCAACCTCGATCGGTCGGCCGATCGCCAACCTGCGCGCCTACGTGCTGGATCGGCGCGGACGGCTGGCGCCGATGGGAGTACCGGGGGAACTGGCACTCGGCGGCGTCGGGCTTGCGCGCGGCTATCTGCATCGGCCCGCCCTCAACGCCCGGAAGTTCATCCCGAACCCCTTTGGCGAGGGCAGGCTCTACCGCACCGGCGATCGGGTGCGCTGGCGGCTGACCGCCGCTGGCTTGCCCCAGCTCGTCTTCTTGGGCCGCATCGACGCCCAGGTGAAGATCCGTGGCTATCGCATCGAATGCGCCGAAATCGAACAGGCGCTGCGCAGCCTGGAGGCCGTGCGGCAGGCCGTGGTGACCACAGCGGAGGGATCCAGCGGCAAGCGTCTGGTGGCCTATGTCACCGAGCGCCTCGAGGATCGCGATGCCGGCAGTGAAGCGGAGCGGATCGCCCAGTGGCAGCGTTTGCATGGCGAGAGCTTGGCTCATGCTGAGGGTGATGATCCAACCCTGGACCTGCGCGGTTGGTCCAGCAGTTTCACCGGCAAGGCGATCCCAGCCGAGGACATGCGGGCCTGGGTGGAGGCGACCGTGGCCCGCATCCTTGAGCTCCAGCCCCGCAACGTGCTGGAAATCGGCTGCGGCACCGGTCTGTTGCTCTGCCGCATCGCCCCCAAGGTGCAGCGCTACCACGGCTGCGATCTGTCGGCGGAGGCGATCGCCCACATCGAGCGCTTGAAGGCCCAGCTGCCGAGCCTGGCCGGCGTCAGCGCCATCCAGGCCCCCGCCCACGCCGCCTTGCAGGGTGCGCCTTGCTACGACACGGTTGTGCTCAACTCCGTCGCCCAATACTTCCCCTCGGCGGCCTATCTGGAGGAGGTGCTCAGCGGTGCGCTCGACCACCTGCAGGGTCCGGGGGCCCTGTTCATCGGCGATGTGCGCAACCATGCGCTGTTCCGCATGTATCACTGCGCCGTTGCAGCGGCCAGCTCACCCGAGGAGCTCGGGCGCGAGGAGCTGCGTCGCCAGAGCGAGCGGGCGATGGTTCAGGACAACGAGCTGTTGATCCACCCCTCCTTCTTCCAGGCCTTCGCGGCCGCATCGGAGCGGATTTCGGCCGTTGAAATCCATCTCAAGCCAGGCGCCTATCGCAACGAGCTGTCGATGTTCCGTTACGACGTCGTGTTGCGCGTCGAGGGGCCGCGGCCGCTGGCCCCTGCGGTTCCCTGGCGGGATTGGCAGGCGGAACAGCTGACGTTGTCCACGTTGCGCGACCGGATCGTCGCCGCCCTGGCCAGCGCTGAGCCGCTCGAGCTGGCCTTCACCCAGGTGCCGAACGAACGGCTGTCGCTCGCCGCCGCTCTGGAGCATTGGGCGTTCGCGGCCGACGCCGACGATGGCACCCCCGCTGCGGCGATCGCGCCGATCGACAGCGGCGTCGCCTCCGCCGTCGATCCCGAGGCTTTGTATCAGCTCGCCGCAGAGCTGGGCGTCAGCGTGCGGTTGAGCTGGGCCCGCGGAGATGCCAGCGGCGCCTTCGATCTCTGGATCGGCAGAGCAGCCGCCGCTTCCGTGCTGATGCCAGCGGCGGCGGATGCCGCGCTGGAGATCAGCAACAACCCTCTGCAAGCGGCCAGGCAAAAACAACTCGTGGCTCACATCCGCAGTCAGCTCAAGCAGCTGCTGCCAGCGCCGATGATCCCGTCGTCCATCACTGTGCTGTCGGAGCTGCCGCTGACGATCAACGGCAAAGTCGACCTGGCTCAGCTACCGCCTCCAGCAGCCGATAGCGCCCCCGCTCCGGACGATCGCGCTCCGGAAAGCGACACCGAGCTGGCGCTGGCAGAGATCTGGCGCGAGCTACTCGGCCTCGATCGGGTGGGCCTGACCGACAACTTCTTTGAGCTTGGTGGCGATTCGATCATCGCCGTGCAGGTGGTGGCCCGGGCGCGAGCCCGAGGCTTGACGCTCAGGGCCAGCCAGATCTTTGAGCAACAAACCCTGGCCGAACTCGCGGCTGTGGCCATCGCCCACGCCGCCCCAACCCAGGACGAGCAGGAGCTGATCGGAGCGGTGCCGCTCAGCCCGATTCAGCGCTGGTTTTTCGAGCATCCCAGGCCCCATCCCGAGCATTTCAATCAGGCGGTGCTTCTGGTCGTGCCTGGTGATGTCGACGCTGCGGCCCTGGCGGTTGCCCTGCGGGCGGTCGTGCGCCACCACGCCGCTCTGCGGCACCGTTTTGTGGCCACGGCCGACGGCTGGACCCAGCGCTGCCTCGCCGACGCGGAGGTGCAGGAGGGCTGCCCGCTGGCCTGTTTCGATCTGACGGACCGCGATGGACCGGCCGCCGTCGCGGCGATCGAACAGCATGGCAGCGAGCTTCAGGCGTGCTTCGATCTGGAGCGGGGTCCCGTGACGCGGGCCGCCCTGTTCCGCCTGCCCCAGGGCGGTCGCCTGCTGTGGGCCGTGCATCACCTGGTGGTGGATGCCTTGTCCTGGCGCGTGCTGCTGGAGGACCTCGAAACGGCCTACGGCCAAGCCGCACGGGGCGAGATCCCGCAACTGCCAGCCAAAACGACGGCATGGGGCCAGTGGTGCTCCCTGCTGGCCAGCCGCGTCCAGACGCTGGACGTCAGCGTCGAGCGGAAGCAGCTGCAGCGACCCGCGCCGCCGCCCCTTCCCGTCGATCACCCCGAGGCGTCCAACGATCGCGCCACAGCGGCGATCCAGCGCGTCGCCCTCGCCGAGGAGAGCACCCGAGCCTTGTTTGGCGAGGGCTTGCGCGCCTACCGCTTGCGGCCCCAAGAGTTGCTGCTCACGGCCTTGGCCCGGGCCCTGCGAGCCTGGAGCGGCGCCTCGGCCCTGTGGCTCGATCTGGAGGGGCACGGACGCGAGGAGCTCTTTGCCGATGCGGGCCTGGATCTGTCGCGCACGGTCGGCTGGTTCACCGCATTGTTCCCCGTCCATCTGGAGCTGCCGCCAGCGGCGGATCTCGGCGTTGAATTGCTGGCGATTAAAGAGCAGCTGCGGGCGATCCCGCGGCGCGGTGTGGGCTTTGGCCTGCTGCGCCACCTCCATCCCGATGGGGTCGGCTTGCCCTGGCCGGCCTGTCAGATCAGCTTCAACTTTTTGGGCCGCGCCCCGGCAGGCCTGAACGGACCACTCATCCGTGGCTTTGCCATCGAACCCTGCGGGCCGAGCGAGGCCATGACGGGGCCCCGCACCCATCTCCTGTCGATCAATGCCGGCGAGCGGGACGGGCGGCTGGAGATCGCCATCGAATTCAGCGCGGCTCTGCACGAGCCCGCCAGCGTGCGGGCCCTGGCCGAGGCGATGCTGGCGGAAATCGAGCTGCTGTTGGCCCATGCGCTGCAACCGGGCGCCGGGGCCCTCAGCGCCAGCGATGCCCCCCTGGTACCCCTCGAGGCGCCAGCCTTGGCCGCCATTGCCCGGCAGCTCGGCGGTGCCAGCGCCATTGAGGCCATCCTTCCGCTCACCGGTCTGCAGCGCGGACTGCTGGCCCGGGTGCTCTATGACGATCAACAGGAGGCCTACGCCACCCACATCGCCCTGACCCTGCACGGCGACCTCGACGCCACGCTGCTGCGCCGCGCCTGGGATCAGCTGGTCGAGCGCCACGAGCTGCTGCGCAGTTGCTTCCTCTGGGAAGGACTGCCGCTGCCGGTGCAGGTGATCTGCCGTCAGGCGCAGATGCCCTGGCAGGAGCTGGACCAGCGAGGCGATGACGCGGCGGCGGTGACGGATGATCGGGTCATCGTCCTGCCGGTCGCCCTGAATCGGCCCCCCGTGGGACGCGTCACCCTGGCGCGACAGGCGGAGCGGCGCCACACCTTCATCTTCCACTCGCACCACCTGCTGCTCGACGGCTGGAGCATGTTTGTGCTGGTGCGGGACATGCTGGAGCTCTATCGCTCCCTGGCCACAGCGCAGCCGGCGCGATTGCCCGTCCCGGGCTCCTATGAGACCTACGCCAACCGCGTCGCGGCTCAGGATCTCGATCGGGATCGCGCCTTCTGGCGCCTGGATCTGGCGGGGTTCGACGAACCGACGCCCCTGCCCGCCGAGCGCGATCAGGTTGTTGGGGCGACCGAATTTCGCCGCGAAACGCTGCGCTTGGAGGCGGAGCTCACCGCGCGCTTGCTGGCGGTGGCCGAACGGGAGCGCATCACGCTGGCGACGCTGATCGAGGGGCTGTGGGCGCTGGTCATGGCCCGCCATGCCGATCGCGATGAGGTGTTATTTGGCGGGGTCGTCTCCGGTCGCGATCTGGAGCTGCCCGGCATCGAGCAGATGGCGGGACTGTTCATCCACACCCTGCCGGTGCGGCTGCGCATCGAGGAGGAGGAGGAGGTCTGGAGCTGGCTGCGAGCGCACCAGAGCCGCCAGGCCGAACGACGCGACCATCAGCACCTGCCCCTGGGTGAGATCCAGCAGCAAGCCGATCTGGCGCCGGGCCTGGAGCTCTTCCGCTGCCTGGTTGCGGTCGAAAACTATCCCATTGATGCGGGGATCTTTGCGGCTGCCGGGCTGCGGGTGGAGTTCCACAGCGCCTCTAGCCCCACCCACTATCCCCTGGTCGTCAGCGCCCTGCCGGGTGAACGGCTGGAGATCCATCTCGACTACGACAGCGCACGCTTGGCCCCCGCAGCCATCGGCCGCCTGGGGGGGCAGTTGGAGCAGCTGGCGCGCCAGCTGCTGACGGCGACTCCAGCCACGGCGGCGGCGCGACTGGAGTCGCTGACGCTCACCACAACGGCCGAGCGCCAACAGCTCTTGCGTTGGGCCCATGGCGGCGAGGCCTGCGTCACGCCCGCGCCAACCATCCATGACCTGTTCGAGCGCAGGGTCGATCGTGATCCCGACGCCCTGGCGGTGATCGTTCCGGCTCTGGCGGGTGGACACCGGGCGGAGATCCGCTACGGCGAGCTGGAAGATCGCGCCAATCGCGTCGCCAATGCGCTGTTGGCCAAGGGCGTAACGCCCGGCGCCATCGTTGGCTTGCTGTTGCCCCGGGGGATTGAGGTTGTCGTCGCCATCCTGGCGGTGCTCAAGGCCGGAGCGGCCTTTGTGGTGCTCGATGCGGAACTGCCGGCAGAGCGCCTGGCGGCGATGCTGGCCGATGCGCAGCCCGCTGCGCTGGTGGTAGAGCCGCAGCTGCTGGATCCGGCCCTGGCAGCGGGGGTGCCACGACTGCCGCTGGCTGAGGCCCTGGCCACGGGCTCCAACCAGAGGCCGGCGCCGGTTTTGGCACCCGATGCCCTGGCCTATCTGCTCTACACCTCCGGCACCACCGGTACACCCAACGGCGTGTTGGTGGAGCATCGCGGCATCAGCAATGTGCTGATCTATGCGGCCCAACTGCTGGAGCTCGATGCCGCTTCGCGGTTCGCCAATTCGCTCTCGCTCAACTTCGATGGTGGGCTGTACAACCTACTGACGCCGCTCTGCGCGGGGGCAACCGCGGTGCTGGTGCCCCGTGCGGGCGATTACCTGGGGGCCGGGCTGCTGAACGTGTTGGTGACGGAAGGCGTCAGCCACCTGCTGCTCGTGCCCTCGATGCTGGCGGCCTTGCCGGAGGCGGAACTGCCGGCGCTGCGAGCGTTGATGGTTGCTGGAGAGCGCTGTCCTGCAGAGTTGGTGCAGCGCTGGGGTCCGGGACGACGGTTCTGGAATCTCTACGGACCCACGGAGCTGTCGGTCTGGGCCACCTATGCCGCCTGCCAGCCAGATGGCCGCGTTCCTTGCATTGGCCGTCCGATTCCCGGCATCAGCGCCCATGTGGTGGATCGCCGCGGTCGCTTAGCGCCGTTCGGCGCCTCCGGTGAGCTGTGGCTGGCGGGTGTCGGTGTGGCGCGGGGCTACCTGAATCGGCCCGAACTCAATGCCCGCAAGTTTCTGGACAATCCCTTCGGGGAGGGACGGTTGTACCGCAGCGGCGATCTGGTTCGCTGGCGGCTGGAGGAGGGGTCCACGCAACCGGTTCTGGACTTCCTGGGCCGCAGCGATCAACAGGTGAAGATCGGTGGACAACGCCTGGAGCTGGGCGAAATCGAGGCGCAGTTGCGCACCTGTGCAGGCGTGCGCGACGCGGTGGTGATCACCCATGGTGAGGGGCGTGGCCAGCGACTGGTGGCCTATGTCGTTCCAACCGCAGCGGCTGCCATCCCAACGGAGCGGGAGCTGCGCGCGGCGCTGCGGCGCAAGCTGCCCGATGCCCTGCTGCCAGCCAGCTTCATCCCCTTGGAGACGCTGCCGCTAACGGTGAATGGCAAGGTCGATCGGCGAGCTCTACCCGAACCTGCGGCCACAACACCAGTGGATCGATCCGAACCGCGCAGTGAAATCGAGCAGGTGTTGATCGAGATCTGGCAGCGCACACTGCAACGCGAGCAGATCAGCATTCACGACAATTATTTCGAACTCGGCGGTGATTCCATCACCAGCATCCAGATCGTTTCCCAGCTTCAGGCGCTTGGCTACACGCTCAAGGCCAGCCAGCTGTTCGATCATCAAACGGTGGCCAGCCTCGCCGAAGTCGTGGGCAGCACAGCCAACGCCGCAGCCCAGGGCCTGGTGGTGGGGCCGGTGCCGTTGACACCGATCCAGCGATGGTTTTTGGATCTCGATTTGCCCCATCGCAGCCACTTCAACCAAGCCGTGCTGTTGGAGGCACCGGCTGATCTGGTCCTCGATCACCTGCAGGCGGCGTTGCTGGCCGTTGTCAGCCATCACGACCTGCTGCGCACCCGGTTGACGTCGCATCAAGACCAATGGAACCAGAGCATCAGTGCCTTGTGCGAGGCGCCATCGATCGAGCTGCACCCGTTGGAAGAACTGGACCGCTCCGCTCAATCGGCGGCGATCCATAGCGTCATGGCGCGGCTTCAGGCCAGCCTCGACATCAGCGCCGGTCCCTTGCTGCGCATGGCGCTGTTCCAGCTCGGCGCGCAGCAACCCGCTCGTCTGTTCTGGGTGATTCATCACCTCGCCGTCGATGCGGTGTCTTGGACTGTGCTAATCGCTGACCTGGCCATGGCCTATCAGCAGGCGGCGGCGGCTGAGCCGATCAGGCTGCCCGCCAAGACCACCTCGTTTCAACGCTGGGCTGAGCGCCTGCGGGAGCTGGCCGCCAGCGATGCCTTTGCGGCCGAGCGGGCCTCGCTCGCCGAGCTGGCGCCAACACCCCTGCCGCTCGATCACCATGGCCATCCCAATCGCCTCGAAACCGCCGCCGAGCACCGCGTTCGCCTCGGCGTGGAGGCCACGCGGATGCTGCTGACCCAGGCGCTGCGCCCCTACAACCTGGGCGTCCAAGAGCTGCTGCTGGCCGCTCTTGCCGAGGCCCTGGCGCCATGGACCGGGCTACCGGAGATCTGGATCGAGATGGAGGGCCACGGACGCGAGTCGCTCCTCGATGAGGACCTGGATGTCTCCCGCACGGTCGGTTGGTTCACCTCCCTGTTCCCACTGCGGCTGCCGCTGGCGGCCGACAGCGCCAGCGAGCGGTTGATCGCGGTCAAGGAAGCCGTGCGGACCGTGCCGCGGCGCGGCATCGGCTACGGCCTGCTGCGCCATCTCCATCCTGATGGCCCCTCCCTTGCCTGGCCGCGGGCTGAGATCAGCTTCAACTATTTGGGCCAGGTGCAGCAGCAAACGGATGCGGTTCTGGGGCTGCGCCGCGCCAGCGAGGGCGTCGGCCCCTGCTCGGCGTCCAGCGGCGAGCGGCCGCATCTATTGGCCATCAATGCCCGGCTCGTGGACGACGAGCTGGCGATCAACCTTGGCTACAGCCGCGCTCACCACGACACGGCCACCATTGAGGGGTTGGCCAGCGGCATCCTGCAAGCGTTGCAGGGTCTGATCCAACACTGCGCCACGGCCGGGGCGCGTGCGCTCACCCCCAGTGATTTCCCACTCGTGGAGCTCAGCAGGGCAGAGCTGGCGGCCGTGCTCAGCCAGGTGGACGCGAGAGCCGACGATGTGGAGGCCATCCTGCCGCTGATTGCCGTGCAGCCGGAGCTGCTGGCCAGCAGCGTTGAGGCTGGCGCTGCGGCGATGTGGCGCACCCAGGTTGTGCTGGAGATCGATGGGGGCCTCGACGCCGGCCTATTGCAACAGGCCTGGCGATGGCTGCTGCAACAGCAACCCTTGCTGCGCAGTTGTTTCGCCTGGCAAGGGCTGCGCCAGCCCGTGCAGGTGGTGCGGCGCGACCTGGCTCTGCCCTGGCAAGAGCTGGACTGGTCCGCTCGCCAGGATGGTGAGGACGCCTTGGGCCAGCTCTGCCAAGACTTGATCGCCCGGGAGCTGCCGCTGCACAGGGCGCCGCTGCTGCGCCTTGTGCTGGTGCGCTGGTCCAACCATCGACACGCCCTGGTGGTCGATGCCCATCACCTGCTGGCGGATGGCTGGAGTTTGGGTGTGATGCTGCGCAACCTGGCAACGGCCTATGGCGATTTGCAGGCCGATCGCCAGCCTCGCCCTGTCACTCCCGGCGTGTACGAACGCTATCTGCGTTGGCGGTCCACGGTCGATCTGGAGCCCGATCGGAACTACTGGATGGAGGGGTTGCGGGGCTTCCGCCAGGCCACCCCCTTGCCGATGGAGCACAGCGATGATCCGGGCGATGGCCTCAGCTCCAGCCATGCCCATTTCAACCTCAACCTGGAGGCCAAGGCCACGGCTCGCCTGTACACGGCGGCAGAGACCGCCAAAGTCACGGCGGCCACCCTGCTTGACGCCGCCTGGGCAACGCTGTTGCAGCGCCACAGCGGCCGCAGCGATGTGGTGTTTGGCATGACCGTGTCCGGGCGCGATGTGCCCGTTCCCGGTGTCGAGGCTGTCGTCGGTCACTTCATCGACTTTCTGCCGTTGCGCATCCACTGCCGCGCTGAGGCTGACTGGCGCAGCTGGCTGCAGGGGGTGCAACAGACGCGCAGCGACGCCATCCGTCACCAGCTGCTCAGTCTGAGCGAGATCCAGCGTTGCAGTGAGCTTCCCGAGGATCAGCCGCTGTTCCGCAGCTTCGTGGTGTTTGAAAACTACCCCCTGGAACTGGCCCTGTTCGAGCACACGGGGTTGGACGTCAAGCTGCGCTCGGGAGCTAGCCATGCCTCCGATTACCCGTTGGCCGTGGGAGCCATGCCCAAGCAGGACCAGTTGACGCTGTTTTTCAACTACGACACCGCCCATTTTGAAGCCGATGCCGTCGCGAACCTGGCCGCTGAACTAGCCACGATCCTCATGGACATCAGCGAGGCCTGCGAAGCCGTGCAATACGAAAAGCCGGAGCAACAGTCCTCTACAGCGCCAAGCAATGCCAGTTTCCCTGTGGTCTGGGACAGCCCCCAGGACGCGGAGGAGATGTGGCTCTACGATCAAATTCACTGTCCAACGCCGATCAGCCGGCTTGATTACCAGCTGCGATTGCTCCCCTTTATCCTCGGTACCAACCGCTCCAACAAGCGATTCGGGCTGCCGATCGCGTCTGAACCCAAGCTGATCAACGGCTACGTCTACAATCGAATCGTTAACGATGAGATTGATCCTGCGCAGCTCTCTCAGACCCTCCAAGACTGTGATGAGAAGGTGCGACGTGGCTATGCGGATCTCAACCAGACTTGGCGGCAACTCTGGCTGCCACAAATTCAAGAGCAATTGGCGGTATTGACCTCCATCGACATTACTGCCGCCTCCCTAGTAGAGCTGTGCAGCCATCTCCGTGTCGTTCGTACAAGCGTCGAGGCTTTATGGGAGCTGCATAACGATCTACTCATGCCTGTGCTGATGGCCATGCACGATTTTGAGGAGGCATTCCGCGACCTCTTCCCCGATGCCGGCCCACTGGAGGTGTTTGATCTGCTCGGCGGTCTGCCGAACAAAACGACGGAGACCAACCTGGCGTTGTGGACGCTTGGTCGTCAGGCCTCGCAGCATGCCGCTCTGCGGACACTGCTCACCGAGGCTGAGCCCACGCACGTGTTGGAGCAGCTGCCCCTTGTCGAGGGGGGCCAAGCCTTTTTAATCGAGCTTGAGGCGTTCCTCCAGACGTACGGTGAGCGCAATGACAGTCTTCTGCTGGATCAGCCCAGCTGGCTTGAAGATCCCAGTGCCATGATTCGCGGCCTGCGGGAGGCGGTGCTGCAACCCGATCGTGATCTTGTTGCCGCGTTCGAGCGTTCCGCAGACAACCGTGAGCAAAAGATTGCGGCAACAAGGGCTCGGCTCAGCTCACTTCCCACCGCAGTGGTCGACGAGTTCGAGCGGCTGCTCACCACAGCACAAGTGGCCACAATCCTCAGCGAGGATCACCATTTCTGGATCGATTGCAAAATCACGTACCAGGCGCGGCGTGTGGCGGTCGAAATTGGGCGACGCCTTGTCGAATTGGAGCTGATCGACTCTCCTGATGATGTGTTTCAGCTCGGCATCGAGGACCTGGGTGCCATTCCAGATAGCAAACAGCAGCGGGATAGCCTGCGCTATTTGGTCCTAAAACGCAAGACCGAATTGGCTCGCTTTGCCAGCCTGCAACCACCGCTGCTTTTGGGCGTACCCCGTCAGCTATTGCCGCTGGACTCCGACCTGATCAAAGTCGGTACAAAGTTCAGCGGCAGCCTCAGCCAGACGCCTGTCGCTGCTGGGGCATCCCTGCACGGCATGCCAGCATCCAGCGGCAAAGTCTCTGGACCAGCGCGAATCGTGCACAGCCTCGAGGAGATTGACAAGCTCTGCCCAGGCGAGATTTTGGTGACAGACTTTACGTTACCTTCCTGGACCCCATTCTTTGCCAGTATTGCGGGTTTGGTCACCAATGTCGGCGGTATGCTATGCCATGCTGCTGTTGTCGCCCGCGAATATCGGGTTCCAGCCGTCGTGGGCACTGGACAGGCTACCGACATCTTCCACGATGGCCAGCTGATCGAAGTCGATGGAGATGCCGGCACGGTCCGGTTGCTCCACGAACCGCTCGCCTAATTGACCTTAAACTCAAAACTCGATCCCATCTTGCTTTATGAACACAATTGTTGAAGCCACGACGATTTCAGCCGAGGCGTTTGAGCGCGACCATCTCGTTCAGGGAATTCCTCTGATTGTGCGTGGGGTCGCCTCAGCCTGGCCTGCAGCAGACTGGACGCTGGAACGCTTGCGGCATGATTTCAGTCGTCGAGAGCTGAAGGTGCAGATCTTTGATGATCCGGCTTCCCGTCACGCCGCTTGGCGCTATGAGTTGCGCAGGCTTGAGACCTATCTCGACGCGATGCAGACTTCCGCCGGCCTTTCCCAATACTTAACCTACACTTCATTGCAGAAGAAGTTTCCTGAGCTTGTCGGTGATGTCGCTCTGCCACCTTTTTTGGCCCCTTTCGTGCGTGGAGTTGAAGCGGGCAACTTCGGTATTTTTATAGGTCCAGAGGGGCAAGGCACTGAACTTCACTATCATCCGATCCTTTGGGGAGGAGCATCGCAGGCCTTTGCCGTCTCGATTGTAGGGACAAAATTGTTTCAACTATTTCCGGCATCAGAAACGCATAACCTCTATCCATTCCCGATCTGGCAGGGGTTTCCGAAGAAGGCGAATTGGTCGCAAGTGAGCACGTCATCTCCAGCCTTCCCACGGTTTTCCCAGGCGCAACCGATCGATGTCGAGCTAGGGCCAGGCGATGGGCTCTACATTCCGCCACACTGGTGGCATTCAACGCGCTGCCTTGAAGACTCGGTCTCGTTGACGCTCTTCTTCCCCGGACATTGGCGCTATCGCTTTTCAGCTCGTCTGGCACCCAGGGATCTCTCGATCTATGCAGCGATGCGCATGATGATGGCGGGGAAGATCTTACCGAGTCTAGGGAAGCTCCTACCCCGCCGTCCTGCATGAGTAACAGGTTACACCGGCGTCATGCCTGTTCTGGTTTATGACATCTCCACACGATGTAATTGAGGCTCTTCTGGCGATACATGTCCGGGACCGAGCTCGTCAGTGCGTTGCAGAGGCGATTGGCAAAGGCCTCATCAGCTGTGCCCGCAGCAATCATCGTCTCGAAAAAGGCTCGACGATCGTCGCTGCAACGCACCAGTGCCTCGATTACCGGCTCGGTGATGTCTTCGGTGAGATCAACAATCAGGCCAGCAGCTTCCAGGTCTTCATGGTGCTGATCTAGGGAGTGGAGTGGAATTCCGTCGGTGTAGTTAAAAACCCCACCAGGGACAAGCACGCGATGCACCTCGTCAAAGAAGCCCCGTCGATTTGGATAACCGTGAGACGACTCGATGTTCACTAGACGTTCAAAGCTTGCGTCGGGAAAAGGCAAGTCCTGGGCATCACCCACCACGAATTCGACGTGATCCTGGACTACATTTTGCCGACATGTCGCGATGCCCTCCTCGCAACGATCAAGTCCAACGATCCGCGCAGCCTCGGAGACACGTGCCAGCAAGGCACAGGCGCCTCCGCGGCCACATCCGACGTCAAGAATCCTGTCGCCAACGGCAGGCAAATCGCCCATCACCTTCAGCACAAGAGCCTCAGACAGCTGGTGAGCATACGCACCTATCTCGCTGGACAGAGGCTCCGTTCCTGGCGTCCAATAGCCATGATTCATGAATAACAAGCGAGGATCTCGAATTTTGAGCGCTGCTTCGGAATACCAGCTTGACGACATCATGGTTTGATGAACTGATTGAATTTTATCAGTGACAGCTGTTGCCAAACTCGTAAAATCGTCGAAAAAGTCATTTTTCGCAAACCAGCTGGCGTTCTAGTCCAAGCCGTTCAAGCGTCCAGTCCGTCCAGCGGCGGGCCCAACGCCAATCACCCATCCCGACGATCCCTGAGCCGTAGGCGATGACCGGCGGACGCCAAGCTGCGATCCGTGCCTGGCGACAAGAAAAGTTTCAGCCTTGAGGGCACTAGCCACTTCGGGGAACAGCATCGGCAGGCTGTGAGAAATCTTGATCCTCGATGCCGTTGTGATCAAACGGTGATCGTCAGGTTCGAGCGCTGATTGCTTGATGCTGTTATATTTTATCGGCCACCACGACATGCTTGCAGTGGAGCTCACTTTACGCGTTGTTGCAAATGAGCAGGATTTTGCAACTGCGCACACGCAGACGTCTGTTGACTTCACGATTCTTCAACTGAACGATGTCTACGACGCGATGCCCGTCGAAGGCGGTCGTCGCGGCGGCCTGGCCAGGGTAGCGACTCTCTACCAGCAGCTTCGCGAAGAGAATCCCAATACCATCTCTGTCATGGTGGGAGACTTCCTTGCACCTTCTGCTATCGGGGCAATCACAGCGGATGGTGGCTATCACATGATCGAGGCCTTGAACGCTTTTGGCCTGACCTACGCCACCATGGGCAACCATGAATTTGATGTTTCGCAAGCTGAGCTTCGACAGCGAATTAAAGACAGTGACTTTACATGGATTGTATCCAATGTGAAAGACGGCCAGGGAATTCCTTTTGAGGGAGTTCAGGAGCGAGCTCTATTTAACTTCGCAAATGCTTCCGGCAACGAAGTAAGAGTAGCTTTGATTGGTTTATGTACAGATATGGTCAAAAAATCCTGGCTTTGCTATGAAGATCCGATTGCAGGTGCTCAGCGCCAGGTTGCCGAAATCGGAGATTCGGCTGATGTTTTTGTCGCTATGACGCATCTGCCGATGACCCAGGATCAAGTCTTGGCGGAGAGAGTGCAACGGCTTGACGTCCTCCTCGGCGGTCACGAACATGAGGCTGCCAAGTCGATTGTGGGAGATGATGCGACGCCGATCTTCAAAGCCGACTCCAATGCCCGTAGCGTTTTTGTGCATCGCTTCTGCTTTGATCCCGATCAGCGCGTCACGACGCTTTACTCCGAGATCGTGACCATTGACAACCACTTCGAAGAGGAGCCAACCACGGAAAGTATTGTCCGTGGCTGGCAGGATATGGCGTACAATACATTACGTGCTCAGGGCTACGAACCGTTGGCCGTTGTTGGCTATGCTCATGAGCCTCTCAATGGCGCCGAGGCTGATTTGCGCAAGCAGCCGACAAACCTGGGTCAGCTGATCGCAGAGACATTTTTGGCGGAGGTCCCCGAGGCGGATGGTGCTTTCTTGATCGCCGGTCTGATGCGGCTCGACGGAGTGATTCCACCCGGCGAGATTCGCTATATTGATATTGTGCGAATCTTCCCTGTTGGTGGCAAGCTTAGTGTCTTAAAGTTCCCAGGATTCTTGCTGCGCACAATGCTCACGACGGCGTTAAGCAAAAAGGGTGAGGGTGGCTATCCAATTCTTGCCAATATAGCTCTTTCGGCTGATGGTAGCGGTTGGACCATCGCTGGACAACCAATCAAGGATGATGGTAGCTATACGATTGTCTACCCAGAGTTTCCGGCATCCTATCTTGCTCTATCGCCATTCAAAGGCAGTGGCATGCAGAAGCTTTATGACACCCGTTCGATGCGTGCGATTCTCACCGAACGGTTGCAGCGCGAGCTGCCAACGGCATGAGTAGAGCCGCCAGTCCGGCACGCTTCGTTGTTGACGCGGCCACTCCTGTGGCTCCCTTGCGACGAGGATGGGCTGGACTGGCGGTTTCACCGTTCGGGATCCCCACGGGTGCGTGGATAACACTAAAATGGTGAGTCTAACCTTGACCTGAAAGCGTCTTCGCCGCCATTCACGGCAGCCTCTTTGCTGTCTGCGTTCTGCAGATCCCCGGATCGTTTCCACTTGATGCTTCGTGAATCTGAGCGCAGCACAACTCTGTTCAGAGGCTGCCTCGCCACCACGCACCAGCCCCATGTCCGACGCCCCTGCAGACAACGCCAAAGCAGTCGAAGCCAAACAGCTTGTCCGCCATTACATGTTTGGATCAATCACGACCCAACTCGTGCCGACGTTGCCACTGCTTGAATATGCGGTGCAAGCTGAGGTGCAAGTCCAGTTAGTTCGATCGATCGCCAAGATCTATACGGTCACATTTTGTGGCAAACGAGCCCGTGAGCTTATTAAACAACTCATTGGTGATAGTCCAGGTCAAACTGCCTTTAAGCTTTTCAAGAACGTGATCACGCAATCAGCAACATCGCAGGAGCGTAGCCGTGAAGGCAAGGAGCTACTGGGACTAATTGCCAATGAGGGTGTCACAAAAGTTGCTGGTGATTTGATAAAAGCTACGATCCCCGGTGCGCGGCTTGTCCTAGGCTACGATGAGACCATTGAGATCTTGTCAACGCTATACGCTGTTGGCCATGTCTTTATTCTACACTTTGAATCTGGTGGTACACTTCAGACGTTTAATCCAACATCTTTTCGACAAGAATTTAAAGAGCAAACTTATGTTGGCCGAGACATCGCTATCCTGCGATTCAAACCCAAAGAGTGATTATTATTGTATGATTCGATCATTTCGGCCTTGCGCAGATCAACACCACCCGATCGCAGCGTCAGCGAGCTACCGGCGAACCCATGGTTAGGTTGATCAGGACCAATCACACCCTCTCCTCTAGCATTTTTTATGACATCGCCTCAGCTCTGGCTGGAGAAGCCCGAGACTAGTAAACAGATGCGCTTGTTCTGTCTGCCATTCGCAGGCGGCGGTGCCTCGATCTATCGGCCTTGGCGCGAGCGGTTTCGATCGCAGCTTCAGGTTTGCCCGATCTTATTGCCTGGTCGCGAAGCGCGATTACGCGAGCCCCCCATCCCTGATATGGATGCACTTGTCGTTGCCATCGCCGATGCCATCGAACCATGGTTGGATCAAGCCTATGCCTTACTTGGATACAGCTTTGGCGCCTTGCTTGCCTTTGAGCTAGCGAGCGAACTGCGCCGACGTGGCAAAGCACTGCCCACCAGGCTGTTTGTGCTGTCATCGACCGCACCAGGGCGGCATAAGCCGCCTGGCCTCTCCAATCTCTCTGACCACGCCTTCCTCGAGGCCTTGCAAGAGCGTTATGAAGCCATCCACCCATCAATCCTGTCTGATCATGAAGTGATGCAACTCTTTCTGCCGCTGCTACGGGCAGACTTTTTAGCCCTTGATTCCTATCGACATCGAGGCGAGCTGCCACTGCCAGTGCCGATTACGGCCTGGTTTGGATCCTTCGATCAAACCCTGACGCCTGATCACGTTACAGCGTGGTCACAGCATACCTCTGCTGAATTTCATATTAGAGAACTTCCAACCACCCATTTTTTGCATACTCATCCAGAGTTTCTTCGAGACCTTCAGTCTCGTCTGACCTGAGCCAGTCTTTTCTGCTAAGGTCTTTCCGGATCGGCCAGAGTTCATCAACAAAAGCAGGTCCTTCGTTCGACTCTAGCGATGAACGTTCGATCATTTTATTCGATCAGTGTATCCCCATTAGCGAAGCTTAATGGGCTGCAACCATTGTGCTTCCCATCGCTTCCCAGCCTGATCCGGTTGATACACATGGAGACGGCATCATCAAACCTATTGACTCTTTTCATGGCATGATTATTCCCTCAATTCTGGGACTTCAAACCGCATTCTCCATGTCAACAGAAGAGGTGCTTATCCATCTCTTCTCTCAGATTGCACTGATTCTCGCCGCATCGAAGTGTGTCGGTGCAGTTTTTGTTCGCTTTGGACAATCACGTAGTGTCGGCGAAATCCTCACGGGGGTGATGCTTGGTCCAAGCCTCTTTGGCTGGCTGTTTCCCGCTGCTTTTGCGACGGTCTTTAATCCTGGCGGGCCATCGATTCTTCCCTGGTTTAGCCACATCGGACTCATCCTCACGCTGTTTTTAATCGGGATGGAGTTTGACTTCAAAACTGTGTTGCCACACACCAGCAAGTTAATCAGTGTGGCCTTTGGATCTCTGTTGGCACCTCTGTTGCTTGCCTTCGCGATCGCACCCTGGCTTTGGTCGATCCTGCCAGGCAGTGGCTCGTATCTGGCTTATGCCCTATTCCTGGGGATGACGATGGCCATCACTGCCATCCCGATCATGGGGCGTATCTTGATGGAACTCGATTTAACCCGTACTCGCGTGGGTGTTCTCGCCATCGCAACTGGGGCACTCAAGGACCTGCTGACCTGGTTCCTGCTCGTGATCGTGATTGGCATCGCCAGGCCTCCCTTCGATCCGCTGCGGGTGCTCAAGATGATGGCGGCAACCGCACTCTTGGCCGCCTTCTGCCTCACCCTGGGCAGACAGGCCATCGCCGCGTTCCAGCGGCGTTGGGGTTGGCAAGGTGAACAGCCCAGCGGTGCCATGATTGGGTTTTTGCTGATTTTCCTGCTGCTGATGTCCGCCGCGACCGCATGGATTGGCATCTTTGCGATTTTCGGCGCCTTTATGGCAGGCGTCACCCTCTCCAGTGATCGTCGTCTGTCGCTGGCGGTCTCCGATCGCCTCCACGATCTGACCATCCACCTCTTTCTGCCCATCTTCTTCACCTATACAGGGCTGCGTTGTGATCTCTCCTCCCTGCAAGGCTCGCTCTGGTTGGCGATGCTTGCGGTGACGGTGATCGGCTCTTTGGGTTCGGGCGGGATTGCCTGGGCCTTTAGCAAGATAAGTCGATTCTCGTCAGCTGAAAGTTTGGCTTTTGGCTTTTTAATTAATACACCCGGCCTGATGGTCTTGATCCTACTGAATCTCGGTTTGGATCTTGACGTGATCCCCAAGGGACTGTTTTCAGTTCTGGTTGGAAGTGCCATGATTCGAAACCTCTTGGTGACTCCGGTTTTGCGGCACACCATCGCTCGCGTGCTGCCTCCACAACCCCTAGCGACGTAGCACCTGCGGCTCTGGCCGCGTCGATCGCGACACCTCGGGCCGGAGCGACGCCAGCATCCCCAGCCGCCAGCTGATCGCGCTGCCGGCCAGCAGCCAAATCAACAGCCAAATCAGCAGCAACCGCCGGCTCAGGACCAAGATCCGGGCCAGCGCGGTTCGATCGGCGGGCGGTTGATCCGGGGCAAGGATCGGCTTGGGGCGCGGTTCGCCGCCGTAGTGGTTCAGGCCACCCAGGCGCACTTGGGCCGCCAAGGCATAAGCCGCCTGGGAGACGCCGGCATTGGGGGACGGATCCGGACGGCCCTGCTGCAGCGCCTGGCGGAACAGCGACCAGGTCTGCAGCGGCCGGCTGGCCGCCAGGGGCAGGCTCAACGCCACCAGCCGGCAGGGAATCCAGGTGAGGGCATCGTCGAGGCGCGCTCCGGCGGTGCCCAGCCAGCGCAGCCGGCCGCGGCGGTAGCCCAGCATCGAATCCAAGGTGCTGGACGCCTTGAAGCCCCAGGCCAGGCTCAGGGGCCCGGGCACCAAAGCCAGCGGCAGTCCAGCCAGCGCCATCAGGCTGCAGCCGCCGCCCACCAGCATCCAGAACAGGGGCGCGAACAGGCCATCCACGGCGTTTTCGCTGGCGGTTTCGGCCAGGGCCCGCAGGATCTCCGGCTCGGCCAGCCGCTCGGTGTCGCGCCCCACGATCCAGGCCAGCTGGCGACGGGCTGGCTCCAGGTCGCAGCCAGGGGCTGCGGCGCCTGGCGGCAGCAGCTCCAACACCTGCTGCACCGCCTGCTCCAGGCTGCGGCCCGCCAGGGCGCTGGCCAGACCCAGCAGCAGCGGCAGGCTGAACAGCAGACCGGCGACCAGCCCCTGCCGCCAACCCCAGGCGGCCAGCCACTCGAGCGCCAGCCCCGCGGCCGCGCTCAGGCTCAGCGTGGCCGCGGTGATCGCCAGGCCGGCCAAGCGCAACGGGCCGGGCCGGTCGCCGGCCCAGCGCTCCAGCGGTTGGCGCAGCAGCGCAATCCAGGCCCCCATCGCCTGGACCGGATGGGGCCAGCGGCGCGGATCGCCCAGCAGCTGATCCAGGCCAGCGGCCAACAGGGGCGCAAGCAGTATCGCCAGCAGTGGCAGCCAGGCAACTGCAATTTCTTTGAAAGATGGTCCAATGATGGGTAGGTCATCACTGGGTTC
>CAYOCW010000003.1:3128-61266 GCA_964402615.1 uncultured Cyanobium sp. | reverse complement strand
GCAGGAAGCTCAGGCAACGTTCCCAGTGGGCATCGACCTGGTTTCGCTGGCCGTAGGTTCAGACTAGATCCAGACAGAGCTCAGCGCTGGTGACGAGAGTCCAGGGCTCATTTGTGGGTAGGCCAGTGGGCCTGGCCAGCAGGAGGTTGACCCGGCGGCTGTCACGCGTCCAGATCTGTGCATCGCGAAAGCCGTGGCAAAGGCCCTCCCCCAAGCGCACCTTTCGCACTTCACAACCAAGAGGCACCCCAACTCTATAAGCAATAGTATCAGACTTTAGACACATTAGAAATTTTCATCTGGGTTTGTCATCAAACCAGCTGAGCAGATCATTGCCAGGGAATGCTCGATCAGCCAAGACCATGATCGTCCCAAATCCTTGCAGTAGCTGATCGGCTTTCTGCAGCAGAGCTATCACAACTTCGGCGCTAACGCTGTCGCTGGAGTGTTCCAATCTTGTCCAAAGCACTTGAATAGCTCGTCCGTGGCACACGCAGGACAGCATCACCACGCAGTGACTGTTCCAAAGCATGGTGGTGTGTCCCGCGTCAACCCCCTTGGCCCATGACATCAGGGGATTACTGGTGTTGCTGGGCTGGCGAGAACCAGCCCAGGCGCTGGATTCTGCATGACTTCTAATGAGACCTGGGGGCCTGGGCGGCAGGCTCGGGGAGGGGATAGATTGAAAACACCGCGCACACCGGTGGCCATGGCGAAAAACGGTTTGGCTCGCCAACACACACCGACGGCAGAGCAGGGCCGCCAGCGACGGTCAGCCGCAGGCAGGGGGGGTGACCGTGCTGTGGGGCGGGATCAACGGCCGGAGACGGCCAAGCTGCAACAGCTGCAGACCCTGGCCAATGACAGCCCGCGGATCCAGCAGTTGCGGCGCTTGCAGGCGCTGGCGCAGGGGCCGGAGCGAAGCGCTGAGGCTGAACCCACCGCGAGCCAGGCAGAGATCGCCAAGCCAAAGCCCAATCTCACCGGCCTGCCGGAGCGTCTCAAGAGCAATCTCGAAGCCTTGTCCGGCCTGTCGATGGATGCCGTGCGGGTGCATTACAACTCCACCAAGCCGGCGCAACTCAACGACGTGGGGCTGGAGCGGGAGGCGGATGTGATGGGGGCGAGGGCGATATCCGCTGGCGAAGTACAGGGGAGCGCAATTGAGGTGCATGTCATCCATAGCAATTCGAAATCAATAGCACATGACATACCAACGCAGTTGTTCCGCGAAAGAAAACAAGACGAAAGCTGGCAGAGCTATGGAAATTCTCTGATGAAAGAAGCTAAAGAAATTCTTGAAAAAACCCAAAATTCCATCAAGGCAAAATACCTGCAGGAATACATAGATGCCGTCCAGGATTCACAGAAAAAGCAGGTTTTCGTGTACCACGCCGCAATGAACCTCAAAAACGCGATAGAAAAACCGATGTTATATTTTCTCGAAAACCTGAGCGGAGACTTGGCTAAATTAACGAATCAAGATATAAGTCTGATAGAGAAGCGTATTGACGCTTTTAACAACGGCGAAAAAAGGCGTTTGGTGGTCATGCTGTAGGTGTTGGTGGTTTGCCGACCATGGATGTAACGGGTACGAGTCTTGGCGGACATGGCCGGGGAAATCTTAGGCTTCAATTTTATGCAGATGGCAAATTGAAGTTGGTTGATCACGATAATAAAGAGCAGATTTAGCTATCGAGACACTGCCTTGACGGGGCAGAAACGCCTCTAGTGAGCATAATTTTAAAGCGGCGTTAATCTGATAGGCGATTAAATCCATGATCGCTATTGGCGTCTTTTGTAGTTACTCAACGAAGTCAGTCGACCGAATAACTTTAATGAACTGCCAGGGCTTCACTCGTAGTTGATCACACCAGTCGAGATGGCCAAGGCCCCTAGCGCTGCAGAGGTAACCTAGACATTGCCAGGCGCATAACCAGGTGCCGCTCCCAGGGAGCTCTCGGCGACGGAAATCAACAGCCAGGTGAAAGACTTGACAAGTCATTCGTCAAGCTTCATTGTATTGACATGCGTTGCAAGCGCCTCCCTGGGATGAGAGCTTGCCACTCCACTCTGTTCACCCTCTGATCAGGGCATTTTAACCTCGAACTTTTCACCATCTACTGGCCCTTGGCCTGCAACAGTGCAACCACACATGAAAGAGTGCAACCACAAAGCCATGATCGGTTGTCAGCATCCGATGCTGAGCTGAGGGATTTCATGTGCGCCAAGCATCGAAACCGTGGAACTTGAGATCCTGCTCACGCCATTCGACCCGTCCTACCGCCCCACGGACGGGACTCGGCTGACGACCAACTTCGCCAATCTCGCGAAAGATCCGGTCGGCCGGGCGGATCGGATCGCCCGGGTGCTCGACCTGATCGGCCGCCGCGCTGGCGAACTGCTGGGAGATGCTGGTGCTTATGCGGTTTCGATCGACATCCTGCGAGTGCAGATGCGCTTCGGGGGCGACGCTGGTGACTGGTTTCCGATCGCCGAAATGCTCGCGACAAGGCTTCAAGACCGCGCCCGCGATCGGATCCTGCCCGGCCCGATCGGCTGTAACTACTCGTCATTTGTGCGCGACTACGACTTCAACAGGCTCTTGCCGCGGATCAGCGGCGGAGAGGCGACAGCCCAGGAGAAGCGCACATTTGGCGACCTGCATGGGTTGCTCTTCAAACTAGCCTTCCGCCATCATTACAGTGGCGGCGTACTGAATCAACCGGCAATTGTGGCGATCAGTGTCGGCAATCGCTGCACCTATCGGCGCACCGGGCGAACCCACCCGATTCTTGGCGTTCACTACGCATCAGCAGGGGATGAATCATTGACATCTCGGTATTTTGGGCGGATGGGTCTGCGCCCCGCCTACTGGATGGCGACCGGGAGCCGGGCCCCGTTGGCGATCTATCATGAACCGGGTGATCTTGAAGATCGTTCTCCACACGAACTGGCGACCCTCGTCGCGGTGATGGACACGTTTGAACGCATCTACCGCCCGGAAATTTATCTCGATCGCGTCTCAGCAGGCGAGATCTATACCGCGAATCTCGCCAATGCCAACCATGATCCGCCCCCGGCAACCTACGACCGGCACGAGCGCGACACCGTGCTCGGCAACCAACAAGCCGAACTTGTTTGGCGCGAATTTCTTGCTCCCAATTCCCAATTTCTGGTGCAGCTGATGGCAGACCAGCGGCAGCTCGTGCCGCCGGGTGCCGTGTTCGCTGATCGCCAGCCTGCATCGTGACGATCAGCGATCTTCCGCCTCGCTCACAGGGGACTCTTCCAGATACCCCTCCTCTTCACAGATCGATGTCCTCCCAGCCCCGATCCACGACGGCAGGTTGATCCGCGGCGACGGACTCCATGGCTGCAGCTCCGGTATGGAGCCGTTCCTGCAGCTGCCGCAGCGTCATGTCACTCAGCAGATCAGGCAGAGGCACATCCACACCCAGCTCTCGGCTGAGCAGATGCCGCAATTCAACCGCCATCAACGAGTCCAGACCCAGCCGTTGCAAAGGGCGTTCCCGATCGAGTTGGTCGCGTCTCAAGCCCAACAGCTGGGCGACGCGGCCTTCGAGGTGATCGGCCACAGATACCTCTCGGCCCTCGCCGCTCAGCGGCTGCCGACTCCCCTGCAGTTGCACGGCCGTCGCAGCGCCGTTGCCGCGGTCAAGATCCTGGTCCATCTCCTCCAGGAACCGCGGCCGATGCTCGTCCGCATAGCGAGCCAGAAAGCGCTGCCAATCGATGGGAAGCACGCCGCACTGCACGTCCTCAGCATTCAGCAGGGCTGCAAAGGCGGCCAGCCCTTCGGCGGGAGGAATCTCCTTCAGACCCTTGGCCGCGAGCCTTGCGGCGATCTCCGGTCTCGCTGCGGCGCCGATCTCGGCCCAGATGCCCCAGTTGATGCTTTGGCCGGGCAATCCCCGGGCGCGGCGATGCCGCGCGAAGACATCGAGGAATGCGTTGGCGGCAGCATGGTTGGCTTGACCGGCGCTGCCGAGCAACGCGGCCGCGGAGGAGAAGTTCACGAAAAAATCGAGCGGCTGGTTGCGGGTCGCCTGGTGCAGAGTCCAGGCCCCCAGCAGCTTGGGGGCCAGCACCCGCCGAAATCGCTCCGGCGTCTGGCTGGCCAGCGAGCCATCGTCCAGCACGCCGGCGGCGTGAACCACGCCCCGCAGGGGCTTGGACAGGCGCGCCAAGGCTGCCGCCAGGGCGATCGCATCGCCGATGTCCAGCTGCTCGACGCGGACCTCCACGCCGCGGGCCCGGATCGCCTCCAGCTGGCGCTGGGCCGCCGCCGTGGGCGCCGAGCGGCCGATCAGCAGCAGCTGCCCCGCTCCTTGCTCCGCCAACCAGCCCGCCACCGCGAGGCCCAGGCCGCCCAGGCCGCCCGTGATCGCGTAACTGCCCTCACGGCTTGGCCGCGTCCAGGGCGGTGGAACCAACACCAGCTTGCCCGTGTGCAATCCCTGCTGCATCACACGGAAGGCGCGGCGGGCATCGCTCAGGTCGTGGACGACAGCCGGCAGGGGCCGCAGCTGGCCGGCGACCACCTCAGCCAGCAAGCGCCGCAGCAGGATGCCAAGCCGTTCGGGCTGCTCGGCGCGCACCTCGCCCAGATCGAGGGCCCAGTAGGCCAGATCCGGCCGCAGCTGCCGCACCTGCTCCAGCGTGAGGGCGCCGCGCTTGCTGATCTCCACAAACCGACCGCCGGGTCGCAACAAGCCCAGGCTCGCCTCGACAAATCCGGGCCCGGTGAGGGAGTTGAGCACCACATCCACGCCCGCGCCGCCGCTATCGCGACGAATCGCGGCGGCAAAGTCCAAACTGCGGGAGTCGTAGATCTGTTCGACGCCGAGGGAGCGCAGCAGCGCCTGCTTGCCGCGGCTGGCGGTGGCGATCACCTCCGCCCCGGCCCGGAGCGCGATCTGAATCGCCGCCTGGCCCACCCCGCCGCTGCCCGCATGGATCAGCACCCGCTCCCCGGGTTGCAGCCGGGCGAGTTCGATCAACGCAAAGCCAGCGGTGAGGAAGGCGATCGGCAGCGTCGCGGCCTCCACCATCCCCAGCGCGCCGATCGGGGCGACGAGGCGCTGGTCGATGTTCAAAACGCGCAGGAAGCTGCCGTGGGCGAGGGCGCAGACCCGATCGCCGACGGCAAAGTCGCTGACGCCGGACCCGACAGCCACCACCTCGCCGCTGCACTCGTTGCCCAGGGGACCGGGATCGCCGGGATATTCGCCAAGGGCATTGAGCACATCGCGAAAGTTGAGGCCGGTGGCGCGGACCCGCAGCTGCACCTCCCCGGCTTGCGGCGCCTCGATCGCTGCCGGGTTGATCGCCAGCTGCTCGAGGCTGCCCCGCTCGACAATCTCCAGACCAACGTTGTCGGCCTCCGGGATCGGCAGCCGCTCCTCCCCCTGGCCTTGGCCGGGAACGAGCCGCGCCACCAGCCGCTCGCCTTGGCGATACGCGATCTCCCGCTCGCCATCGCCGGCCAGCAACTCCGCCCCGAGGCGGTCGATCGTGCTGGCCCCGTCCTCGGTCGGATCCAGGTCGATGCAGCCCAGTTGCAGACCCGCAAACTCCTCGCGGGCGCTGCGGGCGGCCCCCCAAAGCAGGGTTTGGGCAGGATTGGTCCAGCCCTCCCGAGGGCTTTCCCGCACGGCCAGGGCGCCGCGGGTGAGCAGCCAGATCGGCGCTGGCTGCTGCCGCGCGGCGATCTCCGGCACCAGGGACAGGAAAGCGGCAACATGTCGATCAGCGTCTTGGGCCAGCTGTTCCGTGCGGCACTCCGGCCCGTGGTCGTCCGCGGCGATCAGCACCAGACCGGCTCCCTCCCGCGGCAGCGGTTGCCCGGCTCGCCAAGGCATCGCTTCGGCCGTCGCGCCGCGCCGTCTCAGCTCGGCCACCAGCGGCGCGGCCAGCTCCCCTTCGCCCAGCACCGTCCAGGCGCTGCTGCTGGCCAGCGGCTTCCGGGCCAGCAGCAGCGCCTGGGAGGACTTGATCGGTCCGATGCGAGCTGTGGCAGCGGCATCCGCGTCAGCCGTGGCGGCCGCGATGACGTGGGCTTGGGGGGATTCGAATCCGGCCGCCTCCAGCACCGCCAACCAGGGCTGGGGAGCCAGCAGGGGGTAGTCCTGCCGGCAGGGGTCTTCAAAACGCCACCAGCCAGCCAGCAAGCCAAAAGTGAGATCGGCCCAGCGTTGCGGGGCGGTGGCTTCCACCAACAGCAGCAGCCCGCCAGGGGCGAGAAGCTCCCGCAGATGCCCGAGCGACACGTCGAGGTGGCGGGTGGCATGCACGCAGTTCGACGCCACAATCAGGTCGTAGCCACCACCCGCCAATCCCTGCTCGGCGGCAGGACGCTCCAAATCAAACACCCCGAAGCTGAGGCCCGCCAGGGCGCCGAAGTCGGCCCGGGCCCGATCCAGGAACAGCGGCGACACATCGGTGAAGTGGTAGCTGAGCCTGCCGGCGGCGATGTGCGGTTCCAGGGCGCGCGCCGTGGCGCCCGAACCACCTCCCACCTCCAGAACCCGCAGCACGCCCCCGGCCGGCAGCTGCTCGCCCAGGCTGGCCACCGCCCGTTCGACCAGGGCATTCATCCGCGCGTTGTGAGGCGAGCTGGTGTAAAGCGCTTTGGTGAGGCTCAGATCGCCATCCGGGAACAGCCAGGGCATTGGATCCTCCTCACCGCGCAGGAACCGGGCCAGCCGCGGCCCGCAGCGGCTGAGCAGTTCCACCTCGGCGGGAAGCTCCTGCCGCAGCCGCTCCAAGCGCGCCAGGGCAGCGTCGCCACCATCCCCAACGCCGTCCAGCACCTCCAGGGCATCGCCCATGGGTCGCAGCAGACCCGCCTCCGTGGCGATCACCAGCAGGCGTTGGAACAGCCGCCGATGCCGCGGCGCGATCTGCGCATCGGTCGCCAGCGTCTGGCTCGGCCAGCGCGAGCCCGGGCTGCAGGGCAGGTCCAGCTCCGCCAGGGCGCTCGCCACCAGCGCCACGCTCACCGCCTCCAGTTCGGCAAAGGCCCGGGCGTAGGCGTTCAGCCCAGCAGGGTCGAACAGCTCGGGCGCCGCGTCGGCCAGCTTCAGGGCAGCCGGGTCGGGCAGGGTGGCGCTGGACAGCGGGCAGGGCCGCCAGCGCGGTTCCACCAACCAACGCCGCCACGGCTGGCTGGCCGCTTCCCGCAGGTACAACCCGTGCAGCGCTCCAATCGGGGTGCCGGCGGCGTCGAACAGGCTGAAATCGGCGTTGCGGTCGCGGCCAATCCGGCTGACGCGCGCGTGAATCCACAGCGAACCGGCGGGAGCCCGCTCCGGCAGAGCGCAGCAGGCCAGGGAGACGGGCAGGCGAGCGGCTCGATCCGCCTCCGCCTCCGCCGCGAAACTCACCTGCAGCACCGCGTCCAGCAGCGCGGGATGCCAGCGATAGGCCGCCGCCTCCCCGCTCGCGACCTCGGGCAAGGCCACCCGGGCAATGGCCTCCCCTGGCCCCCGCCACACCTCCTGCAGGCCGCGAAAGGCCGGCCCGTAACCCAGGCCCAGCCCTTCCAAGGCGGCATACAGGGCTCCCACATCGGCGGCGACCTGGCAACGGTCACGGCTTGAGGCCAGCGTCGCGGTGGTGGAGTCAGCCTCCGGCAGGCCGTCAGCCCTGGCGATGCGCCCCGTGGCATGAACCTGCCAGCCCGCCTCGGGCGCAGCGGGGTCAAGGCTGGCGATGCTGACCCTCAACCCTTGGGGATGCGGTTCCAGCAAGGTCTGCAGCGGCCGTCCAGCGTCGAGGTCGAGGCCGCGCTCAAAGGCCATGTCCAAGGCCTGCAGCGGGCCCTCCAGCACGGTCGCGGCGGCGGCCAGCGCCGTCTCCAGGTAGCCGGTGGCGGGCATGCGGGCCTGCCCTGCCACCTGGTGCTCCCGCAAGCTGGCGCTGGGCCCCCGACCCGGCATCGCCTCAAACAGACGGGAGCCGACGGACAGCGCCAGGCTGCGAACCGCACGGCCGACGAGCGGATGCAGCCGGTCTCCCAGGGTGGCGCTGCTGGCCGCTCCCTCCGCCACCTCGATCCAATGGGGCTCTCGCTCAAACGGATAGGTGGGCAGGATCACCGGCCTCGGGCGACCGCCTTGAACCGCCCGCCAATCCACGCGCGCGCCGCGGGCGTGCAGACGCGCCAGGCTTTCGAGGATCAGCGCGTCATCGGCTCGATCCGGGTGCAGGCTCGCCAGCCACAGCGGCTCCTCCGCGGCCTGTCCCAGGCAGGGGCGCGCCAGCCCGAGCAGGGTCGAGCGCGGCCCGATTTCGAGATAGGCGCCGATCTCGCGGGTGGCCAAGGCGCGCATGCCCTGCACGAACCGCACCGGACTGCGGGTGTGGCGCATCCAATGCTCGGGCTGGGCGAGCTCCGCTCCGGCGACCGCACCCGTGAGGTTGGAGATCAAGCGCAGCCGCGGTGGACGGGGGCGCAGGGAGGCCACCAGCCGACCCAGCTCCGGCAGTATCGGCTCCATCAAAGGCGAATGGGCGGCGATCGAGATGGCCAGCTCCCGGTGCTCCACTCCCCGAGCACGGCAGGCGGCAAGAGCCATGCCAACGGCGTCGGCAGCGCCGGAGATCACGGTGTTGCCGGGCCCGTTGTGCGCGGCGATCACGACGGGGCTCGGCAGGTTCAGCGTCGCCAGCAGCGCCGCCACGTCCTCGTCAGCGGCGAACAGGGCCGCCATGCGCCCCTCGGCAGGCAGGGCGCCCATCAACCGACCGCGACAGGCCACCAGGCGCACCGCATCCTCCAGCTCGAACACGCCGGCCACACAGGCCGCCACCACCTCCCCGGCGCTGTGCCCCATCAGCGCATCGGGCTCGATCCCCCACGACATCCACAGCTGCGCCAGGGCGTACTGAACCGTGAACAGGGCCGGTTGGGTGATGTCGGTCTTGCCGAGGCGCTGCTCGCAGGCATCCGGGGCGAGCAGGTCGTGCAGGGAGGCGCCGATCTCGGGTTGGAAGAGGGCGGCACAGCGGTCCACCGCCTCGCGATACACCGGCCAGGCTGCATAGAGAGCCGCCCCCATGCCGGGATACTGACAACCCTGACCGGCGAACAGGAAGGCCACGCGCACGCCGCCGTGCCGCCGCACCTGGTCGCGCACCAACCCCGGCGCCGCGGCAGTCGAGGCGAGGGACTGATCGAGCTGTGCGGTCAGCTCGGCTGTGCTGCGCCCCAGCGCCACCAGGCGGTGCTCAAAATGGACGCGGCCGCTGGCGGCCGTGGAGCAGAGGCGCGCCGGGTCCAGCTCCGGATGCTCGTTGAGATGCTGCACCATGCGGCCGCTGAGGGCCGCGAGAGCGGAGCTGGTGCGGGCCGAGAGCGGCAGCAGATGCAGCCCGCCGGGGGGACGGGAGCCGCGATCCGCAGCCCCGGCCCCAGCGCTGTTGGTGTCGCTGTCGACAGGAGCGGCATCGGGGGCTTCGCTGACGAGCACATGGGCATTGGTGCCGGAGATGCCAAAGGAACTCACCCCGGCGATGCGCGCTCCCCGCCAGGGTTCGCAGCGGCTGGGCACCCGCACGGCAATCTCCCCCCAGGGGATGTGGGGGTTGGGCGGATCGCCATGCAGATTGGGTGGAATTTGACCCCGCTCGACGCACAAAATCGCCTTAATCAAGGAGGCGATGCCGGCGCTTCCCTCCAGATGGCCGAAGTTGGTCTTGATCGCCCCGACCGGCAGCGGCTCGCGTCGACCTGAGCCGTACACCGCAGCGATGGCACCGATTTCAATCGGATCCCCCAGGGCGGTGCCGGTGCCATGGGCCTCCACGAAACCCACCTGCTCGGCTTGGACGCCGGCATCGTTCAACGCCGCCCGGATCAAGGCCTGCTGCGCCTGGCCATTGGGCACCGTCAGCCCCGTGGCGCGGCCATCGTGGTTGATGGCGGACCCCCGCAGCACGGCCACGATCGGCTCACCCGCGGCCCGGGCATCGCTGAGGCGCCGCAACACGACCATCCCGCAACCCTCGCCGCGCCCGAAACCATCGGCGCGGGCGCTGAAGGTTTTGCAGCGCCCATCCGGCGAGAGCGCGGTGGTGCGCGCATAGGTTTCGTACACCGATCGCGATAGCAGGACGTTCACACCACCCGCCAGGGCCAGCTCGCAGTCGCCGCGCCGCAGGCTCTGCATCGCCAGGTGCACCGCCACCAGGGAGGAGGAGCAGGCGGTGTCAACCGTGAGGGTGGGGCCGTGCAGGCCGAGCGTGTGGGCGATCCGGCCGGCGGCGACGCTGGCGGAGGTGCCGGTCGCCTGGTGCGGGTCAAACTCGGCCGGGTCGCGCTGAAGCAGCCGGTGGCCGTAGTCGCCGCTCATCATTCCCACGAACACCCCCCCCTGGGCGCCCTGGAGCCCATCCGCGGCGAGTCCCGCCCGCTCCAGCGCTTCCCAGCTCACCTCCAACAACAGCCGCTGCTGGGGATCGAGGCTCTGGGCTTCGCGGGCGGAGATGTCGAAAAAGAGGGGGTCAAAGCCCCGCAGGTCGGCGAGGTAGCCGCCCCGCCAGGCCGGCGCCTCGCCGCCCCAGCGGTCCCTGGGGGCTGGACCGGTGGCGTCGACACCGGCGCTGAGCAGGCTCCAAAGGGCCTCGGGATGCTCGGCGCCGGGGAAGCGACAGGCCAGGCCGACGACAGCGATCGGCTCGTGGATCGGTGCGCTTGGCGGGCTCTTCAGTTGGGCTTCCAGCTGCTCGATGCGCCGGTAGGCCTGCTTGATCAGCTCTTCGTAGCGGAGATTGGCTTGGGTCATGGCGCCAGGCGACCTTCGAGAAGTTCAGCGAGTGCATCCAGCGACAGTCCTTCGAGACCGTCGCCGGCGGGGGGGGAATCGGCTTCGAGCAGGGCGCTGAAGACCTGCTCTGCCAGGTGGGTGGCCAGCCGTTCAGGGGTCCGATGATCGAAGGCCAGGGTTGCCGGCAGGCGGCAACCGAGCTGTTGCTGGAGCCGGTTGCGCAGCTCGACCGCCAGCAGCGAATCCAGACCGAGATCGCTCAGCCCCTGGCTGGGATCGTCCAGATCGCCGCGACCGAGGCCCAGCACATCCTCCACCACCGCATAGAGGGTGGCATTGAGGTGGCTGCGACGGTCGAGCAGCGGCAGCGCCGCCAGCTGATCGGCGAAGCAGGACGGCGCCCCCTTGCTGTCGGCCTTCAGTGCGGCAGCCGTCTGGGGGGGCGGCGAGTCCCTTTCGCCTTGCAGCGTTTCGGTGGACCGGGAGGCCCGGGGCGGCGCCACCTCCGCAAAGAACGCCTCCACCCCCTCGGCCAGGGGACGGGCCAGGAAGCGTTGGACGTCGATCGGCAGCACGGCGACGACCTCGTGGTCGGCCTCGACCACCCCTGTCAGGGCTGCCAGGCCGAGCTCGGGATCGATCGTGCCAAAGCCCTTGGCGGCAAAATGCGCATCGAGGCGAGGGTCGGCGCCGGCGCCGATCTGTCCCCAGCGGCCCCATTGAATGCTCACGGCCGGTTGACCACGGCGCCGCCGCCGGCGGGCAAGGGCGTCCAGGCAGGCGTTGGCGGCGGCGTGATTGGCTTGGCCGGCGTTGCCGAGCAGCGCAGTGGCGGAGGAGAACAGGATGAAGTGCTCGAGCGGGTCGTTGGCGGTGGCCCGCTCCAGATTGCAGGCGCCGCGCACTTTCGGTGCCAGCACGGCCGCGAAGCGCTCCCAGGATTGGCGCACCAGCAAACCATCGTCGAGGCTGCCGACGGCATGCAGCACGGCTCCCTCCGCCGGGTGCCCCGCCACGGCCGACTGCAGGGCCTCGCCATCGCCGACATCCGCAATGGCCAGTTCGACCTCAACACCCCTGGCCCGCAGGGCGGCGGCCTCAGCCTCGACGGCCGGCCCCGCGGCGCGACGCCCGAGCAGCAGCAACCGCCGGGCCCCATGGTCGACAGCCCAGCGAGCTAGCAGGGGGCCCAGGCCACCGAAGGCGCCGCTGATCACCGTGGTGCGCTCTGCAGGGAGCCTGCAGGGGCGCCGGTTGGCGCTGCCCCTGGCCGCTTCGCGGGGGGCGCCAACCTCGGGCCGCTGCAGCCGGGCGACCCAGCGGCCTGCGCCAGCAGGACCGCGCAGCGCCACCTCCGCGTCCCGCGGTCCGGGGGCGTCCAGCTCGGCGAGCAGAGGCTCCAGCGCGCGCGCGTCCGCTGCTGCCGCGGGATCCAGATCGATGCGCAGCAGGGCGAGATCGGGATGCTCCTCCGCCACCGCCTTGGCCATGCCCAGCAGCATCGCGGCCGCTGGATCCGGTGCTTCCTCCGCCAGCGCTTGACCGCCACGACTCACGATCCAGATCGGCGGACGGGTGTCGCGTTCGAGCGTGGCCTGAAGCAGATGCAGCAGGCTGCCGCAGCCCCGCCGCGCCGCCCGCATCAAGGCGTCGCCATCGCTGCTGTCAGCCGGTGCTGCCAGGCTCGCGAGATGGAGGATGCCTCGGGCGTTCGGGTGGGCGGCGAGCAGCGCCGCAAAGCCGTCATGGCTGTCTTCAACGCGCAGTGACGGGGCGCTTGGGGTGTCGTGCAGCGCTGGGCTTGGGTTCGGGCTCCAGGTGGAGCGGGGCGGCGCTGCGGCAGGGTCCAGCAGCTCAACCCCCAAGGCCGCATCACCCCGAGCCCGCAGGGCCGCCACCACCGCCGCGGCTGTGGGGTCGCCGCCCTGCTGGAGCACCAGCCACGCTCCCCCAGCGCCGGGGGCTGCCCCGGGGATCGCGCTGCCGCGCCGAGCCACGAAGAGGGTGTGGGCACACGACACGGATCCCAAACCCTCGACCCGGGCGGGCGCATGGTCGACCGGGATCGCGGCGATGCTGTCAAAACCAGCGGCGGCCAGCCGGTCGCGCCAGCGTTCCGTGGGGAGAAGGGCGTAATCGGGGCGCAGGTCGCCATCCGCGAAGCGCCACCAGCCATCGAGCAGGCCAAAGGTCAGATCCGCCCAGCGCTGGCGGCTGGTCACCTCCAACAGCAACAGCACGCCGCCGGGGGCCAGCAAGCTCGCCACATGGGACAGAGCGTCGTCGATGCTGCGGGTGGCATGCAACACGTTGGCCGCCACGATCAGATCGTGACGCTGCCCTTGGAAGCCCTGCTCCTGCGGCGACCGCTCGATGTCGAGCAGCGCATAGCGCATCCCCGGCTGGTCGGCGAAGGCCTCCGCCGCCTTGCGCAGGAACAGGGGCGACACATCGGTGAACGTGTAGGACAAGCTCTGGCGCGGCAGGGCTTGCAGCAGATGCCGGGTTGTGGAGCCGGTGCCAGCGCCGATCTCCAGGATCGAGAGGGCTTCCGCCTCCGCCCCCGGTTGGCGCAGCGCCACGCCGAGGTCGGCTATCAAGGCCCCGAGGGGGGCGAACACGGGCGAGTGCTGATAAACAGCGGTGGTCAACCCCAGATCCCCCTCGGGGAAGAGCAGCTCCAGGGGCGGCATCCGGCCGGTGAGGATGGCCGGCAGCGCCGGTCCGCAGCGCTCCAGCAGCGCCAGCTCGCCGGCGATGGCGTCGCCATGGCGCTGCAGGGTGGCTTGAGCGCTGTGCAGCAGGGCTTCGCGGTCGGTTTCGGTCGGGGTGCGACAGACTTGCCAGCCGTCGCCCGCGGCCTTCAGAATCCCGGCCTCGCCAAGGATTTGCAGCAGCCGAGCGAATAGGCGCCGCTGACTGGGGATGACGCCAAGAACCGCCGCGGTCTCTGGACCGAGGACGCTGTGCGCCTCGAAGCGCAGTCCCAGGGACTGCAGGCCCGCGAGGCTGTAGGCGAGGGCCAGCTGCTCGATCGCCACAAAAGCCTGGCCGTAGCAGCGCTCCCGCGCAGCGCCCCGCAGCCGCTCATCGCAGGATCCGACCGCCTCCAGCAGGGCCTCCGGGCTGCGCAGCCGCTCCCGCGCCGGACGGGGCAGCGGCTGCTCACGCCAGCGGTTGACCCACAGCCAAGACCGCCAGGGGGCTGGGCCGGCCAGCTGGGCCAGGTCACCCCGCAGCGATCGCTGGCCGCTGATGCAACCCAGCGGTTGCCCGTCGAGCCGAGCGATCCATAGATCAAAGCGCATGCGACCCTCAGCATCGCCATGGCGCCGCACCGACACCCGCAGGCGCTCCCCGGCGGGCAGCGGCTCCAGCTGGCAGCGGTCGATCGCCACGGGGAGCCAGAGGCCTTCCTCCGGGCCAAACAGCCAGGTGCCGGCGGTGGCCTGCAGGCAGGCGTCCAGCAGCGCCGGATGCCAGGCTTCGCGGCTGTTGAGCCCTGCGGGGAGCTCCACTTCGGCCGTTGCGGCATCGCCTGCTGTCCAGAGGCGGCGCAGGCCTTGGAAGGCGGGGCCGAAGTCGTAGCCGAGCTGGGCCAGACGGGCATAGAACGACGCGCCGCGCAGCTCCGCGCGTGCCGCCGCATCGCTGCGGGCGGCGTCGGGGCCATCCGGGGGGGGCTGTGGCAGCGCCGCGGACGGGGCAAAGCTCAGCCGGGCCGTGGCGTGAATCTGCCAGCTGCCGCCATCCTCCAGGCTGACCAGCCGCAGCCTGACGCCAGCCGGGGAGGACGCGTCGTCGCTCTCCACCAACACCTGAACCAGCCGCTCGCGGTCGCGGCGACGCAACACCAGGGCTCGCGGCATCTCCAGGTCGTGCAGCACAGCCGGCTGGTGGCTCAACCGCTGGGCAGCATTGAGCAGCAGCGACAGAAAGGCAGCGGCCGGAACCACGATTTCACCGCGAACCTGGTGATCGTTGAAGTAGGGAAAATCGCTGAGGCGCAACGCCAACGCAAACACGCGGGTCCCCGCCGCGAATGCGGCGGAGTGCAGCTCTTGCAGCGCCAGAGATGTTTTGGACTCCGGCCAGTGGCGCTTGCGCTGAAAGGGATAAAATGGCAGATCAACCCGGCGTCGCGGGCCAGCGCCGCGGCTGACTGCCACCAGATCGAGCGGCTGGCCGCGCAGGCTCAGGCTGGCGGCGCTCTCCAGGATGGTGGTCCGTGCCGCGGCGCCGCGCCGCAAACTCGGCAGCCAGGCGTAGCCCGCATCATCAGCCACGCAGGCGCGGGCCAGGCCCAGCAGGGTGCCGCCGGGGCCAATCTCCACAAAGGTGGTGGCGCCCGCGGCCACCAGGGTGGCAACGCCATCGGCGAAGCGCACCGGCTGGCGTGCCTGCCGTCGCCAATAGGCAGCGCTGGCCATCTCGGCGCCGATCAAGGCGCCGCTGCAATTGGAGACCAGGGGCAGCTGGGGCGCGCGCAGGTCGAGCTGGCTGGCGATGGCCTCCAGCTCAGCGAGCATCGGATCCAGCAGCGCGGAATGGAAGGCGTGGGAGACGGGGAGCGACTTGCTGGAGATCCCGTCCGCCACCAGGCGGACGGCCAGCTGGTCGAGCTGATCGAGCCGCCCGGACAGAACGGTGCTGGTGGGGCCGTTGATCGTGGCGATGTCCAGGCTGTCCCCATGGCTGCTGCCCTGGCCATGGCTGCTGCCCTGGCCAGGGCTGCGCAGGAGGTCGCGGACGCGCGCCTCGCTGGCCTGGACCGCCAGCATGCCCCCGCCAGCGGGCAGGGCCTGCATCAAGCGACCGCGGGCGGCGATCAGGCGCAGGCCATCCTCCAGCGACATCACCTCCGCCACGCAAGCGGCAACCAGTTCGCCGACGCTGTGGCCCAGCAACAGATCCGGTCGCACCCCCCAGGAGGCCCACAGGGCAACCAGCGCATATTCCACCGCGAACAGGGCCGGCTGGGTCCAGGCGGTGGCGTCGAGATCGCCCTGCTCTCCGCGTAGCACCTGCCGCAAGGGGACTCCGAGCAGCGGCTCAAGAACCGCGTCGCAGCGGTCGAGGGCATCGCGAAAGACGGGCTCGCAACGGTCTAAATCCAGACCCATCCCGACGTACTGAGCGCCCTGGCCGGTGAAGAGGAAGGCCAGCTTGCCGCGCTCACCAGCCGGGGTGGCGCGGCCGATCTGCACCCGGGGCTCGGCCGCGCCGCCGGCTGCGGCGGCGAGGGCGTCGTGCAGCACCGCTGGCGTCTCGGCGACCACGGCGAGGCGCCAGGGGAGCAGGCTGCGGCCACGGGCGACGCCGTGGCAGAGATCGGCGAGCGCCGGGGCCGCGGCAGGCTCCAGACGTGCGGCGTAGAGACCTGCCATGGCCCGCAGCGCGGCCTCGCTGTGTGCGCTGAGCAGCAGCAGCTGGCTGGCTGGGCTGGCGGAGACGGGCTCCGCTGCGATCGGAGCGGCCGCGGGGGCGGCCGCGAGGATGACGTGGGCGTTAGTGCCGCTGAAGCCAAAGCCGCTGACGCTGGCCAGGGGCGCCGACTCCGGCCAGGGCGTCAGCTGCGTCGGCACCCGCAGCGCTGAACCATCCCAATCGATGAAGGGGTTGGGAGTCTGGAAGTGAAGGTTGGCTGGAATCTGGCGATGGCGCAGGGCCAGCACCACCTTGATCAGCCCGGCGACCCCAGCCGCGGCCTCCAAATGGCCGATGTTGGACTTCACCGAGCCGACGTGCAGCGGCTCGGAACGGTCACCAAACACGGCCTTCAAGGCGCCGATCTCGATCGGGTCGCCCAGCGGTGTGCCGGTGCCATGGGCCTCCACGTAGCCGATCTGGTCGGGCGAGACCTCGGCGGCGGCCAGGGCGGCCCGGATCACGGCCTGCTGTGAGGGACCGCTGGGGGCGGTGAGTCCGCTGCTGCGGCCGTCCTGGTTGACCATCGAGCCCCGAATCACCGCCAGGATCGGCTCCTCGTGCTTCAGGGCGTCCGAGAGGCGCCGCAACACCAGCACGCCGCAACCATCGCCGCGGACGTACCCATCAGCGGCGGCATCGAAGACGCGGCAGCGCCCACTGGGCGACAGCATCTGGGCCTTGCACAGGGTGATCGTCAAATCGGGTCGCAGGATCAGGTTGACGCCACCGGCCAGAGCCCGCTCGCACTCTCCCGAGCGCAGGCTCTGACAGGCTTGGTGAATCGCCACCAGCGACGAGGAGCAGGCGGTGTCGATCGACAGGCTCGGGCCCACAAGGCCAAGCACGTAGGAGAGGCGACCGGAGGCGACGCTGGCGGCGTTGCCGGTGGCGCTGAACAGTTCATCCCGGAGCTGAGGATCGCGCTCGTCAAGCAGGGCGTCGAAGTCATTGCCGTCAAGGCCAACAAACACGCCCGTGCGGCTGCCGAACAACTCGGCTGGAATCAACTGGGCGGATTCCAACGCCTCCCAGGCCACCTCCAGCAGCAGGCGCTGTTGCGGTTCCATGCTGATGGCCTCGCGAGGCGAGATGCCAAAGAAGGCGGGATCAAAGCGATCCACCTCCGGCAGGAAGCTGCCGCAGCGCACATTCATCTTGCCCGCGGCCTTGGGATCAGGGTCGTAGACAGCGGCGAGGTCCCAACGCTCCGCTGGCACGTCCGTCACGGCATCGACGGCGTCACGCAGGATGCGCCAATAGGCATCTGGCGTGTCGGCACCACCGGGAAAGCGGCAGGCCATGCCGGTGATCGCAATCGGTTCGCGCTGACGCTGGCGTTCAGCCTCCAATTGGTGTTCGAGATGATCAATCGCTTGCAAAGCGCGTTTGATCGGGGAAAGATCGCGGCTGGAATCGGTCATGGCATCAAAGTCCCAGGCGGTCGAGCTTGCTGAGCAGCAGGTCGGCAGCCGCCTCGTCCGTCAGCGTTTCGGTGGCAACAACAGCATCATTGATGAGGCCATCAGGTTTGGGTGGGCTGCCATTCGCAGCGGCTGATCTATCGCCAGAGCCAGCCTCTTGGTCCTCCATTTCCTTGCTGAAGTAAAGGACAAGTGCTTCCAAAGTGGGATAATCAAAAGCCAGGGTTGCCGGCAGGCGCCTGCCCAAGGCCTGGCCGAGGCGGTTGCGGAGTTCGATCGAAAGCAGCGAATCCAGCCCCAGATCGCGCAGGCCCTGGCGTGGCTCTAGCTGCTCGGGGCGCATCCCCAAAACCTTGGCCGTGATGCCAGCAATCGTCCGCATCAACAAGGCTGGCCGTTGCGCAGCAGCTGAACGCTGCCAAGCAACGTTGAAATCAAGAGGATCATCATGGCTGACAAGAGTCTCAACGATCTTGGGCGAAAGTGCTGCCAGTGTTGGGGTGAAAGCACGCTGGCCAAGGTAATGGCGGCCCTGATCAGGCAACACCGCAATTTGGGTTGCATCGCTAGATAGAAGTTGTGCAAATGCTGCAATTCCATGCTCTGGCGAGATAAAACCAGGTCGATTCTTTGCCCCGGCTGCAGCGGCGCCGATCCCCGACCACGGCCCCCAGTCGATGCACAGGGCTGGTAGACCTTGGGCGCGCCGCCAGTGGGTGAGGGCCGCCAGGAAGGCATTGGCCGCGGCGTGGTTGGACTGGCCGGCATTGCCGAGAAGACCAGCGACGGACGAGAACACCACAAAGAAGTCGAGCGAGGCGTCGGCGGTCAGCTCATGCAGGTTCCAGGCACCCCAGACTTTGGGGCCCAACACGCTGGAGAAACGTGACCAGGATTGCGTCAGCAGAGCGCCATCAGCGAGCACACCGGGGGCGTGGATGACGCCCCGCAACGGCGCCGCGGCGGAGGCTTGACTGAGGGCGCTAGCCAGCCCAGCGCGATGGGTCACGTCGGCCAGAAGCGGGCGCACATCAAGACCCTGACGTTGCCATTCGGCCAAAAGGTCGCTGGCAGCGGGATCGGGTGGCCGCCGACCGATCAGTTGAATGTGGCGAGCCCCCTGCTCCACCAACCAGCGGGCGAGGCATAGACCCAAACCACCCAATCCTCCGGTAATCACATAACTGGCATCGTCGCGAATTGCAACGGTTGGCCGCCGCGACTGACGGATCACCAGTTTGCCAACATGACGGGCGTGCTGAAACTGGGAGAAGGCGCGATGGATGTGAGCCGTAGGATAGACATCTCTGGGGAGGGGAGATACCGTGCCGGCGGCAACTTGCTTAAGCATCTGGTTCAGTAGCGACGCAGCCACGCCAGGGTCTTGATCAATCGCTGCCCTGAGATCGACGCGGTGATAGGTCACATCGCGACGATGCTTGGCAACAGCATCAGCAGTCCAAACATCACGTTTGGCGAGTTCGATGAAGCGACCGCCGGATCGCAAAACCTCGAGCCCCCGGGCAACAAAGCCTTCACCCGTCAGTGAATTCAGCACAACATCGACCCCGTCCCCGTCGGTATCGAGCAGCAGTTGATCGGCGAATGCCAGCGTGCGGGAGTCGTAGACGGCAACGGCTCCCGCCGCGCGCACCACATCCCATTTCGCGCGGGACGCGGTGGCAAAAACGCTGGCGCCAGCAGCACGGGCCAAGGCCACAGCCGCCAAGCCCGTTCCACCGGCGGCGGCATGGATCAACACCCGCTCGCCCGACCGCAAGCCGGCAACATCAAAGAGTGCCAGCTGTGCGGTGCCATAGGCGATCGGGATGGTGGCGGCCTCGATGTCGCTGATCCCGGCCGGCAGGCGGGCGACGCGATCAGCATGGACGCACACATGGGTAGCCAGAGACCCCCAGGCGAGGGCCACGACCGGATCGCCGAGGCGCAGGTTGTCGACCCGCTCGCCGACCGCGACCACCGTGCCTGCGCATTCCCCCCCCAGCTCCTGCTCACGGGTGAAGGGCAACATGCCCATCACATCGAGCAGATCGATGAAGTTCAACCCGGTGGCGCTGACGCGGATCTCCACCTCATCCGGCCCGGGTTGTCGCCGCTCAAACGATCGCCACTCCAGCTCCTCCACGCTGCCGCGCTGCAGCAACTCCAGCCGTTGCGGGCCGGGGTCGCCGGCAGGAGCCGAGCCAGGCCGCACCCTGGCAAGCCAGCGCTCCGGCACCACGCTGCCACGCAGCGCAACCTGCGTCTCCCGGCCGCCAGGGTCCTGAGCGTTGAGCTCGGCGCAGAGCAGCTCGGCCTGGGCTGCGATCGGCTGCCGACCATCCAGGTCCACCAACACGCAGGACAGTTCGGGATGCTCCAACGGGACGACCCGACCGAAGCCCCAGAGAGTGGCTTGGGTTAGTCCATTCAGCTCGTCATCGCCGCGAACCGACTGCGCGTCTTGGGTGACAATCCAGAGCGCAGGCGGCACACCACTGCCGCGCGTCAATGATTGCACCAGCGCCAGCGCACCGTCTAAGTCGTGCTGACAACGCCGCTGCAGATCGTCGTCATCAACAATGGGCTGCCGGGTGCTCAGGGCCCTCAGGTCGACAATGCCATGCCAAGGGCCATCGCCGAGCACCAGCTCGATGGCTGAGGGGTCGGCGGCTCGATCGCTGTTCAACACCCGAGCGTCGTCACCGCGATTGAGCAGCGCCGTACTGAGGGAGGTGGCGAGACTCGCCGCAGGGGAGCATGGCTGCTTGTGGAGGGAAGGCGCATCGACCAGCAGCAACCAGCGGCGACCCCGGGGCTGAATCCCCGAGCCGGCTTGGGCCACAATCACCACCTGTCCCTGATTGGCAGCCGCAGGCGCCGCATCCGGCAAGGCGGTGGGGCTCTCGAAACCGCAGCGGGGCAAGAGGTCCAGCCACTCCGGCAGCGAGAGCAGCGGATGATCGGTTCGCGAATCGTTGAAACACCACCATTCGCGAGTCAGCCCAAAAATCAAATCGCACCAGCCGCTTGATCGGGTTGATTCCGAGATCACCAGCAAACCACCCGGTGCCAACAACGTGCGGACGTTGGCCAAGGTCGTCTGCATGTCCGGGGTGGCATGCAAAACATTGACCGCCAGGACAACGTCATAAGCGTGAGCGGCAATTCCTTGGCTCTCTGGATCAACACCAATATCCAAGGTGCAGGCATCGAGAAAGTCGTAATCGGCAAAGCGCTCGCGTGCTCTATTGACGAACAAGGAGCCAACATCGGTGAAGGTATAGCGAACCCGATCCGCAGGTAATGCCGGCAGCAGCGTTGCGGTGGTGCCGCCGGTGCCGCCGCCAATCTCCAAGATGCGCAGGCCTCGGCCGAGCGGCAGACTCGCCAAAATCGACAACAGCGTTTGGCGAACAATGCCGTTCAGGGCTCGGGCTCGCGGTGTGTCGTTGTATAGCCGTGAAGCATCGCTGATGTCACCGCCGGGGAAGAGCAGGTCGAGGGCCTCCACCGTGCCTTTGAGCGCTGCATCCAGGCCGCTGCCGCAGCGGCCAACCAGGGCGAGTTCAGGGGCCAGCAGCGAGCCGTACTGGACGCTGAGTTGTTGCCGCTGCTGCTCAGGATTGACCGGCTCACTCGCACGGATCACATCCCAAGCCTCTGTGGCGGTAGGGACCAAAAATCCCGCTTCGGCGAGAATCTCTAATAAACGCAAGAACAGGCGACGCTGGCTGGGCAAAACCCCTAGCTGGTTGGCGAGTTGGTGGGCTTGCAGCCGGGTGCCTGGCTGGAGGAAGACCCCCAGTCGCTCGAAGGCCGCCAGGATGTAGCTGAGGCTCAGGGCTTCCAGGTCTGTCAAGGCCACCTCATGCTGGTCAAGCTCGGGCGCCGCCAGCAGCTGCCGCGCCGAGCTGGCCAGGCTGATGGCAAGCTCGGCAGGGCTGCTCAGGCGCAGGGGCCAGAGGCCAAAACAGGCGGTCCGCTCCCAACTGAGGTCGAGAAACGCTTCAAGCTGGGGATCAGCCGCATCGAGGTTGGCCAGATCCGTGCTTCGCATGCCAAAGCGTTCGATCAGCGCAATGGCCTGACCGTCAGCATCGAACAAGGTGATGTCCCACTGCAACGCATCACCAGCCCGCACGTGACACCACCAAGGACCGGAACCTGCAGCGGCAAAGATATGCAATGAGGCAACAGCAAAAGGCAGCAACGTTTCAGTGCGATTCGGGTCGTCAACCAGGGTGCTGGCCAGCTGGAAGCAACCATCGAGCAGACCGGGATGCAACAGCCCATCCAGCGCCAGTCCCGCTGGCACCCGCAAACGGCCGAGGCCCTCACCCGGCGCCAGATCAACCTGATCAAACCAGCGGAAGGCAGGACCAAAGACAATGCCGCGATCCGCAGCAATCTCACGGATGCGATCCGGCGCGACGGATTGGTGGAAGCGAGCCTGCAGAGACTGGAGATCCACCGAGGGCCTCTCCACGTTGCTGCTGGCGATTCGTCCGCTGGCATGGGTGTGATAATCGTCGCCCGACATCAAGCTGATTAGCTGGAAGCTGTACTCGCCAGGATGATCATCTAGGCAGACGAGTTGGAGCGTGCTCTCGTCACTCTCAGCGAGACGAAGGGGCTGAGGGAAGATCACGTCTTCGATCTTGAACGATAGCGAATTTGAGTCGGGCGATGACCGTGATGCCATGCTGACGGCCGCGCTCACGGCCATGGACAAGAAGAGGGCTCCGGGGGCCACAACCGAACCACCAACCTTATGGTCGTCGAGGAAAGGTTGATTCTGGATGGAGATATCGGTCTCAAAAATCGTTTCGCGCACCAGTGGTGAACGGCTGATGCGATCGAGCCAAGGAGCAACTCGTGGCGGTCGCTGATGCGTCTTGGACGGCTCAAGCCAATAGCGCTGGCCGGCGAAAGGATAGGTCGGCAGAGGTTGTCTCCTCCGGCCATCACCATGATAAGCAGACCAATCGATATGAACACCACGCGTGTACAAGCCTGCAAGCGCTTCAGCCAGAACCTCATCATCTGGGCGACCGGCTTTAAGACTCGGCAGCCAACAGGCATCGGCGAGATCCAAGGCCGTGCGTGCCATACCTACAAGGGTTGTATCGGGTCCGATCTCAACAAACAAGCGTGCACCAGAAGCGACGAGAGTGTTAAGACCGGCTGCAAACTGCACCGGTTGGCGGGCGTGTTGCAGCCAATAGGCGGGTGTGAAAAGATCAGGGGATGCAATCTCACCGGTGAGATTGGAAATCAGGGGAAGCTGCGGTGAGCCGTGGTCAAACGATTTGGCCACGTCTGCAAGGGCATCCAGAATCGGCTCAACCAGTGGGGAATGAAAGGCGTGGGAGACGGCAAGACGTCGATGCCGAATACCACGAGCTTTGATCACCTCTAGGGCTTCATCTAAAACATGAGAATAACCAGAAACAACCACACTGTCTGGCCCATTGATGACAGCAATAGTCAAATCATTGCCATGCTGCTGAAGCCAATCCTGAGCATCGGCTTCCGAGAGCTGCACTGCGGCCATACCCCCACCGCTCGGCAGGCTACTCATCAACCGTGCGCGCGCAACGATCAGTCGCAAACCAGCATCCAGGGAGAGAACACCGGCGACACAGGCAGCCGCAAACTCACCGACGCTGTGACCCATGACCAGATCTGGCCTGACGCCCCAGGATCGCCAAAGCTCTGCCAGAGCAACTTCAATTGCAAACAGAGTTGGTTGGGCATGGACGGTCTGTTGCAGCAAAAGCTGATCATCGCTGAACATGACCTCAAGCAGCGAAGTCCCAAGCAGAGGTGCAGCAATCGCCTCACAACGATCAAGGACGCCGCGAAAGATCGGCTCGCTCCGATACAGACCACGGCCCATGCCAGCCAGCTGCGAGCCCTGTCCTGAGAAGAGAAAAGCGAGCTTTGGACCACCGCGACCACCAGGTCGCTCGTGGTTGACAACACAGCGGGATTGTGCGGAGGCGAGGCTGGCTGCCAGCGACTGCGGTTCCGTGCCCACAGCACAGCAGCGCAGCTGATGGTGGGTGCGGCCAACGGCAGCCGTATAGCAAAGATCGGGAAGTTCCTGGGAGGGGGTGGTCGCCATCAGCGTTGCATGGCTGAGCCGGATCGACGCGAGCGCAGTCTCATCACGGGCGGACACAGGCAGCAACAGCACAGACCGCCGCGGCGGCGTGGCTGGAGCCAAGGGCGGAGCCTCTTCAAGGATGGCATGGGCATTTGTGCCGCCAACACCGAGAGAATTGACGGCTGCCCGTCGTGGATGGTCCGCCTCCGGCCAGTCGCCACTGCTGGCGACAACATAAAAGGGACTCCGCTCAAAGTCGATTCGGGGATTGGGAGAGCGAAAATGCAGATTGGCGAAAAGCTTCCGTGAACGCAGCGACAGGATGGCCTTGAGTAGACCAGCGATACCTGAAGCAGCATCACAATGCCCGATGTTTGTTTTCACTGAACCGATGCCACAGTAACGGCGGCGCTCGGTAGCAAAAGCTGTCTTCAGTGCGAGGATCTCCATCATGTCACCCAACCGTGTGGCGGTGCCATGAGCCTCGACATAGCCAATGGTATCAGGATCAACAGCGGCGACATCCAGCGCCCGCTTGATTGCTATTGTCTGACCCTGGGGATTCGTGGACCAGTAGCTAAACTTCCCACCACCGTCATTGTTGACCGCCGTTCCACGAATGATGGCGTGGATGCAATCACCAGCAGCAATCGCCTGCGATAGCGGTCGCAGGACGACCACGCCAGCGCCACTGCCAAAGAGTGTTCCCTCGGCCGCTTCATCAAATGTCCTGCAGTGGCCATCTGGAGAGAAGATGTCGTCTTCTTGATAGAGGTAACCGGCCAGCTGAGGATTGCGAATCGTGACTCCACCTGCCAGGGCAAGCTCACATTCGCCGCTGAGTAAACTGCGGCAGGCCATGTGAACAGCAACCAGGGATGTCGAACAGGCGGTCTGTACCGTGACACTGGGTCCTCGGAGGTTGAGGCAATGGGAGACACGTGTGCAGAGGTGATCTTTATCGTTACCGATGTGTTCACGACTAGCGATGTAACCGATCAGGCGTTCATTAACGCGATCACCAATTAAGTAACTACCCATGATGCTGCCGGCACCGCCAAACACCCCGATATTTCTCTCGCCGCCGGCACCCCCGTAACCTGCGTGCTCAAGCGCGGTCAGGGCAACTTCGAGGAAGACGCGGTGCTGTGGATCCGTTAATTCGGCATCGCGGGCCGAAAAGCCAAAGAAGCCAGCATCGAAGCGGTCGAAGTCTTCAAGCAGTGGAGCCGCTTTGACGTACTCGCGTTGAGCAAGGAGAGCGGCATCGATGCCGGCTGCCGAGAGCTCAGCATCACGGAAGAACGTGATGGACTCGATGGCTTGGGAAAGATTGGCTTCAAAGGTTGCGAGATTGGGGGCGCCGGGGAAGCGTCCCGCCATCCCGATCACGGCAATGGCTGCATCGTGATGCAGGACATCCTGGGCACCGAAAGTCATGAGGCAGAGCTGGTGAAAAGAACGCCGTGGTCAGCAAGGACCGCTTTAATTAAGGCAAGACTGATAATTTCCAAGGTCTCTGCCTCGCTAAACTGCACCTTGAAGCGCTCTTCAAGTGCAACAACTAGATTGAGATGTCGTAGCGAAGTCCAGCCACCAATCGTGTCGATAGAGCTGTCATCGGTGAGCGTTTGTGGATCCTCACCAAAAACATCGGCGAGCAGCTGTTTCAATTCCATTTCAGCAATCATCATCGGGAAGCCTCTCCTGCTCAGTGAGGATGCGAATGTAGGATGGGGGTGGCAAGTCAACCGCGGTTAAACGTGTTGACCATCCGGGCTTGGAGTTGGCGTCCGTCAGGAAGCCGTGCCTGGCGTAGAAATCGGCCACCTGAGCATTGCGCTCGGTTGGACGATACTCCCCATGGATTCGCCGTGCCCCCAATTGACGTGCGTCGCGGATGAGCTGAGACAGAAAGGCAATCTCGGCCCCGCGTCCCAGCGCACGGCAAGACATCAGAAACGTGTCGATATGAACATCATCTCCCACGCAGCGAAGGATTGCCGCTGCGATGATTCCAAGATCATCAATTCGGTCGCGAAGTCGCATCGCGTAGACGTGACTAGCAGGGTTCAGCATCAATGCGTTTATCTCTGATTCACCATATCTTCGCGTGGTCAGATTAAACTGATTCGTCTTTTGTGTCAGTTGAGCAATGCGGGAGAGGCTGGCTCTGTCCGCCTTGCGAAACTCGGCGACAAGATCGAGACTAGTTAAATACTCCTCCAGAGTATTGGTGCTTGTCTTGAGCTGGGCTCGCTGTTTTTCAGCCCGATACATTTGTGTACGCAGTCGATCTTCATTGGATGTCACGAGAGAGTCAAACAATGACGCCTCCTGAAGTTGGGCTGCAAAGCTGGACGGATCTCCCTTCAGATGGATGACGGCAACCTCGGGAAGCGCCTCACGCACAAATTCACACTCAAAGGCACTATCGTCTGCAAACACAAAGGCATCGAGGCTGAGGTTGAGCTCTTTGGCCAAGGTACGCACACTCGTGACCTTATCTCCCCAGTGGATTTGCCAAGCAGCGAGATGCTGCTCCCGAATCAACATGCCAGGGTGGGATCGCAAGACATCAAACACATCTGTCTCGTTATTCTTGCTGGCTAGGGCCAGAACAACTCCACGATCCTTGAGATCGAGGACTGCTCGTTGGAACGCCTGGTAGGACGATCCTGGATGAGACTCTCCGATTTTGATCCCGTGGATGCCCTCGTCACCAACGGTTCCACCCCAAAGGGTGTTGTCACAGTCCAAAACCAATACCTTGCGGGAGAGACCAAGCAGAGCCCGAATGATGGACGCATAATGGCGGCCCAGTTCTCCAAGCACACGCGCACTTAGCGGGGCGCGCGCAATCTGCCAACCACGCTGGTCGCAGGCTGCCACAGATCCAACCCGCGCAAAGACGCTCAGGTAATCCGCGAGAAAGACGTTGGGGGCAACCGTACACAGGTCAAGCAGAGATTGATTGAGCTTCAAAATTGTCTGTGTATGCCGCACATGAGACTGAGCATCGCTAACTCCGTAGGCGGGGTAGGTCGGCAACGGAAAATTATTGATTATAATTGGTACTGCCGTGTGCTGACGAATTCCAGTTATGGTTTGCTTGATAGTGGCGACCACATGCTCGATTTCTTCCGCAATCATTGCTTCGGTAAGAGCAGCAAAGCGTTCGCTCAGCCTTAGAGAAAGCCCAGGAAGCCAGGCCGCAATTATCACCATATCGGCCATCGCATGAACAGGAGAGCTTGGCAGAGCGTGAGCATCTTGCACCATGGTTTCCAATCCTCCCAACGAGAGGATGGCATGCCGACCCGATAGGGCAAGTTCGCCTTCAAGAACAGGCAGTAGTGGCTCCAGTGTGAAGTTACGCAGCACCGTGATCTTCAACCCTGGCAGGGTCACATCATCAGCACGACAGAGCGCGTTGCCAACCGCCATATAGGCGCCATAAACCCTTTCGCGATCTAGGCGTCGTAGCGCTGCGGCGAGAGCAGGATCCTGATGACCGGGGGGATCGATGGTTGTCATCATCTCAATCCATCACGGCTCCACCACACACCGGCAATGTAATTCCGGTGATGTGATGAGCGTCTGGGCCGATCAGAAAAGCTACAGCGGCGGCGACATCCTCGACAGCGGCCAAGCGGCGCAGCGGTGCCTGCATGCGTGCCAGCAACCTTGCCTTCTCCGGCAGGGAGTTGATGCGATCGGTGGTGGTCATACCTGGCGCGACAACGTTCACGCGAATCCCTTTCGGGCCATACTCGGTGGCCAGGCAACGTGCTAGAGCGGAGAGAGCAGACTTGGCAACGACATAATCAGACTGCATCGATGGTGGTTGCCCCTCGGCCGCAATCGAGCCAATAAAGACGATGGAACCCGTTCCTCTCTCCAACATTCCAGGCAGCAGCACACGGCAGCAGTGTTCAGCGCCGTAGACTTGGATTTCCATCTGTTCACGCAGTGCCGACGGCTCCTGATCGAGGAAGGATCGAACTGGATTGGGCGGCGCAGCACTATGGACAAGAGCATCGATTGGTCCCAGTCGCTCTTGCACGTCCCCAACCACCTGCGCCACCATGTTGGCATCACGCAGGTCGACGCAAACCGCCAAAGCTTGTCCCCCGGCGCTGGTAATGGTTTCAACGACAGCCTCGGCTTGTTGTTTGCCAGTGTGGTAAGCCACCGCGATCGGACGGCCTGTTGAGGCAAGACGGCGGGCCACCGCTGCTCCGATTCCGCGGCCACCTCCAGTGATGAATGTGACCTGATTGTTGACCCTGGCTTCAGGACTATTTAGCTTCGGTAGCATGACAGATGCTTCTCCATTGATGATCACTTCATCGTTTTGGTTGCTGATGGACAGGTCTAAAACAATTAGCCGGGTTGCCGGCGAGATCTGCCGCACCACCCCGCGCACAGTCAATCGGTCCCCCACATAGGCCGGCGCGAGGAAGTTGATCGATTGGGACAGCCAAAGTGCTCCATGGCCAGGCAGGGCCATGCCAATCAGCGTCGAAATAAACGACGCGGAGAGCATGCCATGGACGACAGGGCGCGTCAGCGATGTGCGGCTCGCAAAATCCGGGTCCAGATGCAGTGGATTGTGATCTCCTGTCATCTGGACGAATGCATCAACATCTGCAGCCGTGAGGGTGTGGATCACCTCCGCAGTTTGTTGCAGCTTGATTTGATCGAAGGGGTCCTCGTTGTTTTTGTGCATTGTTGCCATAACCTCAGCCATGTGTGCTTGTCGCGCCAAAACTAGATGAGGTCACAGTGCCGATAATTGCGTCGACCGGGCAGTGCCTCCCAGATGGCCGTCATCGCAACCAGCAGATGGATAGTCAGAAACCAAAGCTTGTCGACTGTGCGCATGCCGCCGGGCAGCATCAGGCTTTTCTCGGCGAGTGCTGGTGAAGCGTCCGGTCCTGTAAGGCGGTATTGAGCAACCAACATAGTCCCTGTCATCAATCTCCAGGCAAGTTTAGGACGCAAGATGACATCTTTGATCTCTATTCGGCATCCAATTTTTGCCGCAAGATGATCCATATATGGAATCCAGTCGACGAGTGAAATAATTCTTGGTTCATCGAAACTCATCGAGCGAGCCTTCAGTCTTTCCTTGAGCTCCTTATCCATGTCTTGAGGATCTGGTAATTTGCATTGGCCACGACTGACGAGCGCTGCATAGCGAGCTTGGATCTCTGAGATGGGAGGGATGGCACCGATGGCTGGACGAGCGAAGCCAATGAAGACAAGCCGTTCACGAAGCTTTGGCGAGTACATCAAATGCCACAGCTCGGATGGACAGCGAGGCATGGATTCTCCTTCGAGGAAGCTGAACCCCTGAGCCCGATAACCCGTGGCAAATAAAACGACATCAGCAGCGACTTCTTCTCCATCCGCAAGCACTACACCCTCGGCTGTAAAATGCTTAAAGCCTGCTGCAATCCGACAACGTCCTTTGCGAATAGAATGAATAAAGTTATCGGATTTGGTCGCGAACTGATTCATCGGTGGAGGCGTACCGGGTAGGTTTAGAAGCTTAAGACGCTGTTGGTCATTGGGGCTACCACCGGTCCAAAATGTGACGTACTTATCTCTAATCGTCACGGCAAGATTATGCGCCCACTTTGGCAGTGCGTAACGCAATCTGTTGCTGTCATAATCATTGGGGTAGCCAGTTAGCGGATCGATTCGAGGTATGACATAAGCTCCGCGACGCAGAGATAGAACGACGGAGGAGGCAACATTGGCAATCTCCGCAACAACATCCGCGCTGGTTTCGCCGAGTCCGACAACGACAACTCTTTTGCCGGCAAATGAGTCGGCTCGTTTATAATCTTTTGAGTGCAATACTTGGCCTTTGAAGGGCTGAAAATTGTCCACCGGCAAATTTGGTTTTTGATTCAATCCAGAACAGACAACAAGGGTATCGAACGGACCGGCTGTTTGAACATGATCAGAGCCCTCCTGAATCGTTAGGTGCCACTCGCCCGTCGAATCATCGAAGTGGGCACGTTGCACCTTGGTATTGAGATGGATGAAGCGACGAACGTCAAAATTATCAAGATAGGCATTGAGGTATTTGAGGTATTCGATTTTTGTAAAGTGACGATGCTCTTCAGGGCTGGGCGGAAAATCTGAAAAGGCGGTAACAGCCGCTGATGATGTCAAGACTGTCCCGTCATAACTGTTGGGGAAGAGACCGCCCACGCAATCACCGGCCTCAAAACAGCTGACGCTGTGACCGGCTGCCACAAACTCTTTCAGGGCAGCGATCCCAGATGGACCAGCTCCAACAATGGCTACACGCTCCTGTTTGATGGCTGACCCAGACTCTGCTGGAAGGCTTCGCCAGGGTTTGACGAGTGTCAGGATATAAATCGCCCAGGCCGCCCCGATCAGTGCAAAAAGCCAGGGGAGCAGCACCATGATGGTGAGAATTGGCAGCGCAATGGCAAGGATCAAAGACCAGTATAACCACCTGCCAGATTGACCAGCTGCGCAAAGCTTGTCGTTTTGTTCGCTAACTGTTCCCTGGGGATCGACCGGCACGAGCATTGCTTTAAGAAACGGCATACTTAGGGAGATTTTGAAGCTGCCACGTCTTTCTGTCAACGTTTCGCTTGGGCACCCAGTTCGTGTCCTGGGATCCTCTTGGCAGACCGCGTGTGACCGGTGGCTCCCAGGGCCTGCACAGCGGCAGGCAGCGTTGCGCAGGGTGCTGCTGGAAAAGACCCAGCTGGGACAGCAACATCCCCGAAACCAGCGCTTCGGCCTGCGTCTTGAAGCCGCGAAGGGCCCACCGCCGGCCATGGATTGCGGCACCCTGTTCTGGCTGGTCGAGACTTTGCTCATGTTCATATTACACGCGCCATGGGTACCGGTCCGGGCCCCCTCCGCCCCCGCAGCGAGCCGGGCGTGGCGGGCGTGGCGGGTCCCTGAGGGACAGCTCAGCGGCCAGAAAGCAGGCCAGCACGGCCGGCTGGCCCTCTGGAGGCGAGCTGTCGCCCGTGAGCTCCAGGGCGGCAAGGTCGCCGATTGCCAGGCCATTCAGCCCCTGCCGCTCGCCAAGCGGCAGAACCCATGCAAGGGCGGAAGCCGGGCACCGAGCGGCCCAACGCGTCGAGCGCCTGGAGCCGCGGCTCGGTTGCCGCCAGCTGCTCAGTCGGCACATCCAGCGCCTGGGGCTGGCAGGCCTGCAAGCTAGCGGCTAGCGTCGAAGCGGCCAGCGACCGTGGTGGTCTCAGCATCCGTCCGCCGACCGGCAAGCCAGCCTCCAGCAGCCAGCAGCACGACTCCCTGGGCCTGCAGGTGCCGGGCCGATGGCGGCGGGCGAGTGCAAGAGCTGGAGCCGCTGCAGACTGGACTCCCTTCCGCTGCAGCGGTCTTGACCCCGCTCGGCAGCGTGGTCAGCCTCGGAGCAGATCGATCGGACCAGTCAGGGCATGCCAGCGCCAGCACTCTTGTGCCGCCGGGTCACGCCACCGTTGCGAAGCGTGGCGGCTCAAGCGCGAGGCCGCCAAAGCCCTCGGACTGCATCGCGTCGACCGGTGTTCCGCTGGCGGCGTCTCGATGTCATCACCTCGGGAAGCGAAGGGATGACGGGGATGACGGGAATGACGAGTTGATGATGGAAAACAACATCCTGGAGATCTGGCGCGCGATGTTCTCGTTCCTCGATCGCCACAACATTCCACTTCCGGCCTGTCTGCTGTTTGTCGTTGGTTTGCTCCTGCTGATTCTTGGCATCAGCAATGGTTTCGAGTTGTTTGGTGCTCACTTTCATTCAATCTTCGATCAGTATCGACAGTCATCCGTGCTCTTTGGGGTGTTGTCTATGATCGTCTCTCTGGCTTGGATGTGGAGCGCGGGCAGTCGCAGACCACCAGCCGATCATCCGGTTGTCAATGGCGATCACCCAAGAGAGTCGGGATTATCAAACAAGCTTGAGAAAGAGTTCGAAAACGAAGTTTTCAAGTTCCTGCTGGACATCTTCCAAAGCCACTTGGACTCTGAGCTACAAAGAATGGCCATCGACGCCTTGCAGGATTTTAGGCAAAACCAGGAGAGTGATTTGCCGACCTGCTTTCTGTGCAGCTTGCAAGCGAGCGATTACTTGCCTGAAATCATGCAGACCAGTATCTTTGCAATTCGTGATGTCGGGACTTCAAGACGCCTCGATGTCAGTCACTATTTCCCAACACTATCCCAGCCAACCCGCAATTCTCTCAGCCTAGATCTAGGCATCGGAGACATCGGAAAGCCGATTGGTTTAGCCGGAAAAGCATACTGTCTGGGCAGCCCAATCAAGCTATTTTACAATCAGGAGTTCACGCAAGCATTTGTTTCCGAAGCTGTTGGTGATTTCAAAGTCAATGATATTTTTCCTGATTTTATTCCACTTAAAGGTGTGGCCGGTGTCGCCAAGGCCGCAAAGTATTCCTCCACAGCTGTACTGCCCTTCAATTTGAGCCTCACGGCACAAAGTTATGTGATCTGTCTGGATAGCCGTCGCCAGGATGCCTTCGTCGGCACAGATCGAGACGATCGTCTGAAGAGCATTGTGCGCTATATCTGCATCTCCCTCGAAGTGCAACTGTTCATCGATCACTTGCGTCACGCTTCGAGACCGCGTGGAGACGGGCCATGAGCTTGACCCTTGGGGCAATAAGAAACATTCTAGGAAGCTACGTGGTCGATGCTCGATATCGCGATGATCTATTTGCGCACCGCACATGCGAACTGGCGCTTGCTGCTGCAGAAGCCGGCAACTACGGCGTGGGCAGCATTCTTGTCGATACACAAAATCGCATCATCACATCCGGACAGAATAGGCTTTTCTATCCCTATTTCCGTAGTGACCACCATGCTGAAATGGTCGTGATGAATCGGTTTGAGGACGATCGGCGCGAGGCCGGAGCACTGCGAAACCATCGCCTCTATACATCTTTGGAGCCCTGCCCCATGTGCACAGCGCGCCTGATCATCGCCGGATGCCCGTGCGTGATTTACGTTGCTGATGATCCCCAAGGCGGTATGGCCAAGCATCTTGAGGGTTTCCCACCGATCTGGCGCAACCTGGCCGAGCCCTGCCGATTCATCAAGGCCGACTGCTCACCACAGCTTCAAGAGCTCGCGAACAGGCTATTCCTCTACAGCGCGGCGGATCTCGATGCCAGGCTTGCCGCCCGATCAGCCTGGCGCTGAGCCGCTGCCCAAGGCACGTGCTGGCAGCAGCGGCTCTGGCTGCGTCTCCCCGCCGCTGCTTCCACAATGGGGCTGGTCGCTCGCTTCCACCCTTCGATGAGCCAGATCAGCACCGATGCCGCCAGTCCGCCGCCCAATTGGGTGGAGAGCCGCCATCCCCTGGGCTGGGCGATCGACCGGCTGCTGGCGGTGGCACCGCTGCGGCAGTTGCTGTTTCAGCAGGCCCGTGGCCTGATCATCCGCACCGCCGAAGGTCGGGGCATCGCCTGGCGGGAGCGCCGCGACCAACTGCGAGACGCCGCTGAGCCGGAGTTGGCTCGCGTCAGCAAGGCCGCCGTGCAACTGCCGCACTACTACCGCGCCCGCTTTCACGCCTACAACCAGGGCAATCTCTGCTGGGAGGCAGCCTGCGAGGCGGAGCAAGCCACCGATTCGATGGCGCTGCGGGTGTGGCCTGAGGAACCGCAGCTGGACCCGGCGACGGCCCAACAGCGGCTGCGCGACGCGATCTTCGCCGCCATCGAACCCAGCCTGCGCGCACCGGTGCGGCGGGCCCTTGATTTGGGCTGTTCGGTGGGGGTGGGAACTCTGGCCCTGCACCAGTGGCTGCAGGATCGGGACCCCCAAGCCGGCGCTGAGCTGCGCGTGGAGGGATTGGATCTCTCTCCGTACATGCTTGCCGTGGCGACGGTGCGCGATGGCGCGTCGCGCATCGCCGCCTGGCACCATGCCGCCGCCGAAGCCACCGGATTGGAGTCGGGAGCGTATGACCTGATCACGCTGCAGTTCGTCTGCCATGAGCTACCCGCCGATGCCAGCCGTGCCGTGCTGCGCGAAGCCGCCCGACTGTTGCGACCCGGTGGTGTCATCGCCCTGGTGGATCAGGATCCCGAATCGGATGTGATCCGTCGCCTACCGGCCCCGGTCGCCACATTGCTCAAAAGCACTGAGCCCTACCTGGAGGATTACTTCCGCCTGGACCTGCCCGCCGCCCTGGTTGCGGCGGGCTTTGAGGCGGTGCGACGGGTGGCCTGCGATCCGCGCCATCGCGTGCTGGTGGCGTCGCGATCAATCTGAGCCGAGGCGGCGTGAGACCGCCCAGGCGAGCGGCTGGTCTGCCGGGCCAGTTCAGCACCGCGGCGACGATGCCTGCGGTGCCGCTGTCGCCACAACCCAGGCGGGCGGCCAGCTGCTTAGGTCGGCTTGTTTATGGCGGGATGCAAATCCTCTAACCAAATTACATTGTCTGAATACGACTGAAGATCGCAGGATAGAGTATCATGGGAGCCGCAAATCCAAACCTCCTTGTCCAGATCAGACTTTATATAGGAGATTGCATCTTCAAAATCGCCGTCACCGGCCGATAGAATTAAGCGATCGTAAGATCCTTTGGTGGCCAGCTTAATGATCAGAGTGGCGATGCCAACATCGACGCCTTTTTGAACATCTCGACTGAAGTCTGCGCCACACTTGGGGCAGTTGATATGCAAATCTTTGAGCGGATAAAGTTGAACCCGAATTTTAGGTCCGCGCGGCGGCGCTGATTTCAACCAGCTGTAGAAGGAATTCTGCGCTTCTGCGAACGGGTCTCGGGTCGAGTTCAGAAAGTACGATTCATCGATCGCACCTCCATTGAGGCGCACCAATTCCTCCTTGAGCTTGAGGTAGTCAAACGGGTGGCTGCGGCCATGGTTGAACATGTAGGCCCCGTCGATGATCCAGACGGTTTTCACCGTGCCCTCCTGGTGCTGTCGGTCAGCGAGAAAAGGTGTGCGAATAGTTTAAGCGTCTGGGAAGCATTTGGCTGGCGGCGTCCAAGCCGGGGCCCCGGGCAAGCCCACCATCTTGATGAAGAAATGTAATCACTGCATTCCGTTAGCGTGATGCCGTCTAGGTTGCAAGGGCGGAGCTTCGGCCCGCCTCCCCTGCCGCAACCGCCATGACCGTCACCGCACCCCGCCTGTCCGAGGCCAACCGCGACGCGCTCGAAATCATCTCCCGACCTGCCGCCTATGGCGTCAACTACAAGGCCGGCTACGTCGGCTTCACTTATACCAAATCTAACATTATTTCACAGGGGATAGCCTATTTTACCCGCTGGTCGCAAATGCACCAGATCAAAGTCTCCCATGCCCTGATTGTGAGCGGTGAGAACGAATGCATCGAAGCCCACATGGAAGGGGGCGTTAAGCGCACGCTGCTCTCCACCTATTTCGATGATCAGAAGTGCCAGATCTTTTTTCGCAAACCGAATGGCCTCACGCCTGATCTGGCCAGCCGCATTATCACTGCAGCTGAAGCCCAGCTGGGCTCTGCCTACGACCTTGAGCTGATCACAGCTCAACTCGAGAGCAACAGCCTCACCGGCCGCATGTTGCGTCGCCTGCTGGGTCCAGCCTTTGAAGAAAGGATCTGCAAATTGCATGACAATCCCGAGCGCTGGATCTGCAGCGAATTGGTCGCCCACTGCCTCGACGCCCAACCCGAGTTTCACGACAAGGGCGTACTGCTCAACAGCGACGCCACGATCGACCCCCAAGAGCTCTTCGAAGACGATCTCATCTTCGAGGAGTGGCATCAGCAAACGCAAGTGCATGACTGAGCCTTGGCAAGGCTAGGGTGTCGTGGCAAGGGCTGGTGCGGGGGTGAGCGGCAGACCCCTCACCCCCGCACCAGCACCGGCACCCGCTTGAAGGCCGGCGTGCCGCTTTCGGCATCGATCACGGCCCGCATCAACACGTTGGCTTCGGGGTAGAACATCAACGCCGCGCCGGAACGGATCGAGCCGGGGATGATCTCGATGCCCCGCAGTTGTCCGGCCTCGCCCTGCACGGTCACCCGCTGGTGAGCCTGCAGGCCGCTGGCCAGCAGATCCTCGGGGTTCATCAGGATCGTTTGGCGGTGTGGCATGCCGCGGTAGCGATCGGCTTGCTTGTAGACGACGGTGTTGTGCTGGCCGTAGCTGCGGGCGGTGATCAGGTTCAGCACCACTCCCTTCTCGCCTGGCGCCAAGCCGCCGAACAGCTCCAGCGTGGGGAGCTGCAGCTGGGGCAGGGGCGTGGTCGCCAGCTGGGCGCGGCCGTTGGCCGTGGCGAAGCGAGGCTCGGCGAACACCCGGCCCTCCACCTGGAACTCTCTGGCGCTGGCATCGATCTCCGCCAGCGGCGCATAGCCGGTGACGGTGCGAGCGATCAGCTCACGCACATACACCGGATCCCGCAAGCGGCGCCAATCGATCGGGGAGGAGCCATGCAGTCGGTGGGCCAGCTCGCCGAGAAACTCCAGCTCGCTGATCAGCAGGCCGCTGCGTAGATGGGTGCTACCGGGTTCATTGAACCGTACCCAGTTGTTGCCTGATTCGGTGGTGGTGCGATGCGGCGTCTCAAAGCGGTTGAACACCGGCAACAGCAAAGTCTGGCGCGCACCGAGGCCATGGAAATGGCCGCTATTGGGCTTGGTGGCGAGGTAGATCATCGTGTCGATGCGGCCGAGGGCACGGCGGGCCTGGTCGCTGTCGGGGTTGGCGGCGAACAGGTTGCCGCCCAGGCACAACAGCGTGTCCACCTCGCCCCGGTCGGCGGCTTCGATCAAGCGGCGGGTATCGTAGCCGGGTTCGCGGCTGAGCGGGCGCTGCAGCAGCGCTTCCAGAGCCAGCCGCAACGGTTCGCGCAGGCTGGCGCTCACCCCCATCGACCCGAAGCCCTGCACGTTCGAATGGCCGCGGATCGGCATCGTGCCGGCGCCGGGCCGGCCGACGTTGCCCGTCAGCACGGCGGTGTTGGCGATCGCCTGCACATTGGTGGTGCCGTTGCTGTGGTGGGTGATGCCCATCGCCCAGGCGAACACCACGCCGTCGCTGGCGGCGATGGCGGCGGCGGCCCGCTCCAGTTCGGCCTGGTCCAGGCCGCAACAAGCGCAGATCGCCTCCCAGCTAGTGGCTTCGATCTGGGCGATCAGCTCCTGCCAGCCATCGGCATGAGCCTGCAGGAAGTCCCAGGCGATGGCAGCGCGGCCCAGCAGCGCTTTTTGGATCCCCAGGAACACCGCCGTATCCGAGCCGGGGATCGGCTGCAGAAACTGGCTGGCGATGTCGCTGCCGTTGAGCAGCGAGCGGATCGGAAAGGCGGGCGACCCGAAGCTCACCAGTCCCCCCTCCCGCACCGGATTGATCACGATTACCGTGCCGCCCCGCTGGCGCAGACGGATCAGCTCATTCATCAAGCGGGGATGGTTGGCCGGGGCATTGGAGCCCACCAACACCACGCATTCGGCCTGCTGCAGGCTCTCCAGGCTCACCATCGAGGTGCCGCTGCCGAACATCCGGGTCAAACCGACGGTGGAGGGGGCATGGCAGAGATCGGAGCAGTCGGCCAGGTTGTTGCTGCCCAGGGCCCGCAGCAGCAGCTGCAGCAGGAAGGCGGCCTCGTTGGAGGAACGTCCGGAGCTGTAGGTGGCGACCCGCTGCGGCGGCGGCGTGCGGAAGGCAGCAGCCGTGAGCGCGTGGACCTCCTCCCAGCTGATCGGTTCGTAATGGTGCTGGCCCTGGCGCCGGATCAGCGGCCGATCCAGGCGCCCGAGCCGATCGCAGTCCCGGGACTCCAGCTGCTGCAGCGCCTGGATCGTGCGTCCGGCGAACACCTGCGCCGGCACCGCCGGCAGCAGCTCCGCCTGGATCGCCTCGACGCTCTTGAGGCAGCGCTGCAACGGTTCGCCCAGCTCATCGCGGAAACCACCGTTCTGGCCGCCGGTGCCCCAGGCGCAGGAGAGGCAGGCGCTCTTGTGGGTGAGGGTTTGCCAGAGCCGGGGACCGCTGGGCGACAGGGTGGCTCGGGCCCAGCCGTCGATCAGCGGCCAGCCGCCGCCCGGGATGGCATCTTCCGGTGGCACCGCCCCGCCCCGCCCCGCCGCATCGCCCGACACAGCTGCATCGCCCGGCACGGCGGGGTCGGAGGGGAACGAGCTCATGGCACGCCTGCCGGGGCTGAAATTGTGGGCATGACCGGGATGGCTTTGGTGGCCGTGATCCCGGGACCTTGGCGCCACCACCGGCCCCCCATCCAGGCAGCGAGCTGCCTGCCGCCATAGCGTGAAGCGCATGGATGCTCCAGCGCTGCTGCTCGATCGCCTCGGCCGTGCTCCGGGCGTGCTGCGCTTGTCGCTCACGGCCCGCTGCAACCTGGCCTGCCCCTATTGCTGTCCCGATGACCGCGACCCGCCCGGCCTGCTGACCCTGGCGCAACGCTTTGCGCTGGTGCAGGCGGCGGTGGGGCTGGGCGTGCGCACCCTGCGGCTCACCGGCGGCGAACCGCTGCTACATCGCCAGCTGGAGGAGCTGATTGCGGCGCTCCAACCGCTGCGCCAGGCCTCGCCGGGCTTGGCACAAATCGCGCTCACCAGCAACGGCCAGCTGCTCACGGCCGAACGGGCCCGGGCTCTGCGCAGCGCCGGTCTCGATCGGCTCACCCTCAGCCTCGATGGCGCCGACGGGGCCAGCGTGGCGCGCATGGCCGGGCTCGGACCGGACCAGCCACAGCGGGGGGAGGTTGTGCTGCAGCGCGTGTTGGAGGCGATCGCCCGGGCCCGCGCCGCCGGCTTTGAGCCGCAGCGCGGTGAGCTGAAGCTCAATGCGGTGATCCGCCGCGGCTGGAACGATGATCAGCTGTTGCCGCTGGCGGGGCTGGCGCGGCGGTTGGGGCTGGAGCTGCGCCTGATCGAGTTCATGGACGTGGGCAGCCGCAATGGCTGGAGCCCGGAGCAGGTGCTGCCGGCGGCGCAGATGCTGGAGCGCATCGACCAGGTCTGGCCCCTGGAGCCCCAAGGACGGCCGCAGCACGGCACCGCCAGCCGCTGGCGCTATCGCGATGGCAGCGGCTGGCTGGCGGTGGTGGCGTCGGTGACGCAGCCGTTTTGCGGCGATTGCGATCGCCTGCGGGTCACCGCCGATGGGGTGGCCTACACCTGTCTGTTCGCCGCGCCGACACAGGGACTCGACCTGCGGCCCTGGTTGCAGCCCGACACCCCGAGCGGGGCCTTGCGGCAGGTGCTCAGCCAGTGCTGGCGCCAGCGCCGCGATCGCTATAGCGAGGAGCGCCAGCAGCGCCGCAGCGATTCCCGGGGATGGGCCGCCCAGGCCAGCCGCCACGCGGAAATGGCCTACCTGGGAGGCTGATTCAGGCCAGGGCGATCGGACACCGGCTGGCGATCCGCCATCCAGCTGCCGCGCGACAACCGATCCAGCCAGCGGGCCAGGGGCTGCCCGTCGCTGTTAACGCGGGGGTCTGGAGGCCTGATCCGCCGCGACCCCCGCCACCTGGCCCGTCAAGGTGCAGATCCGATCGCGGCCCCCATGCTTGGCCTGGTAAAGCGCCTGATCCGCCCGTTGCAGGACCAGGACGCTGGGCTCACCGGGGGCGACCGGGGTGAGGCCGATGCTGATCGTCACCCGCAGCGCCGCCGGAGCCGCCAGCGGCGCCCCAGTGCCGGCCGCTGGCGGGCGCGATCCCGCTGGAGCCCCTCCCGACAGCAACAGCGGGTGGGCGCGCAGATCGCGCCGCAGCGCCTCGAGACGCACCTGGGCCTCAGCGATGCCGCAGCCCGGCAGCAACACCAGAAACTCCTCGCCACCCCAACGGAACAGGGGATCGGCATCCCGCATCTGGGCCCTTAGCCGCTGGGCAACGGCCCGAATCACCGCATCACCGATCGGATGGCCATGGTTGTCGTTGATGCGCTTGAAATGATCGATGTCCAACAGGGCCAAGGTCAGCGGTTCGAGGCGCCGCTGCATCTGGGCCCTGAGCTGCTGGAAGAGGGGCTCGAACAGGTGGCGGTTGAGCAGGCCGCTGAGCTTGTCGGTTCGGGCGATCGCTTCGAGGCGTTGTTGATCCCGACCCAGGGTGAGCTGCGCCAGCAGCAGCACCACCAGGCTGATCACGATCGCCGCCACCAGATTCTGGGTCAGCAGGTTGAGCAGGGCTTTCTGATCGGCATTGCGCTGTTGAATGACGATCAAGGTCCAGCTAATTTCCGGCAATCGAGTGCTGCTAATATAGAAATTATTGACGCTAAACTGCAGGCTTTGGCCAGACTGAGGCTGCCGCAACATCCTGGTGCTGTAGGGACCAATCCCCGCCATCTGGCGCAGCAGACCTTGGCGGCGGTCGGAACTCAGTGCGATCCGGCCCTCGCGGTCGACCAGCAGGATTCGGGCACCATACTGTTGTTGATAATGCTGAAGCTGACCCAGCAGATATTGCAGATCCAGTCCGATCCCCGTAGCCCCCAGCATGCGGCCGGAGGCATCCTGGAGGCGCACATTGATGAAGGCCGTGATGCGGCTCTGATCCGCTGTATCACGATCGATGTTGATCTCGATCGGTTGGCCAGATTGACGGAAGCGAAAATACCATTGATCCCGAGCATCTGCCGCTGAAACCGTCTTGAGAATGCCGGTCGGGTGATAGTAGCGACCGTCACTGTCCGTCACCAAAAAGGCTGTGGTGGCGCCGGTCTTCTGCTGGATGCCCGCCAGGTACTGCTGCACTTGGTCAGTCGAGTAGGTATTTTGGCGCAGCATCTCTTCAAGGAAGGTGTTGCGCGCCATCAGTCCTGAGGCCAGCACCGGTTGCAGCAGATCGTGCGCCAAGCTGGAGCGGATGGCATCGGAGGTGAGCGGCAGGATGCTGGCGGTGATTTGGCGATCCAGCAGCTGGCGCGCCCGCAGGTCGTTCAGAAACGCGAGGCAGCTGAAGCCAGCGAACAGCAACGTGGCCAGCACCAGCAGAAAGCGATGGCTGAGCAGCCTGGTCAAGGTACGAGGGCATCCGGCCCTCAATCATCGGGCTCCCTGCTGATCACGACAAGTCCAGGCATTGCGCCCGAACACAGGTCGACACCCACGCCGTAGCACCTGCGGCTAGCGGCATGGCACTCAACTACCCCCAAGGAATCGCATCCAGCCAGGGATACACCGCCACGGCCGTCCAGATCCCCTGACGCCAGTACACGTCCGACTTGACGAGCTGCTCCACCTGCTCGCGGCTGTCGGCTTCAAAGATGCCAAACACATGGGTGCTGCCCTCGGTCGGCCCCAGCGTCAGCAGGGTTCCGGCTTCCTTGAGGCGTCGCAGTCCCGCCAGATGCTCCTCCCGATAGGGGGTGCGGCGGCTGAGGGCGTCGTCGCAGTAGGTGCCCCAGAGAACGTATTTCATCGTGTGGCGAAGGCTCAGCGGAGACTTTCGCGTCGCAGATAGACGCGAATCAACTTCTCATCCATCAGTCCAACCCGAGCATGGGGCACCTCCTCGCAGCGGTGGAACAGCTCGATCAGGGTCTCCGGTTGGAAGCTGTAGCCCGAGGCGACCGCCAGCTCACTCACCTCGGCAGCCGTCTGCATCCAGTTCAGCTGTTCGCGGAGCTCGGCATCCTGCTGGATGCGGCCAAGAAACTCAAACAGCCGGTCGAGTTCAACGGGATCGAGCGTCGACATCAGGGCGGTGGCGGTGAACTGATCGTAGGCCTACCACCTGGCACGGCCATCCCCATGCTGGGAACAGCTGCATTTCAACGCCATGCTGATCCGATTGGCTCGGTTGCTGCCCCTGCTGGTGTCTCTGTGGTTCGGTCTGGTGGGCTGCGGGCCCGCTTACCGGCTCAGTCAGCGACAGTCCACCCCGCCGGAGCTCGCCGCCCCGCGGCTGCTCGCCACCGGAATCGCCAGCGGCGAGGCCGAGGCCCGCCGCCCCTGATCCGAACCGGTGGCGGTGGCCCCCCGTGCCTCAAGCGTCGAGACCGGCCCGCAGCTCCCGACAAAATGCCGCCGCCGCTGCAGTCCCATCCTCGCCGGCAGCATGCGCCGCCGCCATCCGCTTCACCAAGGCGCTGCCGACGATGGCGCCATCGGCCCCCCAGCGTCGCACCTGCGCCGCCTGCTCCGCGTCGGAGATGCCAAACCCCACCGCCACCGGCGGCCCGGGCAGGGCGCGCAGCTGCTGCAACAGCGGCTCCACCCGTTGCTCCAGGGAGCTGCGCACGCCGGTCACCCCGGTGACGCTCACCAGATAGGTGAAGCCACGGCTGGCGGCATGGATTCGGGCCATGCGCTGCGGCGGAGTGGTGGGAGCCACCAGCAACACCAGATCCAGCCCCTGAGCGGCGGCGATGGGCGAGAGCTTCTCCGCCTCCTCCAAGGGCAGGTCAGGCACCACCAACCCCGCGGCCCCGGCCGCCGCCGCCTGCTGGCAGAAATGCTCCATGCCGCGATTCAGCAGCGGATTGCTGTAGGTGAACAGCACCACGGGAATCTCCAGGCTGCCTTGCAAGCTGGTCAGCAGCTCCAGCACAGCCCCCGGCGTGGTGCCGGCCGCCAGGGCGCGAGCGGCGGCAGCCTGAATCACCGGGCCGTCGGCCAGCGGATCGCTGTAGGGAATGCCCAGCTCGATCAGGTCAGCACCGGCCTCCTGCAGCGCCAGCAGGCAGCGACGGGTCAGCTCCAGCCCCGGATCTCCAGCCATCAGGAAGGGCATCAGAGCACAACGGTCCTGCAAGCGCAGCTGCGCGAAGCGCCGCTGGATCGGTGTGCCCACCAGGGCGGCCGGATCGGAGGCCGAAGCGGTGATCATGCAGCCGGAGGATCGCTGTTGCCGAGCCTATGGGGTCAGGGCCCTCAACCCAAGAACGATCCGCAGCGGCTGCTGTGCTGAATGGGTTGCTGCCGCCGTCGGTCAACGCCCCGCCAAGGCGGGGAAGAGACGGCGCCTTGGCGTTAGAGATCGCTGTCGGCCTGAAGTTGTCCCACCTCTTCCAGCAGGCGGCGCTGCTCCGCCTCCGGCAGGGCATCAAAGCGGGCCTGCAGCTGCTCGATCGTCAGGGCGTCGTAGGCGGCGCGATAGCGGCGGCGCTGCTCCATGTACGTCATCTTGCCGCCCACCACCCGCGCCAGGTAGGAGCCGGTCCAGATCAGCACCACCACCATCAGCAGCGCCGAGGCAGCGATGCCCGGGCTGAAGCCCTCGAGACCACCGAGACGGGCAACGGCGAAGCCGCCCCCACCGAGCGCCAGGACCGCCAGTCCCAGCAGCAGCGCTTGGCCTCGGGTCACGCCTGCTGGCTCCCCTGGCCCGCCATGCGCAGGTTGATGAAGGGGGCAAACAGGATCAGGCCAGGGAAAAACAGGAACACCAGTCCGTAGACGATGGTTCGCTCGATCTTGCCCATCGCGTTCCAGCGCCGCACCATCCAGGCCAGCAGCGCCAGCGGCACCACCACCAAATAGGCGCCGCCCAGGGCCAGGTAGGCACCGATCAACACCAGCGCATCGCTGGAGATCGAACTCAGGAACCCCGGGAGGGCCATGATGAATCGAGCTTTGAACGCTGGAAATCTAGGATCCCCGCACGGGGGCATGGCGGAACCGGTAGACGCAGCGGACTTAAAATCCGCAGGTCGCAAGACTGTGGGGGTTCAAGTCCCCCTGCCCCCATCGCTGAAAAGCGCTGATGTGATCACGCCTCGCATGGCGGGCGTTCGCTTTTGCATCACCCTGTTGAGCGCGGTGCTGCTGCCCGCCACGACCTTGGCCCATGCCGACATCAGCCATGGCCGTGGGGTCGTGGCGGGATTCCTGCATCCCTTCAGCGGCCTCGATCACGTGGTGGCGATGCTGGCCGTGGGACTGTGGGGGGCCGTGCTCGACCCAGCGGCGCTGTGGGTGCTGCCGGTGGCCTTTCTGCTGGTGATGGCCTTCGGAGGGCTGCTCGGTCTGCTCGGAGTGCCAATCCCCGGCGTGGAGATCGGCATCGCCCTCTCCGGCCTGGCGATGGGTCTTCTGGTGTTGGTGGCGCCGGCGCAGGCCCATGCCCCCGGCACCGGCCTCGGACCCGCCATCGACGGGGTGGCCTGGCTGCTGGAGACACCCAGCGACCTGCTGGTGGCCACCGCCCTGGTCGCGCTTCAGCACCAGCAACCGGCGCCGATCCACCGGCCCACCTGGTTGCTCAGCCTGCCCATGCCGCTGGCCTGGACCGCAGCGGCCCTGATCGCTCAGGCTCTGCCGCTGCTGCGGGGCCCCTGGGGTGCCATCACCCTGCGGATTGGCGGCAGCTGGATCGCCGCCGCCTCACTGCTGATGCTGGGCTGGCAACTGCGCCATCCGCAGTAGCACCCCAGACCAACTGCCACGGACTCAAGGGCTGCGGGTGCTGGCTGCAGGGCATCGACGACGCTCAGCGTCTCGGCCCATCCCGCTCGCTTGCGCCCATCGCGGCAGCAACGGCCCGGGTGCTGCCGTGCCGTCTTCCTGCCGCTGGTGATCACCAGGCCCTGGCTGCACCACCACCGCTGGGGCGGGGTTCGGCCTTGTTGACGCGGATGCTGCGGCCCATCCACTCGACGTTCTGGAGATCATCGATGGCCTTGGTTTCTTGACCGGCACTGGCCATCTCAACAAAGGCGAAGCCCCTTTTGCGACCGGTCTCGCGATCGGTGGGGAGGGTGCACTTGCGGACGTCGCCGTACTCAGAGAAGAGATGTTGAAGGTCCTCCACTTCGGCATCGAAGGAGAGGTTACCCACGTAAATGGTCATGGACTGCTTGGAGCAATATGGGATCTGATTCGTCGAAAGCCCTGAAGAAAGTTTCTAGCCGAGAGAAGGAACGCCAGGCCCAGAGGCTTGGATGCTCAACACGCAGGGAGGAACCAGCTGGAGAGTGATCGTTGAACCGGCTTCATCCTACACCACAAAGGAGGGACAATCCGGCAACTGGAACGCTGGGCCTCAACACGCCGACAGCACGGCAGTCGATTCCCGTTTGCATCTCAGCCAGAGCGTGCCAACCTGCAGCAGCCAATCGGCTGCAGCTCTCGCAACTCCACTCCTCCAGGCTGCAGCTCTGGCCCTTGCTTGCAGTCACTGGAGATGTCAGGACAACGCGCCGGGTCCAGCGGCGGAGCTGCGGCGGGAGACGCGTGAGCGGATCCCCTGCGCGCCCGCCAGGCAACGCAGGAGACGGCGTCGGTCGCAACAGCATGCCTCTGGCGGTCCGGGTTGGCGGCCCAATCCAGCAGCGATGGCCTCCCCCCCCCTTGAACTCCAGCGCAGCCCGGTCTCAGGCCTGGTCCCTTCTGCACGAACGACGGCAGCAACAGCAAACTGCCGGCTGCGGACAGCCGGCCAGGCATCACCGGACGCTGCCGAGATGCATCCATTCCGGCTTCAACCTCCAGGCGCATCCAGCTCGATCGTGCCCATCAGCGACTGAGGCGCAGGGCATCTCCCCGTGGACTCAGCGATGCTGGGCTGACAGAAGTTTCCGGCCTTGGTGCAGGGCGGGCCGCGATCGTGACATTTGTCACAACAAAAGGTGATCGTCCGGCATCCGCTGCCACGGTGCAATCCGAGAATCCTCTCGTTTACTCCGACTCGACGACCATGCCTCGCAACAGCGTTGCCCTGTTCCTCAGCACCCTCGCCCTCGCCGGTGGCACGGTGGCCTGCAGCCACAGCCCAGAAGCCGGTGAGCAGGGCGGGGACAAGGAGCGTCCAGCGATGACACAACCCGATAGCCCCAGTCCGTCTAGCAAGGAGGGTGGTGAGGGAGACGAGGGTGGCGAAGGCGGCGAGGGCTGATCCTCACCACGGCAAGGGCGTGGTTTCGGAGCCCTTCAAGGCTCACGGCATTCATCGAGCTGCCCGGTCCACGGATCCACTCGGCCGGCGGCGGGGTTCAGACGTCCCAGCGGCGCAGCAGGTTGCTGTAGCTGCGGCTGATCAGATCGAAGATCTCGTCCTTGCCATGGCGCTCGAACAGGGCGCGGCGGGCGGTGTCGAGCTCGAACAGCAGCTCGCGCTGGTCGGCATGGCGGATGCGGCTCTCGATCCAGCCCACCGCCACCAGCCGCTCGCCGGCCGTCACCGGTTCGACCCGGTGCAGCAGCGTGGCGGGATAGACCAAGGCATGACCCGCTGGCAGGCGGAAAGACTCCTCGCCGTCCGGGCTTTCGAGCACCAGGTCGCCGCCCGCGTAGGCGTCCGGCTCGCTGAGGAACACGGTGAACGAGAGATCGCTGCGTCCGCCGCGCATCCAGGCGTTGTCGACATGGCGGCCATAGCCCTGTCCCACCCCGCTGCGGCTGAACAGCAGCCCGTGGAGGCGGCGCGGGAAGGCGGCCGCCTGCAGCAGCGGCTGGGCGGTCAGCTGCTCCTCCAACCGCGTCGCCAGCTGCTGATGCAACGCCGAGGCCCCGTCCAGCTGGTGGTTGCGCTTGAGGCCACGAGCGTGCCAGCCAGCGGTGCTGACCCCCTCGATCCACGGTGCGGCCGGATCGTTCAGAGCGCTGCGCAGCTCCTGCAGGTCCGACTCCACCAGCAAGGGCGCGAGCAAAAAGCGCATGGTCCCGCGTCAACCGCCTTGGCCGCCGGCCAACTTCATGGTCACCAAGCCCCCAGCCGGGCCACTAGCGCCCAGCCCTGGATCAGGGCCACGGCCAGGGCTCATGACCGGACCTTCGGCATGGCCTAACCGGTGCAAACGGGCCGATGCAAGGTGAACACGCTGGAGCTGAAGCCCGCAGCGGCGGCGATCTCGACCACCTCGTAGGGATCGATGCCCTTGAGGCGGGCCTGCAGCTCCGGGTGATGGGCAGCGTAGGCCAGAAAACGCTCCAGGTTCCGCTGCTGCTCCTCCTCGGCGGCCCGTTCGTTGGTCCGCCACGCTGTTGTTCTGTGCCATCCGCCAGGCCCTCAGACGAGACTGATGCATTCCAGTCTGTCGCGGCCAGACGCGAAGGTGAGGCCGCGGATGGGCCAGGCCAGGCCAGGCCAGGCCGGTGAGGTTGGCGTCGAGGAGGTTGGGAATCAGTGGTTGAGCAGTTCTTCGTCGTCTTTGCAGAGGGGCCTTGGCTTCTCAAGCCAGGCATTGACCAGCCAGCACCGCTGGATCGCGGCCTGGCCGGTTCACTCCGGGCAGGCGATGGCGGCCTGGTCGTAGCAGGCCATGGCGCCGATCGACTGGCGGATGGCGTGCTCCAGCGAACGGCTGCGCAGCAGCGCCACGGCCAGGGAGGTGGCGATCTGGCCGGAGAGGCTGCGCAGGTTCTGGCTGCTGAACAGGGCCGATTCGCCGTGGGCTCGCACCAGGGCCGCGGCGGTGAGGCGGCCGATGTCGGCGACGAAGTCGTCCTGGGCCAGCAGCGCATTCACCACCACCTCGTTGACGCGCTCGGCGGCGATGCTGCCCTCCGGCAGGGCCGGCAGCTTATGCACGATCCGATACGGGCCTGGGCAGGTATCCGGACTCTCGTAGAGCAGGGCCAGGCTCTTCTCGTCGAGCTGCATCGGACCAGCGGTCGGGCCACCCCATGCTGTCTCAGTTGAACGGCAGGGGAAACCCCCTGCGGCAGGCCGCTGACAGAGCGCGGCCCCGCCGGGGCTGGCCGATTGCGGGGCCCTGGCCAGGCGCTCAGGCCAGGGCTCCGAGCTGCTCCAGCAGGGCCTGCCGCAGCCCATCGACCTGCAGCAAGGGCGGCAGCAGCTCCAGATGCGGCGGCAGCCCGCAGTCCAGCAACGCCTCGCTCAGACGGTTGGCCGCCAGGCTCCAGGGCACGATCAGGGCCGCTTCCGCCGGCTGCGCGGCTAAAGCCGGCCCCAGGTCCAGGGGCGCCGCCAGGCCGGGGCGCCCCAGCCGCCTGGCCAGGTGCTCCAGGTAGCGGCTCGCCAGCGGACCTTCCACGGGGTGATGCAGCCACAGCAGCGGGCGCCCCGCCGCCAGTGCATTGAGCTGCCGCGCCAGCTGCTCCTGCCAGGCCGGCCAAGCCCCTAGGAAGGGCTGGCGCCACAGGGCCAAACCGCCCGCCGCCGCGGCCTGCTCGCGCCAGCCCCGGGCCAGGGCCGGCAGGTCGCGGCGCACGTGCCCTCCGGGCAGCAGCAGCAGCGGCACCAGGGTGAGCCCGCCAGCGCGTTGGGCCGCGGCCCAGAAGGCCGCCTCGGGCCGGGGGGCCTCGCCCCGGCTGAGGGCCTGCAGCAGCACCGCTGCGCCCCGCTGCCGCTCCAACTCCGCCGCCAGCGCCTGCAGCTCGGCCGGGATCTGCCCTCCCTGGCGGCCGTGCACCAGCAGCAGCAGCGGCGAGGCCGGCAAGCGCCGCCGCAGGCGCTCGCGCACGCTGGGCTCCAGGGCGCGGCGGCAGACCCGCCGCAGGGATGGCTTGCCCTGCGGCAGGCGCGCCAGCAGGTCGACGGCTGTGGCCGCCAGCCGCGGATCGAGGTCGGCGCCGAGTTGCACCAAAGCGGCGGCCAGCGGCGCCTGCGGCCAGGCCGACAGCCCCAGGGCCAGACCCTCCAGGGCGGCTTGCCGCGCGGCCAGCGGTCCCGGGCTGAGGGCCAAGTGCAGCAGCAGCTCGGCGTCCTGCGGCTGGCGTTGCAGGCCGAGCAACGGGGCCAGCGCCGCGATGGAGGACGGTGTCGGTGTGGAGCTCGGCGCTGGGGGAGCTCCCGTGACCGGCTCGGCCGGGATGGCGACCGCCACGGTGGCGGGGCGGAGCGGTGGCGCCTGCAGCTGGCGCCGCAGGGCCTGGCGCAGCCGCGTCGCCACCTCTGGATGGCGGAAGGGGCCCAGCAGCTCCAGCCAGCGATCGGCCTGATCGGGCTCCTCCGCCTGGTCGGCGCGGTGATGGCGTTGCAGCAGCGGCTCCAGCCAGGCCTGCCGCACCCGCTCCTGGCCGGCGAGCGCCGCCAGCTCCGGTTGAACCGCCCGCAGCAGGGTCGCGGCGTCGAGCGCCTGCCCTGCCGCCAGCAGCCGCTCGACGCCGCCGCGATCGAGAACGCCGAACAGGGCGGCCAGCAGATCCGGCTGCGGCGCCAGGGCCCCAGCCTCCAGCGCGTCCAGCAGCGGGCCGGGATCGCCGCCGCGGCGCAGGGACTGGAGCTGCCACCAGCGGGAATCGCTGCCCGCTGGCTTCAGGTCAAGGCCGGGCGGGTTGGGCGTGGACTCCCCCATCGGTGACGGCGAGCTGGAGGACCGGTGGGGCAGCGGCAGGTGACAGCCGGAGAAGCCGCGTTGGCGGGCGGCCGCTGCAGGGATTAGCACGGTATCAACCATGACAGTGGGGTGGCGGCGATGACCAGGGCAGCAGAAAGGGCGGTGGCGCGGGGACGGGCTCCGCTGGCGTCCGTCGGGAGGCCTCTTCCCCCGACAACCTTTGCGGAGTGCAAGGAGCAGCAGCTGGTGTTCTTGCTGGTGCGACAACTGGCGAGGGCCCAGTTCGAGCTGGCAGATCCGGCGCTCACCCAGCGGCTCTGGCAGGAGGTGGCGGCGTTGGAGATCGATCCGGAACGGATCACCCACCTGCTCTACGGCGGTCAGGATCTGGAAGACCGGCGGCAGCTGGCGGCGCTGGATGCCGCCTGGCGTGCGCAGCAAGGCGCGGCGCGGCCCGGCTGGTTCAGGCGGTTGTCGCCCGGCGCCTGGCGCCGTGGCGCTCCACCAGCAGCTGTTCGAGGGCATCAGCCAATTGGCTGAGCGGCACGCCCTTGTCGTGCAAGGCGGCCAGCTGGGGCTCGGCGCCCATCGAACCGCCCAGGAACAGCTTGGCGGCTTCCACCATCTGGCCATCCAGCCGCGCCTTGGCTCCCATCAGGCCGATTTCGCCCATGTAAGGCTGCCCGCAGGCATTCGGACAGCCCGTCCAGTGGGTGCGCACCGGATGGGGCAGCTCCAGGCGCCGCTCCAGCTCCTCGATCACCGCCTGGGCGGTGGACTTGGTGGGGATCAAGGCGAAGCTGCAGTAGCGGTTGCCGGTGCAGCTCACCGCCTCCGCCAGCAGCGGCCCGGGATTGGGGCTGAAGCGGGTCAGCAGCGGCTCGGCGAGCAGCGCCTCCAGCCCCTGCTCGGGCACGTTGACCAGCAGCACGTTTTGGGCTTCGGTGAGGCGCAGCTCGCCACTGCCGTGGCGGCGGGCCAACTGCGCCAGTTCAGCCATCGCGGCGGCCTCGAGGCGACCCATCGGCACATTCAGCCCCACCCAGTGGAAACCGGCCTGCTGTTGGGGATGGACGCCGAGGCCGGAGCGTGGCGCGCGGTTGACCCGATGGCTGCCGTCATGGGCGAACGCCTCGCCGCCCCCCAGGGACTGGAACTCGGCCAGCACCGCCTGGCGGTAGTCCTCCAGCCCCAGCTCCTCGATCAGATACATCACCCGGCTCTTGTTGCGGGCCTGACGGTTGCCATGCCGCTCGAAGTGGCGCAGCATCGCCAGGCTGAAGGCCGGCAGCTGCTCGCCCCGCAGCCACAATCCCAGCGGGATCGCCAGTTCGTTGCGCTGGGCCGAGAAGAAGCCCCCCACCAGCACCGTGAAGCCGAGCTCGCCGTCGCGGTCAGCTGGCAGAAAGGCCAGATCGTTGTGCAGCAGGAAGCTGTCTGGCGCGCCGCCCACGGCGATGTTGAACTTGCGGGGCAGGTTGCGGGGGCCATCGGCAGCCAGCAGCCGCGCCTGAATCGCCGCCACCAGCGGCCGGGTGTCGACGAGTTCTTCCGGATCGATGCCGGCCAACGGGTTGCCGGTGATGTTGCGGGGATTGTCGTGGCCGGATTGGCGGCTGGTCAGCCCCACCTCTGCCAGCCCCTGCAGCAGCGGCGGCATGTCCTCCAGCAGCAGACCGCGCAGCTGCAGGTTTTGGCGGGTGGTGATGTCGGCACTGCCATGCTCGCCGCAGCGATCGACCACATCGGCGAGGAAGGCCAGCTGCTCGGCCTGGATCACGCCATTGGGCAAGCGCAGCCGCACCATGAACCGCCCTGGCGTGACGGGTCGGAAGAAGATGCCGAGCCACTTGAGGCGAATGGTGAGCGTGGCCTCATCGAGGTTCTCCCAGCCCTGGGCCGCCAGGGCCGCGAGCTGATCGGCCAGATCGAGGCCGCAGAGCTCGGCCTTGGCTCGCTCCACTTTGCTGAGGGCTTCGCCGCTTGCGGCCTTGACGGCAGGCGCATGGGCTGGGTCGGCCGGGCTGGCCGCGGTCGCTGGAGTTGCAACGGTGTCCGCATGGGGGCGGGGCGGGACCGTCGAAGGATCAGACATGGAGAGCGCGGGGACGGGGTCGCGGATCTGAACGCTTCGGTCCCAGCCCGTGTGCTGACTGGAACCGAGGAAACACTTCGTTGTCGCTCTCGGAAAGAATGAGATCACTCTTCGCCCAGTCAAGCCTGTTGCAACCGCTACAGAACGCCGCGGAACGGCCATCGCTTGACCGTCGCAGCCAGCGACGCACGACCCTGGGGGAGTCCCGGGCCCGCTTTCGCGACCTCATCGGCAAGGTGGGCAGCGGCGAGCACACCAGCACCGGCCTGAGCCGGGCCGAGGCCCATGAGGCCATGGCGCTGATGTTGCGCGGCGAGGTGGAGGGGGACCAGATGGGGGCGTTTCTGATCGCCCATCGCATCCGACGTCCCACGCCGGAGGAGCTGGCCGGGATGCTGGACGCGTACCGCGAGCTCGGCCCCCGCCTTCAGACCCCGGGGCGCCGGGCCCTCTGTTTTGGCGTGCCCTACGACGGGCGCGATCGCACGGCGCCGTTGCTGCCGCTGTTGGCCCTGACCCTGGCGGCCGAAGGGTTGCCGGTGGTGCTGCACGGCGGTGAGCCGATGCCGGTGAAGTTCGGTGTGACCTTGGCCGAGTTGTTCGCCAGCCTGGGGTTGGAGTGGCGGGGCCTGCCCCTGGCCGCGGTCCAGGAGCGCCTGGATCGCCATGGTCTGGCCCTCACCCACCAGCCCGATCACTTCCCTGCCGCCGAACGGCTGGTGCCCGTGCGCGACGCGATCGGCAAGCGTCCGCCCGTGGCCAGCCTGGAGTTGCTCTGGACACCCCATCGGGGCGAACGACTGCTGGTGAGCGGCTTTGTGCACCCGCCCACCGAGAGCCGGGCCTGGGAGGCCCTGGCGGCCGTCGCTGAGCTCGACATCCTCACTGTCAAAGGGCTAGAGGGGTCCACCGATCTGCCCACCAGCCGAGCCGGCATCACAGCCCGGGTGCGCCAGGGGACGGTGGAGCGGATCCTGCTGCATCCCCGCGAGCACGGCATCACCGCGCCTCAGCCGGCCTGGAACGACCTGGAGAGCTGGCAGGTCGATGCCCTGGCGGCTCTTCAAGATGAGGGACCGCTGGCGGAGCCGCTGCGCTGGAACCTGGCGGCCTATCTCTGGTTGGCGGAGCGTGTTGCCGACCTGCCCCAGGCGCTCGAGCGGGCGACAGCACTGCTGCGGGCCCGGGCAGGATGGAGGTTGCTGCAGGCGATGGCGTCGTGAGCATCCCGGCCACCGGCCCACCTTCAGGCGATGGGCGGATCTTCGGTTTCGAGGCCGACTTCGCCCGGGATCTGCGCTGCATCCCGATGGCGGTGCGGCGCAAGCTCGACCTGGTGGGCCTGAAGCTGAGCCTGCCTCACTGGCATCGCCTCAGCGCCGCGGAGCGCCAGCGGCTGCTGGCCTGGCCGGAGGAGGAGGCGGGGCTTGAGCAGCTGGGCGACTGGCTGCGGCAGCGCACCGCCGCCATGCCGGAAGGGGAGGCGAAGCCGCTGCCGCCGGCGCGCCTGGAGCCGTGGCAGCAAGCCGATGTCTGTCCGGAGAGCCTGCGGCAGGCCTGCCGCGAACTGGGGTTGGTGCTGGAGGCCGAGTGCTGGGGGCGGTTGAGCGAGCTGGAGCGCTTTGCCCTGGTGAAGCTGAGCCATCCGGGCCACGAGCATCGCAACCTGCCCCGTGCCCTTGAGGAATTCGGCCTGCTCCCCTGACGCAGCCGTCGCCTTGATGCTGTGGGGTGTCGCAGAGCGGCGCCGGCCGCGGCCGGCCAGGCGCGGTCTGCGGGCTGACCTTGGTCAGGAGATCGGCGTGCAAGCGGCTCAGGCCCGCTGAAAAGGCGCGTTCCGTAACAGCGGTTACCGATCTTTGTGACGGCTGCATGGTTTCTTAATGCTGTCGGCAAGCCTGAGCGCCGGCTTCCCTGCACTCGGGGTCTGCCCTTCTTTAACCCCGGCAAGGCGTTGCTCGTTCTCTCTCGACCTTTCCCACCAGATCATCATTGATTTGGTGTATTAATTTCGCGTGGATTTTGCCTTGGTCACTCTGAGGCGGCCTAGCGAAGTTGATGTTCTGACGTCTTCACTGGTGTCGACCTCGTGGGTTGGCTCCAATTTGCAGCTTCGGAGGCAATGACCTTCGGGCGCAACGACGATGATCAAGTCGTTGCATCTCCAGTGCGCTGACGATCCCCCATCAGCCGATCAAGTCTTTGGTCTGCGTTGGCGGATAACCGGTTGCGCTGTTCACATCGGCATGACTTTCCACCATGGCATTCATCACCCGCCGCAAGGCTCTGCTCACCGGTCTGATCGCTGTTGCCGGCACGACCCTTCCCTTGAGCGGCCTGGCGAGCCTGCTGTTGGCCGTCCCAGCCCAGGCGGCCCCCGGCAAACCCGAAACCAGCGCGATTAACCTCGGCTTCATCGCCCTCACCGATGCAGCGCCGCTGATCATCGCCAAGGAGAAAGGTTTCTTCGCCAAGCAGGGCATGACGGGCGTGAACCTGAAGAAACAGACCTCCTGGGCCGTCACCCGGGACAACCTCGAGCTGGGTGGTGGTGGTGGTGGCATCGATGGTGCCCATATCCTCTCGCCGATGCCCTATCTACTCACCACCGGCGCGATCAGCAAGAGCAGCAAACCGGTGCCGATGGTCATCCTGGCCCGTCTGAATGTGAACGGCCAGGCGGTCTCGATATCGAAGGACTTCCTCAAATACAAGTTCACGGTCAAAGCGCCAGGCCTGCGCAACGCGATCGCTACCAAGAACAAAACCGGCGATAAGTTCAAGGCCGCTGTCACCTTCCCTGGCGGCAACCACGACCTTTGGATGCGCTACTGGCTCTCCGCCAACGGGGTGGATCCCAGCAAGGAGGTGGATTTGGTGGTGATCCCGCCGCCTCAGATGGTGGCCAACATGCAGTCGGGAACGATGGATTCCTTCTGTGTGGGTGAACCCTGGAATGAACGCCTGGTGAACAAAAAGCTGGGCTACACGGCATTCATCACGGGTGAATTTTGGAAGGATCATCCGGAGAAGGCCTTTGCGATGCGGGCCGACTGGGTGAAGAAGAACCCCAACGCCACGCTGCGCTTGTTGATGGCGGTTCAGCAGGCGCAGAAGTGGAGTGATGATCCAGCCAATGTCAAAGAACTCGCCAAGATCCTGGCCGATGAAAAGTATGTGAAGGCCACGGTGGAGGATCTGTTACCGCGCCTGCAAGGCACGATCGATTACGGCACCGGCCGGGTGGTGAAACAAGACAAGCTCAAAATGAAGTTTTGGATTAGCAATGCCTCGTTCCCCTACAAGAGCCATGACACCTGGTTTGTGGCGGAAGACATCCGTTGGGGCTATCTGCCGAAGACCACTAACATCAAGGCTTTGGTGAATAAGGTGAACCGCAGCGATCTCTGGCGTGCCGCCGCCAAGGCCAATGGCTTCGGCAATGGACCGGCGAGCGATTCCCGCGGCGTTGAAACATTCTTCGACGGCACCAAGTTTGACCCCAACAATCCAATGGCTTATCTCAACTCACTCAAGCATAAGACCATGAAATGAGCGCCTCCGGGCGGTGGATCAACCGCCGCCCTTGGCGCCGCGGCAATGCCGCCGTCGTCGCGATCCGTGTTTCTCAATTCCGTTGCATTCCGCCATGGTCAGTCTCTCCCCTAGTGCCAGCGAACGCCAGGCTTCAACGAGCTGGTTGCGTTCTCCCCTCGCCCGACAGATCAAAGCGCCATTGGTCTGCATCGGCCTCACCCTGGTGCTCTGGCAGCTGCTGGCCCAGTTCAATCCCGATGGGTTTCCGGGACCGATCCAGGTGGTCACCCAAACTTGGGATCCGTACATCAGTCAACCCTTCTATGACAAGGGAGGCACCTCCAAGGGCATCGGTTTGCAGCTGCTGATCTCGCTGCAACGGGTGGCGGTGGGTTATACCCTAGCCGCCGTGGTGGGCGTCAGCGCAGGCCTGGCCATCGGCCTCAACCGTTTCCTGCGGCGCGGTTTTGATCCGCTGATTCAGGTGCTGCGCACAGTGCCACCCTTGGCCTGGTTGCCGATCTCGCTGCTGCTGTTCCAGCAGGCCAGTGTCGCCGCGATCTTCGTGATCTTCATCACGGCGGTTTGGCCGATCATCATCAACACCGCCGTGGGCATTGAGGAAATCCCCCAGGATTACAACAATGTCGCCCGGGTGCTGCGGCTGCGCAAGCGCAGCTACTTCATCGACATCCTGCTGCCCGCAGCCGCCCCGTTCGTGTTCACCGGCTTGCGCATCGCCATCGGCCTGGCCTGGTTGGCGATCGTGGCCGCGGAGATGCTCAAGGCCGATGGCGGCATTGGTTTCTTCATCTGGGATGCCTACAACTCTGGTGGTGATAGCAGCACGAGCCAGATCATTCTGGCGATCGTCGTGATCGGCCTGGTGGGTCTGGCCCTGGATCGGCTGGTGGCCTTCGTGGGTGGCCTGGTGGCCAAGGGAGGACAGTAGATGGCCGCCCCCTTCCTCACGGTCGACAACGTCACCCGCAGCTTTGCGCTGGCCGGTGGCGGCAGCTATGTGGCGCTGCGCAACATCAAGTTGGAAATTGGCCGCGGTGAGTTCGTCTCCCTGGTGGGCCACTCCGGCTGCGGCAAATCCACCCTGCTCAACCTGATGGCCGGTCTCGATCAGGCCTCGGTGGGAGGCATCTTGATTGAGGGCCGCCAGGTCACCGAACCCGGCCCGGAGCGGATGGTGGTGTTTCAAAACTATTCGCTGCTGCCCTGGAAGTCGGTGCGCCAGAACATCGCCCTGGCCGTGGATAACGTGATGCGGCAGTCGTCGGCGTCGCAGCGGCAGCAGCGCATCCAGCGCAGCTTGGAGACGGTGGGGCTGGCGGCTGCCGCCGAGCGGTTCCCCGCTGAACTCTCCGGCGGCATGAAGCAGCGGGTGGCGATCGCCCGGGCCCTAGCCCTGGAACCCAAGTTACTGCTGCTCGATGAACCCTTCGGTGCCCTCGATGCGCTCACCCGCGGCAATCTGCAGGAGCAGCTGATGCAAATCAGCCAGCAGGCTGGCGTTACCACCGTGATGGTCACCCACGACGTGGATGAGGCGCTGCTGCTCTCGGATCGGGTGGTGATGATGACCAACGGGCCTGAGGCGGGCATCGGCCAGATCCTGGCGGTGCCGTTCGCGCGCCCGCGGCATCGGCTGGAGGTGATGGAGCATGGCGATTACTACCAGCTGCGCAGCGAGCTGATCGGTTTTCTGCAGCAGCAGCGGCGCCTGCGCCAGCGGCGGGCCAGCCTGGCCGCCAGCCCCGCGACCCTGGCAACGGCCGGCACGGCGGCTGCCGTCCCAGCCTCCGCCACAGCTGCGGGTCCGGCGGCGGCCTCGGCAGGGGCCACGGCCGCCCGCCCCGGCTCCGCCGGCCGCCTCAACCCACCCGGTCGTCGGCCCACCCTGGTGCGGCTGGGCTATCTGCCCGGACTGGATGTGGCGCCGCTGGCCCTGGCCCAGCAGCAGCGCCTGTTTGATCCGGGCTTGCTGGAGCTGATCCCGGTGCCTTTCGCCAGCTGGGATCGGCTGGAGGCGGCCCTGGTGGATGGTGATCTGCAGGCCGCCTTCCTGCCGGCCACCACGCCATTGCTGCTCAATCTCGGCCTGCTTGGCCGCAACCCCTGGCCGGCGATCACGCCCCTCACCCTGAGCCGCAACGGCAATGCTGTTTGCCTTGAGCGCGGCTTCTTGCAGAGGGGCGTCCGCGACCGCGCCGGCCTGGCCGCTTGGCTGCAGCAACAGGACCAACCCCTCGTGCTGGGGGTGCCTCAGCGCTTTGGCATCGCCGAGCTGCTGCTGCGCCACTGGCTGGCGGGCGGTGGCCTCGATCTCGAGCGGCAGGTGCGCTTCATGCCCCTCTCGCCCCTGGTGATGCCGGGAGCGGTGCGCACCGGCGAGATCCAGGGCTTCATCGCCGGCCGCTACCGGGTGGCCGAGGCGGTGGAGAACAACCAGGCGTTCGTGCTGGCCACCGATCTCGACATCTGGAATGGCCATCCGGAGAAGCTGCTCACCTGCTCGGAGGCCTTCGCCGCCACCGCTCCGGAGGCCCTGCAAGAGCTGGTCGCCGGCCTGATCCGGGCCTGCGTGCTCTGCGATGACGGCGGCCGGCGGCTGGAGCTGATCGACCTGCTCAGCCAGCCCCAATGGTTGGCCAGCCGGGCCTCGATCGCCCTGCAGCGCCACTTCGACGACGGCAGCGGCGCCCCGCCCGACGCCGGTCGCATGAACTTCACCCGCTTCCACGCGGACCAGGCCAACTATCCCAATCCCGCCGAAGGGGCCTGGCTGCTGAGTCAGTTCTGCCGCTGGGGCCTCTGCCCCTTCCCCAGCAACCGTCTGGAGCTGCTCGGCAGCGTGTATCGCCCCGACCTGTTCAACCGCGCCGTGGAGCGGGCCGGCCTGGCGCTGCTGCAGCCCGGCCGGGTGCCATTCCGCCTCGCCGATGGACTGGCCTTCGATCAGGACGATCCGCTCGCCTATCTCGCCCGCCTCGGCGTGGCCGCCCCCACCCAAGCGCCCCTGCCGCTGCCCTCCGAACCCGCCCTGACCCGCTGAGATGACCGTCGTGAGTTCCGCATCCCACCCGAGCCGCGGCGGCGCGGCGGCCCCGTTCCTGGCCTTTCGCGAGGTGGGCCAGGTGTTTGAAGGGCGCCGCGGCCGCTTTGAAGCCCTGCGGGGGATCAATCTCGAGGTCAGCCAGGGGGAATTCCTCTGTGTGATCGGCCATTCCGGCTGCGGCAAGACCACCCTGTTGAACATGGTGTCGGGCTTCCTCAAGCCGAGCCACGGCGAGGTGACCCTGGCCGGCGTGCCGATCCAGGCGCCCGGCCCGGATCGGATGGTGGTGTTCCAGAACTATTCGCTGCTGCCCTGGCAGACGGTGCGCCAGAACGTCGCCATGGCCGTGAAGGCGGCCCGGCCGGAGCTGTCGGACCCGCAGCAGCGCCAGGTGGTGGATCACCATCTCGAGATGGTGCATCTGCTCGATGCAGCTGACAAGCGGCCGGCACAGATTTCGGGTGGAATGAAGCAACGGGTGGCGAT
>CAYOCW010000003.1:0-3118 GCA_964402615.1 uncultured Cyanobium sp. | reverse complement strand
CCCGGGCCCTGGCGGTCAGCCCGGCGGTGTTGGTTCTGGATGAACCCTTCGGCGCTCTTGATGCGATCACCAAGGAGGAGATGCAGGAGGAGCTGCTGGCGATTTGGCGCGAACAGCGCCCCACCGTGTTGATGATCACCCACGACATCGATGAAGCCCTGTTCCTGGCTGATCGCATCGTGATGATGACCAATGGTCCGGCGGCCACGATCGGCGAGGTGTTGAGCATCCCGTTCGAGCGACCGCGGCGCTATGAACAGATCCAGGCCGATCCGCGCTATGGCGAGCTGCGCAACCACGCGCTCGATTTCCTCTATCGCCGCTATGCCCATGGCGATGATTGAGGCTCGCGGCAGCAGCTCCGGCGCCGCGGGGCGGCGGCTCACCCGCCGCCAGCCGCCGCCCCAACCAGCCACACCCGACGCGTCTGCGCCCCAGTCACCCGAAGGCCAGCAGCTGCTGCTGCTGCCGATTGGCCACACCTTGATCCTCGATGGCCACAGCCGCCGCCATTGCGGTCCGCTGCAGGTGGATGAAGGACTGCTGCGGGTGGCGTATCTGAGCAATCGGCCCGAGACGCCTCTGGAAAGACCCCTGACGATCGGCTTCTTGCAGGCCGGAGATCCGGTGCCGTTGCAGATGCTGGCCCATTCCAACCTGCACTTGGAGGCGATCCAGCCCAGCCGTCTCTGCGATCGCGTCCCCGGGGCCGATGCGGAAGACACGATCTGCCTGGCGGACTGGACCGCCTCGCTGCTGGCCTTGCACCGGCTGCCGGATTCAGACCGCCGTCTGCAGGCCTTGCTGCAGCTATTGGTTTATCGCCTCGGCCAGCGTCGCGGTCCCTGGTATCACCTGCCGATGCGGCTCAAGCACGAAAGCCTGGCCGAGATGGTCAACCACTCCCGCGTCACCGTGACGCGGCACATGTCGCGTTGGCGCAAGCGCGGCTGGATCGACCCCGGTGGCCCCGGCCGGCCCGAGCTGCGCCTGGCGCCAGCCTTGATCGAGGGCTGAAGGGGCGTCGCGGCCGGCCCCAGCCGCCTGGGCTGGGCAGTCCTGTCGTCTGGAGTGGCTGTTCAGAGGCCGGGCAGCACCTGAAGCCGCCGCAGGGCATTGAGGACCACCTGGGTGCCGAGGGAGGCCTGAAGCACGGCAAACACCCAGCCGATTACCCTCAGGCCGGCCGGGGTGAGGAAGGCCAACAGCGATCGGGCCGTCAGCATGATCAGCAGGTTGATGAGCATGATCAGGGCCAAGAGGCCGAGGATCTGAATCCCCAGCGGCCGGTTGCCTTCGCTCAGCACCGACAGAGCCAGCACCGAGACGATGCCAGGTGGGGTGATGATCGTGGGAATCACCAGCCGCGAAATCAGCATGGCCTCGCTCGGCGCTTCGGTGGCTGGCAGCGGCTGACCTTGTGACTCCGCTGAGGGTCGCATCACCTGCAGCGACAGCAGAAAGAGAATGATCCCGCCGGTGAGCGATACGGCCGGCAGGCTCACACCCCACTTCTCCAGGATTCCCCGGCCCAGGCAGAACAGCAGCACCAGCAGCAGCAGAGCCGCGGCACTGGCGCGCAGGGCAGCCATGCGGCGGGTGGAGGCGGAGCAGGCCGCGGTCAACTGCACGAAGGGATGGATCGTTTTGAGGGGGCCGAGAGTGATGAACAGCAGGATGAAGATGGAGGAGAGCTTGAGCATTAGAAGGCATCCTCTTGCAATACCTCGATCCGCCCTTGTCGTCCTGCCTTGACGAACGCAGCGTGATCTTGTTCGTTCTGATCGGCATAGCTGATCGCGAAGGATCCGAGGGCATCGTCGAAGCGATTAGCCTTGCCAAGATAGCCGCTGATCGTTGCGCCATCGCCGGACTTGGCATGGGCCCGAGCCAGGCTCCAGCCGCAGTACTGCGCATAGCGCTTTAGCTGTACGGCGCTCACCTCTTCCACGGGGATTGAGAGCTTCATATCGCGCAACTGTCGCACGTAGTTGTCATAGCCGCGCTGGCCTCGCACCCAGCCGAGAAAGATATCGCTGGAGGATTGCATCAACCGCTGGCCCATCACCACCCGTTCGCCCTGATTGTCATAGCGACTGGGCTGGGTGTAGGGCTCCAGTACCGAGCGGCGAGCCTCCTTGGCCTGCAGGATCAGCGGATGGTTTTCCTCGGAAAGCAGCAACAGCACGTAGCAGCGGGTGCCAACGCTGCCGATGCCGACGACCTTCTGGGCGAAGTCCACCAACGTGTAGCGATCCAGCAGCGTACGCCGCTCCTCGGATAGGCTCTGGCGATAGGCCTCCAATCCATCGCGCATCATGGCTTCGGCATTGGCTTCCTTCAGGTGATAAAGAAGCGGTGGCTGATCCACAAAACGGGGTTGTCCGGCAACGACGCTGACCACCTTGGGGAAGAGGTTCTCGGCGATGCGTTGCTCTGCTTTCTTGGCCAACTCTCGCCGCAAGGCCATGCTTTTGGCATCGGGGGCTGCCGCGATGATGTCCTCCATCTCCAGGCGGGCGTACCACACCTCCAATGGGCTCATGCGGGAGTACTCCCGCAGATGCTCTCGGTAGGCGCCCACACAGGCGATCGCCGCATCTTTGGCGTCCGACTCGGAACAGTTGTTGTCGCGGGCGGCAACCACAAAGCTCACCGCCAGCCGTTTGAGATCCCATTCCCAGGGTGCCGGGTGGGTTTCATCGAAATCATTGAGATCGAACACCAGATGGCGCTCTGGCGTGGCGAAGAAGCCGAAGTTGAGCAGATGGCAGTCACCGCAGGCCTGCACTTGCAGCCCGGTGTTGGGCAGGCTGGCCAGGTCTGCCGCCATCAAGGCGGCAGATCCGCGTAGGAAGGTGAACGGACTGTGCAGCATCCGCCCATAGCGAATCGGCGTCAGATGTTCCAGTCTGCCGAGATTGGACTGCTCCAGGATCGCCAGCGGATCGCGCCGCTGCTCTGGCGGGGGCCAATGGGCCTGATCCTCGCGGGGCAGGCGCGAGCGCACCCTTTTGCCATCGGCCAGGCGTTCGGAGCGGGAGCGAAACATCGAGCGGCCTCCCGGGGCGGTGGGCGACGCTGCGGCCAGGGGTTGGGCGGGCGCGTCCCGCAGGCG
>CAYOCW010000002.1:733-69794 GCA_964402615.1 uncultured Cyanobium sp. | reverse complement strand
AGCGACAAGGTGACCGGAGATGACCCGGGCAGCTGCCGCAACATCACCGGCGACGAATACATCGGTCAGCAGCAGTTCGATGCCTTCTGTGCTGCTCGTCCGGCGGCCGAGGCCCCCAAGGTGGGCTTCAGCGTCACCAACCGCAACCAGGTCGTCAGCGGCACCCGCACGGGGCGCTCGGCCAAGGTGACCGGTGATGAGCCCGGCACCTGCAAGGTGGTCACCGGCACGCCCTACGCGGGGTTGGAGCAGGCCGGCGACTTCTGCAACAGCGCCGCCGTGCGGGCCCAGCGGCAGCGGACGCCGGTGCGCAACAGCTCGCGCTTGAGCGGCATCCAACCCGGCCTCTCCTCCCTCACCGGCGCTGAACGGGGGGCCTGTGAAGACGTCACCGGCACGCCCTACGTCGGCGCCGACCAGCAGGCTGAGGTCTGCTCCGCCGCCGCCAGCGGCGATGCCGATTTCCCCCAGAGCCTCGGCGACGCGGCCTGGCAGGGGTTCAGCGTTGTCTCCCCGGCTCGGGCGGCCCAGGTGGAACGGGAGCGAAGCGGTAGCGTCACCGGCAGCAGCTACGAACTCGGCGGCCGGATCATCACCGGACCCTTCGATTTGGCTCCGGGCAAGGTGACGGGCACCGAGCAGTTTCGCTTTGATCGCAGCGCTGGGCGCAGCGCTCGCCTCACGCCGACGGCTGCGGTGGCTCCCCGGCCGACCGAACGCCCGGTCAATCGCGTCACCGGCGAGGGATCGGGTCTGCTGATCACCGGAGATGACTGGGATCGTGGTGAGCATGTCACCGGCACCGAAGGCAGCTCTGCTCGCCGGCGCAATCCCACGCGGGTCGGGCCGATGAGTGCCATGCCGGGCTTCCAGCCCAAGCGGAACGAGAAGATCGAGCCGCCCAGCAACAAGATCACCGGCTCCAGCGGCAGCACCGACCAGGGTTCCCTGATCACGGTTTCCGGCGGAGCCCGCGGCTGAGGCCGATCCCATGGTTCGCCGCAACAACCTGTTTTCACAGCTGCTCGCCCCGACGGCACCGTCTCGCCGGACGCCAGCATCCAGACCCGCCAGTGAGGCCTCCGCCTCTCCGGACGTCTCCTCTCCAGCCGCCGCCTCCAGCTCCAATCGGATCCTGCGCCAACGGGAACTCGCCCAGGCGGCGCGCCAGCAGGCTGCCACCAACCGCTCGGGTCGCCGCCGTCCGGTGGCCGTGGTGGTCAACCGACGCGATCAACCCCGATCCAGCGCTGGTGTTGCCGCTGCCGCCCCGCCGCCGCCTGGCAACCCGGGCAGCGCCAGCTTGGCCCCCGTCGGGCGGCGGGTGCGTGCCGTCGCTGCGCCGGTGATTCGTGCCCAGGGTCGCCGGCTGGACGCGATGCCGACGCTGCATCCCCTGACCGATCTGAGCGCCAATCAGCGTCTGCGCGCCTATGACCAGCGCACCAAAGACACCTTCGATCAGATCGTCCCGGTGCTCAAGCAGGTCTCGGCGCTCCAGCACGAACCGGACTTCGTGGAGCGTGCCCAGCAACTTGCCCGTCAAGAACTGGGCTATTCCCTGCCCCAAACGATTCTGGACACCGCCTGGACCAGCCAGTTGGACATGCGCACCTTGTTCGCCTGGTGCGTGTTCGAGGCGTATGAACAGGCGAGCCGCATCTTTTTTGATGCCGATCCCCTCGCAGGTGCACCGGATGACCCCGATGCCAAGGCTTTTGAGGCCTTTCTGCTCGATTGTGGCTTCCATCTGCTGGACATCACCCCCTGCGCCGATGGTCGGCTCGCCCATGCCATTGCCTATGCCCTGCGCCTGCCGGTGAGTTCGGTGCGTCGACGGCCCCATGCCGGCGCCATGTTCGATGTCGAGAACACCGTCGATCGCTGGGTGAAAACCGAGCATCGCCGCTACCGCGAGGCCATCCCCAATCCCGCCCACGCCGATACCCGGTATCTCAAAGTGGTGATCTACCACTTCAGCTCCCGCAATCCCGGCCATGAGGGATGCGCTGCCCATGGCAGCGACGATGCGGCCGCGGCAGCCGGTGGTCTGCAGCGCCTACGCGACTTTCAGCAGGCGGTAGAGAACAGCTTCTGCTGTGGTGCTTCCGTCAATTTGCTGTTGCTGGGCATGGATACCGATACCGACGCGATCCGTGTGCATGTGCCCGGCGCCGAGGGTGCCATCGATTTAGCCCACTGGCTGGATGCCCACGATCTCTACAGCGAAACCTTGGCACTGGATGCTGATCAGGCCCGCAAGGTCATCCTCGGTCGCGTGGAGCAGGCTGCGGCCTCAACGCCTCAGCCTGGAATGGTGTCGCTGATCGCTCGCCTACTGGAGAACAATTTTTCCCAGATTGATTACGTGAAGCAGTTTCATTCTGGCTGTTACGGTGATGCCGGTCATGCCGAGCGCTTCATTGGTGTAGGAATTGGCTTTAAGGAAATCCACCTGCGTAATCTCACCTATTTTGCCTACATGGATACGGTGGAGGAAGGCGCCCCTGATCTTGATGTAGGTGTCAAAATCTTCAGCGGGTTGAACCTGTCGAGGGGTTTGCCGATCCCCGTGGTGCTCCGCTTTGACTACCATGGGGCCGTCCCCGGTGCGCGGGAGCGGGCTGTGCGCCATTGCCATCGGGTTCGCGATGCCATCGCCAGCCGCTACGCCGACCTCTGCCGCGATGGACTGCTGCATACCCTGCTGACCGTTCGCGATCGGGATCGAGCGGTGCCGGCCGAGACCATTGGCTCCTCGATCGTTCTGCAACAGGCTGGAGGGCACTGAACAATGATCATCTGCAAAGTCCTCAAACCTCTGGTTTCGACGAATCGCATCGCTGATTTTCAGCACAAACATCTCCAGGTGGTTCTCGATGGCAGTACTCAAAAGGTGGCGGTGGATGCGGTCGGCGCGATTCCTGGCGATTGGGTGATTTGTGTCGGCAGTTCCGCAGCCCGCGAGGCTGCCGGCAGCAAGTCCTATCCCAGTGATCTGACGATCGTCGGCATCATCGACCACTGGGACCCCGATGCGGCCAAGGCCATGGCCGCCGGCGGTTCCAGTGCAACCAGTGCGTCCAAACCAGCTGCACCTGCCGCTCCCGCCGCGGCGCCATCCGCCGACGCCTCCGGTTCCGCGCCCGCGCCGCCCCAACCCGGAGGAGCACACTAATGGAGATCATGCAGGTGGTCGGATCGCTGGTCTGCACGCAACGGGTTGAGGGGTTTGCCCATCAAGTGTTGCGGGTGCTGCGGACCCCCAAGGGCAAACTCAGCGTTGCCGTCGATCCCGTTGGTGCATCGCCAGGCAACTGGGTGTTCACCGCCAGCGGATCGGCAGCCCGTTTCGCCACCGGCAACGCCGATTTGTTTACCGATTTGACCATCGGCGGCATCATCGACCACTGGTCTCCCGACGGGTGAGGGTTGCCGTCCGCCAGTCCTCCCCGCCCTCACCTCCGCTTCCATGGCCATCCCCCCTCGCCGCTCCCGGACCCGAGCCTCCGCCCGCTCGCAGCCATCTGGTCCGGAGGAGATCGCCCTTGCCCGTGGCCAGGAGGCGCCAACCAGCCTCAACGCTGCGGCGTCCGACGCCGAGGCCCCCGCAGCGGCGGCAGCTGCATTATCTATTGCAGAGCCGGCACCACCGCCAGCCGCTGCAGAGCCATCAACGTTTGAACCGCTGATGCCGGAGGCTGCGGTTGCGGAGCTGCCCGTCCCCACCCCGTCTGCACCAGCAGAGCCGCTTCCCAGCAGCACAGCTGCCGAGGAGCCGGGCACGTCCCCACCCGCCAGTCGTCCTGCCTCCATGCGAGCTCCAAGCAGCTCCCAGCCCCCGGGCAGATTGCGAAGCAACCCACGAGCGGACAGTTCATCCCCCAACCGTGCGGCATCGGCTAGCGGTTCAGCCCCTGCCCGCAACGCTGCGACTCGTGGAGCCGGCTCGTCCCGGGCCGGCTCCACGAGTCGCCAGCTCAACCGCGCGACCTCCGCTTCCGGAGGCCGAGATCGCGGATCCCTGCCCCCATCATCCCCTTCCACATCTCAACCCATCATGGATACTCCCATCAGCGGTATTGCCTTGGGCATGATCGAAACCCGCGGTCTCGTGCCCGCAATTGAGGCAGCTGACGCAATGACCAAAGCCGCTGAGGTAACACTAATCAGCCGTGAGTTTGTGGGCGGTGGTTATGTCACCGTGATGGTGAGAGGTGAAACCGGAGCCGTGAATGCAGCGGTGCGGGCTGGTGCTGATGCCTGTGAGCGGGTGGGCGATGGTCTGGTGGCTGCCCACATCATTGCCAGGCCCCATTCGGAGGTAGAACCCGCCCTGGTGGCCAGCCCAGCGGTGCGTCGCCTCTGATGGGCAGCGACGCCATTCACCCCCGCGTGCTGGGCTATCTGGGCCGGGCGTTGAGCCTGGAGCTCTCAGCGGTTCAGCAATACATGACCCAGGCCTCCCTGACCGACATCTGGGGTGACCAAGAGTCCTCGGAACGCTTTCGAACCGAGACGGTGGAGGAGATGCAGCATGCCGAGCGCATCGTCGCTCGCATGTTGGCTCTTGGCGTCGCTCCCGCGGCTTCACAGTTGCGACCGGTGAGTGTCGCCCCCGATCTCATCGGTTTGTTGGAGCTGAACAGCGATCTGGAAACGCTGCTGATCGATCACTACGACGAAGCTGTCCGCTTTTGTCAGCTGATCGGCGACAGCGACAACGGTTCGTTTTTCTCGGCCCTGTTAGAGGACGAACGGCAGCATGGTGAGGAGCTCGCCACCTGGTTGAGATCCCTGGGTGGTGCTCGTCGCCGCTCTGGATATGCCGCCTACAGCCTGCGATCACCCCATGCTGTGCAGCGTCGCTGAGCGAGCGGCTTAACCTGCGGCCTGGGGCTCCCATCGATTTGTTGTGTTCGCAGCAGGGCCAGGACAGGAGCGAAGCTGATCGCTTAAGATTTCGCACCGTTCATCACCTCGCCACACCGACTCCTCGAGCAAGCACTTGCCCAATCCCTTGCCCCTGCCGATCCAGTTAGTCTGGTTGATCCCGGTCTATGGGTTCAGTGGCATGCTCCTGTCACTGCCCTGGGCCAGTGGCCTGGTACGCCGCAATGGCCCTCGGCCTGCAGCTTACCTCAATCTTCTGCTCACCCTGGTTGCCGTTCTACACGGCAGCCTGGTGATTCGGGATGTGCTCAGCTTAGGGCCGCAACATATTGATTTTCCTTGGTTTCAGGCGGCAGATCTACATCTGCGGATTGGCTTTGATCTTTCGATGACCAATCTTGCCGCACTGGAACTGGTCACATTCATGAGTTTAGCGGGCCAAGTGTTTGCGCTTGGCTACCTTGATAAAGAGTGGTCACTGGCTCGTTTTTATGCCTTGGCAGGCTTCTTTGAAGGCGCCATGGCTGGAGTGGTGCTCAGCAGCAATCTCTTTATGAGTTATTTCCTCCTGGAGATGCTCACACTCTCTACCTATCTGTTAGTTGGCTTCTGGTATGCTCAGCCCCTGGTGGTGACCGCGGCACGGGATGCCTTTTTGACAAAGCGAGTGGGGGATGTGCTTCTGCTGATGGGAGTCGTGGCCCTATCCGCTTGGGCGCCATCGATGGAATTTCCTGAACTCTATCGATGGATTGCCGAAGTCCAGTCTGACCCCGGTTTTTCGCCTCTTGCAGCCACGCTTCTTTGCCTCGGCCTGATCGCAGGCCCGATGGGTAAATGTGCTCAATTCCCGATGCATTTGTGGTTGGATGAGGCGATGGAGGGGCCTAATCCTGCCTCGATTCTGCGCAACTCCGTTGTTGTCACTTGCGGTGCCTTGGTGCTGCTTAAAGTGATGCCGCTGCTCGTGCTTTCCCCCTTGGCTGTCCATGTGCTGTTGGCGGTTGGCGCGATTAGTGCCATCGGCGGAGCCCTGGTAGCGACGGCACAAATTGACCTAAAGAGAACATTCTCCTATTCCACAACCGCTTATCTAGGCCTGGTTTTTATTGCCATCGCTCTACAGCGGCCCTTCATGGCACTGCTGCTGCTATTCACCCACGGTCTGGCCAAGGCATTGCTGTTCATGAGCCTGGGCTGTGTGATCTCCACCACCAACTGTCAAGACATCACCGAACTCGGTGGCTTGGCCCGGCGCATGCCGGCCACAACCGCAGCTTATGTGATGGCTGGGATTGGCCTGACCGGTTTGTTCCCCTTTGGTTGTTTCTGGGCCCTCGGCTTGCTGGTCGATTCGATCGGGCGCACGTCTCCTCTCTTTGCTGGCGTCGTGCTGATCACCAATGGCCTGACCCTGTTCAACCTGGTGCGCGTCTATCGCCATGTGTTCCAGGATGCCCCCCGTCCCAAAACGCGGCGCGCCCCTGAAGTCAACTGGCTGATGGCCTTGCCAATGCTGAGCCTGCTGGTGATGGTGGCGCTCACGCCGTTGTTGATTCTGCGCCTGACGGCTCTGCATCCCGTCACCCAGCTGTCCTGGTGGGCCTTTGTTTTGCTCTGGTCGAGCAGCTTGATCGCCCTGATGGCTGGCCTCAGGTTGCCGCTGCAAACCTTCTGGTCCGATGCGGTGTGGCCGCCCTTGCGACGTGTTCAGGACCTTCTCAGCCATGATTTCTATACGGAACGCATCTATAAGGCCACGATTGTAGCGTTCGTGGCTCGCCTAGCCCGCTTGGTCAATAGCATTGATCGTAACGTGGTCAACCGCATTGTCGATGAGATTGGATCACTCTCCCTAGCGAGTGCAGCAACACTACGCCTCGGTGTGAGCGGCCAACTGCAAACCTATGTGCTCACCTTGGTGATGGCAATTGTGCTGCTACTAGGTGGCCTGACCTGGATACGGAGCTAATCGATCATGCTCTCGCCCCTGGTTCTGATTCCGTTGCTTGGAGCCCTGCTACTGCTGCTCCTTCCCGCTGAACTCCAGCCCGGCCGCCTGCGGGCTGTGGCCATCTCCACTCTGATGCTGTTGCTGGCCTGGACCGTGGTGGTCAGCCTGCACTTTGATCCCAGCATCGTTGCAATGCAACTTCAGGAAAACCACTCCTGGCTACCCAGCATTGGTCTTGAATACCGTCTTGGCGTTGATGGTCTGTCGCTACCGTTGCTGCTCATCAATGCGGCGCTCAGTCTTGTGGCCGTGATCTGCACCCGTGACATCAGCCAGAGGCCCCGAATTTACTTTGCCTTGTTGTTGCTGATCAGTAGCGCCGTGAATGGCGCTTTTTTGGCTGAGAACCTATTGCTGTTTTTTCTCTTCTATGAGTTAGAGCTGATTCCTCTATGGTTGTTGATCTCGATCTGGGGTGGTTCGCAGCGAGCCTATGCGGCGACAAAATTCCTGATCTTTACTGCCACGTCAGGGGTATTGATTCTGGCCGCTTTCCTTGGGTTGGCCTTGCTCACCAGCAGTGTCGATTTTAGTCTCACTCCGGTAACGAGCGAGCAGCTGGAAATGGGCAGTCAGCTGTTGCTGCTGATCCCGCTACTGATCGGCTTTGGAATCAAGATTCCCTTGGTCCCATTCCATAATTGGTTGCCCGATGCCCACACCCAAGCGTCCACTCCCGTTTCGGTGCTGTTGGCAGGAGTGTTGCTGAAGTTAGGCACCTATGGTCTGTTGCGTTTTGGCCTCGGTTTATTTCCTGAGGCCTGGGCGCTTTTGGCGCCGGGTCTTGCCCTCTGGGCGGCAGTTTCGGTGCTTTACGGCTCCTTGGCCGCGATCGTGCAACGGGACATGAAGCGGATGGTCGCCTACAGCTCAGTAGGACACATGGGGTATATCCTGCTGGCCGCTTCCGCCAGTTCTGCCGTCAGCCTGTTGGGAGCGGTCTTCCAAATGGTGAGCCACGGGCTGATTTCGGCTCTGCTGTTTTTGTTGGTTGGAATTGTCTATCGCAAGACCGGCACGCGCGACCTTGATGTGCTCCGCGGCTTGCTCAATCCAGAGCGTGGCTTGCCGCTGACGGGCACGCTGATGATCATCGGTGTGATGGCCAGTGCTGGCCTGCCTGGCATGGCTGGTTTCATCTCCGAATTTCTTGTCTTTCGCGGCAGTATCAACGCCTATCCGCTGGCCACCTTGCTCTGCATGGTTGGTTCGGGGCTGACGGCCGTTTACTTCCTACTGTTGGTCAATCGTGCCTTCTTTGGGCGCCTGGCGATCACCCCTCCGGCAGACCCCATTCAGGATTCCCGGCTCGACGTGCGCCTGATCGCCGTGGCTCCCCGCGAAACGATCCCGGCGATGGCCATTGCCGCCAGCATCATCACGCTCGGACTGTTGCCGTGGGGACTGGGGCGTCTCAGTGAAGTCACGACCACGGCCATGGCCGCCAGTGTCCTACAGGCCCTGTCTCACCCCTCGGGAGTTGTCTGATGCCTGTCATTCCCGCCCTGCTCACCCATTCCGGCGGTTTGCCGAGTGCTGCTGATCTCCAACAGCAGCTACTCGCCGGCCAATCATTATTAGCGGATACCGAAGACAACCTCATTCAGGTTGTCGATGTCCTGAATAGTTACGGAGAGGTGTTGGATGCTTATAGCAAAAATCTGATCGACCAGGCCCAACGCCAGTTTCTCAATCCATTGCCAATCTATAAGTACTTCAACGGTGACATCAGCCTGGCGCGGATTTGGAAGCATCTGAATCACGACCGCATTAACTTCGAATATGCTGAATATTGCATGCGCACCATGCTCTGGCATGGCACAGGTGGATTGGATGCCTATTTGGATAGCAGCTCCTTTCAGAAGCTCTGCGAGCCGATTATCCATTACAAGACCTCACGCGATCCGCTATTGGCGTTCCTGCAGTGGCTGGCGCCAGAGTTTTTACCGGAGTTGATTCGTGTTGCGGCCACAACCCATGCATTAGGACTATTTTGGCGGGTAATGAGCGACTTGTTTGTTAATCTGGCCAAAGCCGAGTCGGCAGGCGAGATCAGATCGATCCCTTCCGTGGTCACCTTTTTGCGCGATGGTCTTGTGGCCGCCGCCGCTCAACCAATCAGCTATGCGGTCAGCCTCGGTGGCCGCAGCTTTGCGGTTTTGCCGCCTGAAGCAGGGTTAACCTTTCTTGTCGATGTCGCTGTGCCTTATGTGGAGGCGGTGTTCTTGCGGGGAACGCCCTTTCTTGGCACGGTGTCTTTCAATGCCCAAGCCCATCAGATCTCTCCCGATCAGTCCCAGTTCGCCTATGGCGCCTTGTTTGCTGATCCATTGCCCACCATGGGAGCTGGTATTCCACCCAGTTTGCTGATGCAGGACATGTATCGCCATCTACCCGAGCGGCTGCGCGTTTGGTATGCCGAGCGTACCCGCGGCCCAGGTGACGAACGTGTGAAGATCTGCATGAGCTTTCAGCGGGCCATGTTCTGCGTGACCAACGCAGCCATCGCCGGCACCTTCCCCCATCCTCTCAACAGCTCCGATCCCGAACAGCAGCAGGCCAATGCAGCCTATGCCGCCGCCTGGGCCCATCGCCTTTGTCGCGCCCGCACCGACTGCTTGGACAGCCAGATCGCGCTCGGACGGGCCTGACCTAAGGTCAACAACATGAACAATCCCTGGAACCATCGCCAGCGCCCTGAGCGGCTAGAGCGGCGTCTTGAATTTGCGGATTACGAGGCCACAAGGTTGTTCCTTGAGCGGCTTGAAGCTCTGTCCCAGCAGACCGGGCGTTTCCCCGACATCAGCTTTGGGCGGACCTATGTCAACCTCACCATCCGGCCAGAGCAGGCGGATGCTGCCATCGGGGAGCCTGAAACCCAGCTTGCGGTTGCCATCGATGCCCTCCTCTGACGCTGCTAGCCCTGCGGCCAACCGTGCCTCAGCTGACCCCGCTGCGGACGGTGCTGAGACGCTGATTGATCTGCGGGATTCCTATGAGGTTGCTGGCATCGAGGCTGTGCTGCGGCAGCTCGATGAAGAGCTGATTGGATTGCGCCCTGTCAAAGCACGCATCCGTGAGATCGCGGCGTTACTGGTGGTGAATCGGGCCCGCCAGCAGGTGGGGCTTGATACCACGGCCCCGAGCCTGCACATGTCGTTCACAGGACGCCCTGGTACGGGCAAGACGACTGTGGCGGAGAGAATGTCGAAGATCTTGCATGGATTGGGCTATGTCCGCAAGGGACACGTGGTCACTGCTACCCGCGATGATCTGGTTGGTCAGTATATTGGACACACCGCACCAAAGACGCGTGAGGTGCTCAAAAGAGCGATGGGCGGCGTGCTATTCATCGATGAAGCATACTATTTATATCGGCCCGAGAATGAACGAGACTACGGCGCAGAAGCGATTGAAATTCTATTGCAGGTCATGGAAAGCAACCGCGATGACCTGGTCGTCATCTTCGCTGGATATAAGGATCGGATGGATATTTTCTACCAGTCTAATCCTGGCTTGTCTTCTCGTGTGGCCAATCATATCGATTTCCCTGACTATAGCTCTACGGAGCTCCTCGCGATTGCCCGGTTAATCTTGGCACAGGAAAACTATCGGTTTAGCAATGATGCGGTCGGCGTCTTTTCGGAGTATATTCAGCGGCGCATGCAACTGCCTTTTTTTGCAAACGCTCGCTCGATTCGCAATGCAATCGACCGGGCACGAATGCGCCAAGCCAACCGTTTGTTCAATCGCATGGGTACCAACCTGACCAAGCGTGATCTGATGACGATCGAGGCCGAGGATATTACCGCCAGTCGTGTCTTCCATGGGGAGATCGAAGGTCGCGATCCTAGTCAGCCGATTACTGATCCCGCCTAGTCCTCACGCAATAGCCACTTCTCCAAGTGACCTCGAGTCTTTTTGGCTTTAACTATTTCCGCTAAGATAATAAAAATTTCATTTAAGTATCAAAGCATGGAGCCAACTTTAGCTCTTCCGCTGGGTCTTAGATTAGTGCGTAGGCTTGATTTTCCTCGTAAGCTTGGAATCCTTCAGGCCATTTATGGATCTATGCTCTCAAGCAAGGGAACGCAATGGGTCCAATGCTACAATGGGGTTGTCTGGAAACTAGATCTTACAGAGCCGAGTCATCGCTGGATTGTTTTTGGATATTACGAGGGTGGCTTGGGGATCAACCTTGCCAAGAAGGCTTTGGCTAATGGCGGTGTATTTATTGATTCTGGTGCCAATATAGGACAGTGGGTTTTGTACCTAGGCAGCATTCCAGGCTTGCGCGCACTGGAGTTCGAGCCCGTCGAGTCGCAGCGGCTTTGGCTTCATGATTGTGTCGCCTGTCAGCCCGGTTGGCATTCCAAGGTAAAGGTTTTGTCTTGCGGACTTGGCTCCAAGCAGGAGATACTAGAGATTCAATGTGATGGAGCACGGTCAACCCTTAGAGACGACTGGTATACGAGCAAGAAACTTACTAGAGAGCAGATTATGATTCGCAAGCTCGATGACGTATTGACCGAGGAGTGTATTGATATTGTGCAATTCTGGAAGCTTGACGTAGAAGGAGCCGAATATGACGCTCTGCTTGGGGCAAAATCTTATCTCGAAAGAAACAGAATTATGAATTTGTATTTCGAGTGTCACCCGACAAATTATCGTCGCAACAAGGAATTCCTGGAGGCCTGTGGATATCGTCTCTATGACGTTATTGATTCTGATAATCTTAGGGCAAAAACGGATTCTGAGATTGCTTGCACTCAAAATCTTTTCGCATCTCCAGTTCGCTAGGCTAAGTCCACCTCCCTTTTCCCGCTCGCTGCTGCCAATTGGACGCTCCTATTTGCGTTTGCGTGAATCGATCTGCAGCAGATCACGCACCTGTTGAACCTGTCTTGCCAAGCTGGGATCGCTGTTGAGTTTCTTTTCCACCTGTTCCACGGCATACATCACCGTAGAATGATCTTTGCCGCCAAATGCCTCGCCAATACGCGGTAAGGAAAGGTTAGTGCTTTGTCGCATTAGGTACATCCCCACCTGACGGGCCTGGCTCACCGAGCGGCGGCGGCTGGGGCTGAGCATGTCGTCGATACGCACAGCAAAGACTTCGGCGACCTTGTCCAGCACCTGCTGGGGCGTGACCTCGACGTCATTGCCAACCGGATCCAGCATTGGCGCCACTGATTCCACCGTCATCGGCAGGCCGGTGATCGAGGCAAAGGCCACAGCGCGCGTCAGGGCACCCTCGAGTTCGCGGATATTGGAGGTAAAGCGTCCGGCGATGTACTGAATCAAATCCCGTGGCAGTGCCATCTGCTCCACCTCGGCCTTCTTGTGCAAAATCGCCATGCGGGTTTCAAGATCGGGAGCCTGAATGTCGGCGATTAATCCCATCGAAAAACGGGAGATCAAACGCTCCTGTAATCTGGGGATCTGACTGGGTGGTCGGTCGCTGGCGATGACGATTTGTCGGCCAGCCTCGTGCAGGGCATTGAAGGTGTGGAAAAACTCTTCCTGGGTATATTCCTTCCCCTCGATAAATTGGATGTCATCCACAAGGATGAGCTCGGCAGCTCGATAGCGATCCCGGAAGGCTTGCATGCCATCCTTGCGGATCGCCTGGATGAGATCGTTGGTGAAGGTTTCGGTGGACACATAAAACACCCGCGCCTGCTGATCGATCTCCAGGCGGTAATGCCCGATCGCCTGCATCAGGTGGGTCTTGCCCAGCCCCACCCCACCGCAGATGAACAAAGGATTAAATTCCCGTCCCGGAGCCTCGGCCACGGCCAGGGCAGCGGCATGGGCCATGCGGCTGTTGGGCCCCACCACGAAGCGGCTGAACAGATAGCGGGGATTCAGGCCGGCGGCCGGGCGACTCAATCCCTGCGGTTGGGCCGATTCCCCGGCCGGTGAGGCCCGCAGGTCCCGGGACAGCTCCACCGGTGCCGCCCAAGCCCCGGCCTCCTGGGCGTCGGGCCCAGCGCCAACGGCCGCTTCGCTCACCTCCAGGCTCACCCGCACCGGTTCGCCGCAGAGGCCGCTGGCCAGTTCGCTGATTCGCGCCAGATAGTGCCGACGCAACCAGTTGACAGCAAAGCTGTTCGGGGCTTCAAGCCGCAGCTCGCCCCTGTGGAACTGGCGGCAACGGGCGGGACGGATCCAGGTTTCAAACGTGGGCTTGCTCAGGCTGGCCTGCAGTTCCTGCTTGACCTGGTTCCAGAGTTCTTCCCCATCCTGGTGCACCGCCATCTGAGCCTCAATCTCCGAATAGTAGGCATGCTGGGTGCACCGCTCGCCGTTCACGGCGACCCCGTTCCACCCCCTGTTGTGATCCCCTCGCCCCTGCCTCCTGAACCAGCCTGTTCCAGGCCCGATCCGGGTTGCCATCGACGCCGCACCAGGGGGCGCCATCTCCGACTGTCCACTGCCATCGGCCTGGTCGCGGCTGGGGCCCTGGCGGGTTGTTCGCTGAATCTGCCAACGTTCAGGCCTCCGTCGCCCAGCCCTGTCCGGGTGAGCGATGCCGGTCCGATGGCGCCCCTGCAGCCCGGCCGCAACGTGATCGTCGATGCCGTGGACCGGGTCGGACCGGCGGTGGTGCGGATCGACACCGTCAGACGCGCCGTGAATCCCCTCGGCAGCCTGTTTGGCTCCGGCCCTGCGATCCAGCAGCAGCAGGGCCAGGGCTCCGGCTTCATCACCCGCTCCGACGGGGTGGTGTTGACCAATGCCCACGTGGTAGAGAGCGCCAATGAGGTGCACGTGACCTTGCCCGATGGCCGCAGCTTCAGCGGCAAGGTGCTCGGTGCCGATCCCCTCACCGATGTGGCCGTGCTGAAGGTGGTGGCCGGCAACCTGCCGGTGGCGCCCCTGGGCGATTCCAGCAAGGTGCGGCCGGGTGAATGGGCGATCGCCATCGGCAATCCCCTCGGCCTTGACAACACGGTGACCGCTGGCATCATCAGTGCCATTCAACGGACCAATGCCATCGGCGAGGGCCAGCGGGTGCCTTACATCCAAACGGATGCGGCCGTGAATCCGGGCAATAGCGGTGGACCGTTGATCAACGACCGCGGCCAGGTGATCGGCATCAACACGGCCATCCGTCAGGCTCCCGGGGCCGGCCTCAGCTTTGCCATCCCGATCAACACCGCCTCCACGATCGCAGCGCAGATCCTGTCCCGGGGCTATGCCAGCCATCCCTTCATCGGCGTGAGGCTGCAGGCCCTCACTCCCCAGCTGGCTCGTGAGGTAAATGCCGCCACCAATGAGTGTCAACTACCTGAGGTGAACGGTGTGGTGGTGGTCGAGGTGATGCCCAACGGACCCGCGGCTCGCGGGGGGCTCAAACCCTGCGACCTGATCGAATCCGTGGCGGGTCAAGCCGTCCGCAACCCGTCTGAGGTCCAGCTGGCGGTCGATCGCGGTCGCGTCGGGCAACCGTTGGAATTGCGCATTCGCCGCGGCAATGCCAGCCAAACCGTGACGCTGGTGCCGGCGGAACTGCCACGCCAGGGGTGAACCGCGTCGCTGCTGCTCCGAACGCCGGTCTCCAGGTGGTGGTGCTGGCCCGTTGGCCGGCGCCTGGACGCTGCAAGTCTCGCCTGGCGGCCGGCATCGGCCGCTGCCGGGCCGCCGGCGTGCAGGCCCGCTTGACGCGGCACGTCACGGCCGTGGTGCGTCAAGCGCAGCTGCGGCTCCGCACCCAGGCGGATGCCCCGGCCACGGAGCTGGTGCTGGCTGTGGACGGGCTCGGCCCGCGGGCGGCCCGGCGCTGGGGGGGCGAGCTGGGGGTCGATCGGGTGGTGCCCCAGGGGGAGGGCGGGTTGGGCTGTCGTCTGCAACGCCAGCTGCTGCGGGCCCGCCGCGAGGGGGCGCGCCGCGTCGTGCTGCTCGGCAGCGATCTGCCGACCGTGGAGCCCGGCGACCTGACCGCCGCCTTTCGGGCCCTGGAGGAGGCGTCCTGGGTTCTCGGACCTGCCCAGGACGGTGGCTACTGGCTGATCGCTGCCCGGCAGCCCCACCCATCCCCCTTTGTGGGCTCGGCGGAGCGGATCGCCTGGGGAACCGAGACGGTGCTGGCCTCCACCCTGCGGCTCGCCGACCGCTACGGGATCTCCGTGCCTCTGCTGGCGCGGCGGGCTGACCTGGATCGCCCCGCAGATCTGGAGGCCTGGCGATGAGGGATCCGGGTGCCGGCGCGGCCGCGTTGGCGGTGGTCATCCCGGCCCTGCAGGAGGCCCAGCGGCTTCCCCTGCTCCTGGCTGACCTGGCCGCAGCGGCCCACATCGTTCAGGAGTTGATCGTGGTCGATGGCGGCAGCAGCGATGCCACGGCCCGGATTGCCCGGCTGGCCGGGGCCCGCCTGCTGCACGGCACTCCGGGGCGGGGCGCCCAGCTGGCCCTCGGCGTGCAGGCCAGCAACGCCCCCTGGCTGCTGTTGTTGCATGCCGATGCCCGCTTGCCTCCGGACTGGGCGGATCGGCTGCGAACCGCGATCCAGGCCGATCCCGATGGCGCCTGGGCTTTTCGGCTGGCGATCGATGGCCGCGATCCACGCCTGCGCTGGCTAGAGGCGGCCGTGCAGCTGCGCAGCCGCTGGCGCCGCCTGCCCTATGGCGATCAGGGGCTCTTGCTGTCGCGCCGGTTGCTGAACGCCGCTGGCGGGGTGGCGCCCCTGCCCCTGATGGAGGATCTGGACCTGATTCTGAGGCTGCGACGGTTTGCTGCCATCCGGCTGCTCCCCGTCGCCCTGCGGGTTGATGGCCGGCGCTGGCGACGTCTGGGGATCGTGCGCACGGCGTTGGCGAATGCGGCCCTGCGGCGCGCTTGGCGGCGCGGTGTTCCGGCCGCGGAGCTGGCCCGCCGCTACTACGGCCAGCCGCCATAGCCGGGGCCCGGGACGCCTCCTGCGGTTGGTCGCACACCCCTGTTGGCACACCCCCATGCGGCGTTGATCGCGCCCCCGCCCGCCGCGCGGCTCGGCATGCCGGTCAATTGGCGTACCAGAAGGCGCAGCGCCGCTGCAGCGGTTCCAGCTCCCAGCCCTGGGCCGCATAGAACCCCACCACGTCCGGGTCGGCAAACAGGCTGACCCGCTCCACCTGCTGCTGATGGAGGCAATCCAGCACGTACACCATCAGCTGCCGACCCAGCCCCACCCCTTGATAGTGCGGATGCACGGCCACATCCCAGATGGTGGCATCCACAACGCCGTCGCCGGTGCAGCGCGCGAAGCCGACCAGGCGGGGCAACCGCGGATCATGACGCCAGAGCCCCACCGTCAGCAGGCTGTTGTCGAGGGCCCGCCGCACGCGGCGCAGGGGCCTGCGGCTCCAGCCGACGGCGTCGCAGAGGCTCTCCAGCTCCAGCAGGTCGATCTCCCGGTTGCGGCTGAGAATGAGCTGCAGCCGGGGATTGGGGTTGGGGCAGAGGCGGTGGTCTTCGCCGTAGAGCTCCAGCAGCAGGGCCGGAGGCTTCTCACGCTCCTCGACCTCGGCGTCACGGGGTTGGGGCTGGCCGCTGTTGTCGACGCCAGGTTGGAGGTCGGCCACGCAATCACCGGCTGAGCCGATCAAACCTAAGCAGCCTGACGATCGCGCCGGTTCCGTTCGCCGCTGCGGCAGGTGATGATCTCCCTCTGGCGTGCTGCATCCTCCTGACCCCATGGCAGCTGTTCCGGTGGTCCCCTCAGCCGAAACGGACAGGCCGCTGCTGGTCGCTCTCCACGGCTGGCTGCTGAGCGGCAAGCTCTGGCAGCCCCTGGGGCGGCGGCTGGAACCCAGATGGCAGCTTTGGATGCCGGATCTTCCAGGCTTCGGGGAGCATCCGCGCCCCCGAGGGTTGCAAGCCAGCCTGGCGGGCTACGGGCGCTGGCTGGCCCAGACGCTTCAGCGGGAAGCGCCCCAACGCCCTGTCGTGTTGATCGGCCACTCGCTGGGCGGCAGTGTGGCGCTGCATGCGGCCCCACAGCTGGGCTCACAGCTGCGGGGCCTCATTCAAATCGGGGCGGGGGGAGGTGTTTACCAACCGCGACCGTTCCGGCTGGTGCGTCGCTCCGGGGCGCTGTTCCTCGACCTGCGGCCCCGCTGGTTGGCCCGATGGCCTGGTTTGGATGCCATCCGGGCCCCGCTGCTGGCGGAGACCCATGCCGCCCGAGGTCTGTTGGCCTGCAGCACCCGTCGCGCCGCCGTGCGACAGCTTCCGGGCTTGGCGGCTCAACTTGCCGTTCCCTCCCTTTGGATCGCCGGCAGCCGCGATGCGGTGATGCCCCCCGCCTATGTGCGTCACCTTGCGGGCTACTGCCGCAACCAGCAGCTGGCTGAACTGCAGGGAGCCGGACACCTGCCGATGCGGCAGATGCCCGGGCCCCTGGCGGAGTTGATCGAGGTCTGGCTGCGTGAGGAGTTGCAGCTCAGCGACGCGACTGCCACGCCTCAGAGCGCGGCCAGCCCCCTCTCCTGCAGCTCCGCCAACCGGGCATAGAGGCCGCCAGCGCCCCGCAGCTCGCGATGATGCCCCTGTTCCACCAGGCGGCCATGGCGCAGCACCAGGATGCGGTCTGAGCTTTCGACCGTGGCGAGACGGTGGGCGATCACGATCGCGGTGCGACGCTGCAACAGCTCGTGGAGATCGCGTTGCAAGGAGGCTTCGGTGGAGGGATCCAGGAACGCGGTGGCCTCATCCATCACCAGCACGGAGGGATTGCGGATCGCGACACGCGCCACTGCCAGCAGTTGGCGTTCCCCCGAGGAAAGGTTGGCGCCCCGCTCTCGCAGTTGTGTGTCCAGGCCCCGTTCAAGCCTTTGCAGCAGCGGTCCGAGCCCGAGCTCCCCGCAGAGGCGCTGCAGATCCGTCGCGTCGATGCGGGCATCAAGCCGCAGGTTGTCAGCCACGCTGCCGCTGAACAGGAAGGTGTCCTGGAGCACAACCCCCAGCTGGCGTCGCAGCTCGGCCGTGGGGATCGAGCGGATGTCGCGGCCATCGAGCAGGATGCGGCCCTGCTGCGGCTCGTAGAGCCGGCAGAGCAGGCGGATGACGGTCGACTTGCCGGAACCGGTGGGACCCACGATCGCCACATGCTCTCCCGGGGCGATGCGAAAGCTGAGGTCTCGCACGATCGGTTCATCCGGCCGATAAGCAAAGCTGACCGCCTCAAAGATCACTTCACCAGCGGCCGGGGCTCCAGGGGAGGGGGCCAAGAGCGCGGTGCGCTGCAGCGGATCCGGGGCGATCTCCTGGATGTCGATCGGCTCCTCCAGCAGCTCGTTGATCCGCTCCACCGCGGTCAAGCCCCCCTGGATCTGGGTGAAGCGTTCGGCCACCTGGCGCAGCGGGTCGAACAGACGCTGGGAAAAGAGGATGAACGTGGTCAGCGTGCCCAAGCCCATCGAGCCGGCGGTCACCATCGCGCCGCCAAGCGCCAACACCAGGGCCACCGCCGCCAGGGACACCCATTCGATCAGGGCAGAAATAGCACTATCGTAAAAAATCGTCCCCGTTACACTGCGGCGATAGCGATCGGTCGTCGCAGCGAAGCGTTGACTGTTGATCTCTTCTCGCCTGAACATCTGCACCACGTCCAGTCCTTGAAGGTTCTCCTGCAGATCGGCGTTGAGCTGGGCCAGCTCTTCCCGAACCCGATAGTTCGCCTGTCGATAACGCTTTTGCAGCCAGAGAATGCCGAGGGTCACCGGTAGTTGGCAGCAGGCCAACAGCAGGCCCAGGCGCCATTCGACCGTGATCATCGTGATCGCCACCACCAGCAGGCTGACCAGATCGGCGAGCACGCCGACCGCACCGCTGCCGAAAACCTCGGCCAAGGCGTCGACATCGCTGGTCAGGCGGGTGAGCAGCCTGCCGACCGGCGTGCGGTCATGGAACCGCAGCGAGAGGTCGAGGGCATGGCGGAACAGGTCGTTGCGGATGCGGGCGGTGAGGCGCTGGCCCACCAGCTGCACGGTGTAGGACTGGGAGCCCTGCAGCGCCAGCCGCAGCAGAACCGCCGCCAGCAAGCCGCCGACCAGCAGCCTCAGCGCCTCGGGCGTGGGCAGGGGCTGCAACCAGGGCAGCACCGCCTCTCCCCGCAGCTTGGCGATCGCCTGGCCCACCAGCAGCGGCTGAAATGCTCCCGCCAGGGCGAGGGGGATCAGCAGCAGCAGCGCCAGAAGCAGCCGTTGACGATCTTGGCGCAGGTAGGGCAGGAGCCGCCGCAGCCGCTGCCAGTCGAGGGGGCTCATCAACGCAACCCGGCCACGGCGACTGGCGTCGGGACCGCTGGGCTGAGCACGGCCTCCAGGCGTTGCACCAGCTCCGCCAGCGGACCGGTGTCCAGCCGCAGGGAGAGCGGGTGACCGATGAGGCGAGCGGTGCTGTGAAACAGGTCTTCAATCTCCACCAGGCCGTTGTCCTTCAGGGTCCGCCCACTGGCGACCAGGTCGACGATCGCTTCCGAAATGCCGGTGAGCGGGCCGAGTTCCACCGATCCGGTCAGCTGGATCAGCTCCACCGGCAGATCGAGGCTGTCGAAGAATTCGGCGGCGCAGCGACTGAACTTGCTGGCGACCCGGCAGTGGGGCGGGAGGTCGGTGGCGCGTTGGTAACCGCTGCTCGCCAGCACGGCCACGGCCATGCGGCAGCCCCCAAAGCCGAGATCCAGCAGCTGGGCCACGGGCAGGCGCTGCTCGCGGAGGATGTCATAGCCGACCACACCCAGCTGGGCCTGGCCATAGGCCACATACACCGACACATCCCCATTGCGCACCAACAGCGCCCGGGCTTGACCGCAGCGGCTCGGCACCCTCAACAAGCGGTTGCCTGGCTCCAGCAGGTCGGAGAAATCGAGACCGGCGGCGGCGAACAGCCGCACCGAATCCTCCAGCAGGGCACCCTTGGCCAGAGCGATGGTGATCATCGGGGAAGCGGCTGGCAGCGCGGCGTTGGCATCGAAGCATGCGGCAGCCGCAATCGAAGCATGCGGCAGCCGCAATCGAAGCATGCGGCAGCCGCAATCATGGAGCGGCAACCCCTGGAACCCGGATCGATGAACCGGAATGCCATTGTCGCCTGCCCGCGGTCCCCGGCCGAGGCTGACCTCCCGGTCTTCGGGGGGCGTGATGCGCCGCCAGCCCAAAGCCTGGCCCTGATCCCGGCGCTTCAGGACAACTACATCGCGGTGCTTCACGACGCGCGGCAGGCGGTGGTGGTGGACCCGGCCGAGGCGGAGCCCGTGGCAGCCTGGCTCGCCGCCCGGGGGCTCGAGCTGGTGGCGGTTTTGCAGACTCACCATCACCACGATCACATCGGCGGCACGCCAGGGCTGCTGCAGCGCTGGCCGGCGGCGGCTGTCGTGGCCGCCGCCGCCGACCAGCCGCGGATTCCCTTCCTAACCCATGGGGTGGGTGATGGGGACCGCCTCTGCCTGCTGGGCCGTGCGGCGACCGTGCTGGCCGTGCCCGGCCACACCCGGGCCCACCTGGCCTACCACCTGCCAGCGTTGGCGCCAGGCGCTGGCGCATTGGCGCCGCCGCGCTGGGATGGGCGGGCATTTCGCCTCCCCGCCGCGCCCGGCTGGGGCGAGCTGTTCTGCGGCGACACGCTGTTTCTGGCCGGCTGCGGTCGGCTGTTTGAGGGAACGCCAGCGCAGATGCATGCCTCGCTGCAGCGCCTGGCGGCCCTGCCGGCCCGAACCCGCGTCTGGTGCGCCCACGAATACACCCTCACCAACCTGCGCTGGGCGCTGCAGCAGCGGCCGGATCAGGCTCGGCTGCGGCAGCGCCTTGAGGCGGTGGAGCAACGCCGTCAGGTCGGACTGCCCAGCGTGCCGGGAACGTTGGCGGAAGAGCGGGACACCAACCTGTTCCTGCGGGCCGGCAGCGCCGCGGAGCTGGCGGAGCTGCGGGCCAGCCGCAACGCTTGGGCGGGCTGAGCAGGGGGGGGGAAGGCCTTGATCAGCCCGCCTCGTCCCGGGCGGCCGGGTCTAGTGTCCGCAGGGCCAGGCCGTCGGGGAACAGGCGCCCGCGGGCGCCGGGTCGCAAGACCAGCCGGCAGCGTGCCCCCCGCTGCACCGCGCTGCCCTGGCGCAACGACAATCGCAGCCGCAGCCGCCGATCGCCGTGCTGCACCTGCAGCCACCAGCTGTCGCCATGAAATTCGCGGCTGAAGACCCAATCCTGCGCCGTTGGATCGGGAATCAGCTCCAGCGCATCGGCATCCACCAGCACGGTCAGATCCTGCCGCGGCCCCGCACGCTCCGGGTCGCCGATTGGATCCCGATCCTCGGGGGCGATGGCAGGGAGGGCACGCCCCTCGGCGAGGGGGGCGAGGACGCCCAATTCCGTCGCCACCCGTGAACCCTGCCAGCGGGCGGGCAGCAGGTTGGCCTGCAGCACGAAACGCCCCACGAAGGCACTGGCGGGTTCCTCCACCACTTGGCGGGGGGAGGCGCATTGGTGCAGCCGGCCGGACTCCAGCACCGCGACCCGATCGCAGATCGCCAGGGCCTCCCGGGGATCGTGGGTCACCAGCAGCCCCGTGCAACCACAGCGGGCCAACACCAGCGGCAGCTCGGCCCGCAGCCGCTGGCGCACGTCCACATCGAGGTTGGAGAAGGGTTCATCCAGCAGCAGCAGGGAGGGTTGAGGGGCCAGGGCCCGCACCACGGCCAGCCGCTGGCATTGTCCACCCGAAAGCTCATGGGGAAACCGTTGCTCCAGGCCGGCCAAGCCGAGCAGCTCCAACAGCCAACGGGCCCTCTCCCGATCCTGGCCGCGACCCATGCCGAAGCAGGCGTTGCTCCAGGCGTTGAGGTGGGGGAACAGAGCGTGATCCTGAAACACCATGCCCACCCCGCGCCGTTCCGGCGGCAGCCAGCCTGCCGGCCCCGCCACCTCGCGGCCGTCCAGCAGCAAGCGACCGCGCCGAGGCCGCTCGAAGCCGGCGATCAGCCGCAGCAGCGTGGTCTTGCCGCAGCCGGAAGGCCCCAACAAGCCGATCAGCTCGCCATGGCGCACGGCCAGGTTGATGTCGCGCAGGATCCAGGCGCCTGCCGTGCCCGGGCTGTAGCGATGCCAGAGCCCTTCGAGGCGCAGATGATCGACGGCGCCCTGCCGCGACGGACTGGCTGCGGCGAAATCCAGGGGGGCGGGCGTGGGAGGAATGGAGGAGGTCATAGGCTCAATCAGCCATCTTCGCCTGGCATGGGCAGCGACCTGACGCCAATCCACACCAACGCGGCTCCCGCGCCGGTTGGCCCCTACAACCAGGCTGTGCTCGCCGCTGGTGTGCTCTACTGCTCGGGCCAGATTGCTCTGGACCCCAGCACGGGTTTGCTGGTGGGAGACGGCGATGTGGAGGCCGAGACGCGCCAGGCGCTGGCCAACCTGCAGGCTGTGCTCGCCGCCGCAGGCGCGACCCCGATGCGGGTGGTACGCACGACGGTCTTCCTCACCGATCTCGGCGATTTTGGCCGGGTCAACGCCCTCTACGCCGAGGTGTTCGGTACTGGGGTCTCGCCCGCCCGAGCTTGTGTTCAGGTGGCGGCCCTGCCCAAGGGGGCGAAGGTGGAGATCGATGCCGTCGCCGTGCTGCCCTGATCCAGAGCCGTCCCTACCGGCTGGCCGGGCCGTTGCCGACCCGCATGGATGGCGCCGTTCACACCGTGATCCGTTTGCCCCTAGCCCATGGCCGCGAGCGGCGCCACAATCCCTGGGGATGTGCCGTCACCATGAACGTCTACGAAGGCAGCAGGTCGCCAGAGGTGGTGGTGATGACCCCCGCCCATTTCGATGAAGCCATCCATGCGGTGCGGGCTGTACAGCACCGACGCACCGTGGTGCTGCATCTCGGCTCCATGCAGACCCATGAGGCCCAGCGCACGATCGATTTCGTGTCCGGTGGGGTGTGCGCCGTGGATGGCCAGGCCGAGCGCCTGGCCGACAGCGTGTTTCTGTTCGCTCCCACCAGCGTGGCGATTCATCGCGATCCGGCCGGGCCGAACGCAGGCGATGCTCCAGCCGCGCCCCCCGTCTGAGCTCGGCAGGGGTGGCGCTCAGCCGGGACCAAGCCGCACCGGATTGGCCACCCGCCCCACACCGCCGATGCTCACCTCCACATGATCTCCGGCTTGCAGGAAGCGGGGTGGCGTCCGGCCGGCTCCCACCCCGGCCGGCGTTCCCGTCAGCAGAACCGTGCCAGCCAACAGGGTGGTGCCGCGACTGAGTTCAGCCACCAGGCGGGCAACCGAAAAGAGCATCGACGCCGTGCTGTCTTGCTGGACCACGTCGCCATTGAGCCGGGTGGTGATCACCAGATCCTGAAGGTCGTCGATCCGGCTGATGGCCACGGCGTCCCCGAGGGGGCAAAAGCTGTCGAAGCTCTTGCCCCGGCACCACTGGCCACCGCCCGCCTGCCACTGCCACCAGCGCTGGCTGACATCATTGGCCGCCGCCACGTGGGAGATTACGGAACGGGCTTCCGCCTCCGGCACGTCCTTGGCATCGCAGCCGAGAATCACGGCCAGCTCACCTTCGTAGTCAACCCCGGGCTCTGGCGTGCACACCACGGGCGGCAGCAGGATCGGCTCGCCATCGCCGATCACCGCCGCCGGATTCTTGTGGAACACCACGGGATCTCGGGGTGGTTGAGACCCCAGTTCGCGGGCGTGGCTGGGGTAGTTCTTGCCGATCCCCAAAATGGCGGGAGGTCGTCTCACGCCAGACCCACCAGCTGCAGTGAAAGATCCCAGACACGACGAGCTGTTTCCGGATTGCTCGCCTTGTCCGAGAGCTCTTGATTGAACTGGCGACCATCCTTGCGCTGGCGATTTCCCCAGCTCCAGTGCATCCCGGAGCTATTGAAGTCTGGATCGGCGACAACCTGGGCTACCCGCTCGCCGGCGAGCGCTTGGCTGACGTAACCACCGGTGATGTTTTTCTGGAACCAGGGGAAGATGGTTTGAAAAGCCTTGGGGGTATTGCGAAAGAGAGGCGTATCCGCCACGCAGCCAGGATAGAGTGAACTGAACACAATGCCGCTTTCGGCGTGATAGCGACGGTGCAACTCCTGGCTGACGATCATGTTACATAGTTTGCTGTCTTTGTAGGCCTTGCCAGGCTTGAAGGGGCCACCATCGGCCATGCTGATTGGCGCCCGAAAGCCTGCCGCAAAGCCCGCCAGTTGCCCGAGATCGGCCGGGGCTGGGATAGGGATCTTGCCACCCAATTCCTTGGAGTTCGCCGTCACCGTACCCAGGGTCACCAGACGGCGCGAGGGATGGTCGGAGCGACGCAGATCATCAAGGAGCAGCTGAACCAGTAGGAAATGGCCGAGATGGTTGGTGGCCATCGACAGTTCATATCCCTGGGGTGAGCGCTGCGGTTCCCGCAGGCGCGGCAGGTACACCGCAGCGTTGATCACCAGGGCATCGAGCGGCCGGCCCGTGGCCTGAAAGTCCGCCACCAGTCGGCGCACACTGTCCAAATCGGCCAGGTCCACCGCCAGATGGGTGACCGCCTCATCCGGGATGGCGAGGGCGGCTTGGGCACGGCGCGCCTTGGCTGTATCGCGGCACGCCATCACAACATGCCAGCCACGCTCCACGAGGGAACGGCTGGCAAACAGGCCAACACCAGACGACGCCCCGGTGATCAGGGCAGTGCCGGGGGAGCCAGAGGGAGAGGCGTCCTGAGGGACAGGGACCATCGCTGAGGGACTGGGGAGAAGGCTGCCCAACCTACGGACGCACCCCCGCGGTGGCGGGCAGGGCGCGGGCCGTTTCAACCGTTGGCAACGGCTGCGGTTGGGCCTGTTGCTGTTGCCAGACCACCCGCAGGCGGTTGGGAGCAATCCATTGGCTCTGCTCGCGGATCAGGCGCTGCTCGCCCTCCACGTGAAACAGTTGATCGAAGCGCTGGCGTGCCTTGGCCATCTGAGCCAGCTCCAGCTCCAGCACGGCGCTGATTTCGCCGTGACGCTCCATGCGTTGCTGGTAGGCACCCGCCAGGCGGAGCAGGCTGACGGAGGCCACGGCCACCAGACCAAGCTTCACCATCAGACCGATCACGCTGCACAACAGCTCCTGCCGCTCGTTGGTGAGCGAGAGCAGTTGCCCGTCACCACTGAACAGGGCAACGCTGGTGTCGTCTCTGATGGGGCGCTCCGAGGATCTCGGGCGGCGCTGCCGGCGCACCGTCCGGTCCACCGTCCGAGCGTTGCTGTCCTCAGGGGTGGAGTCCTGCGGGACCAAGGTCAACCCGGGGCGAGCAGCTCGGCGTGCCGCTGTGCTGGAGCTGGAACGAGGGGAGTGGAACACCGGCGCCGGAACGGGAAGCTCCACGCTTCTAGCTCCCGCAGCCCGGGTTGCCAAGGGCCCGTCGGCCGCTGCGACGCTCTGGCCTCAGGCCTTGAACAGACTGAAGCAGAGACGCACGGCCAGAACGCCGGCGTGGGCTGCCACGACCAGGGCGATCAGCACTTCCGTCTGGGTGATCGAGGTGGCCATCGGCTTGGAATCCAGAAACCGAACCATTCTTCAGACTCTTGCCGCTACGGTCCAGGCTTGGGCAGCGGGCTGTCACAGCTCTTGATGGCCGGCCCGCCGCTGAAGGCCCTCTCACTCCGCCCTCCCACGACGTGCCTGACTCTCTTCCCTCGTCCGTGGCGGTCTCCGCTGCCAGCATCCGCCGTCTCGCGCTGGAGCCCCTGGCCCCCTGGGCGGCGCTTTCGGCGGCGGAGCTGGTGCAGCGCGCCGGTGAGCTGGATCTCCAGCTGGACTGGCCCCGGCAGGACTCGGACCCGCGGGAGCTCTCCGAAATTCCCGAGGTGCGACTGTGGTGTCTGCGCGCCGATGCCGTGCATCCGTGGCTGCCGCTGGTGCTCGAGCGCACGGGCGGCCAGCTCACCCGCCACGTCGCGATGCTGCTGCCCCACGGCTTCCACCGCCAGGAGGGAATCCGCTTCGTGGAGGGCAGCCTCGATCTTTGGATCACCCATCGACTGTTCTTGCTGGAGCACTGGGGCCGCTCCCAGGGGATCGCCTGTCGGCAGGGCCTCGCCCAGATGGCCGCGGTGCTGGGCTTTGAGCTGGATCCCTCCTTCTGGACGACGCTGGACTGAGCATCAGGCGCCACGATGGCTGCAGACCGAGATTCCGCTGAGGCGGACCACACCGCATCGAACGTCCGGTCGGAAGGCGTCTCCCCAGGGCAGCGACCGGCCACGACAGCCAATCCGTCAGACCACGAACCGGCTCGGCCCCCCGCCTGCCGCTGGATTCCGCCCAACTGCCTCAGCGGCCGCTGGCAGATGGCGATCGATGCGTGGTTACTGGATCAGGTCGTCACCGCACAGCGGCTGGCCGGCGCAGCGGTACCGGTCTTGCGGGTCTACCGCTGGAGCCGTCCAACCCTGTCGCTCGGCCATCACCAACAGATGCCGGAGCCCGCCTGGTTGCGGCTGGCCGGGCAGCAGAAACTGGAGGTGGTGCGTCGTCCCAGCGGCGGTCAGGCCGTGTTGCACGGATTCGATCTCACCTACGCCTTGATCTGGCCGGATGCACCGCGTCGCCGCCGCGAGGCCTACGCCCGCACCTGTGGCTGGTTGCAAGCCTGCTTTGCCGAGCTGAGGCTGCCGCTGCAGCGCGGTTCTGACGCGCCGCGCTCGCCAGCGCCGAGTTGTTTCAGCAGCGCCACCGAAGCCGATCTGGTCCATGACGATGGCAGCAAACGCATCGGCAGCGCCCAGGTCTGGCGGCACGGCGCCCTGCTTCAGCACGGCAGCATCCAGCTGAATCCTCCGGACGATCTCTGGCGTGAGGTCTTTGGCGACGCACGGCCGGCCCTGCAGCCGCTGCCGCTCACCATCGACGCGCTGATCGAACTCTTGCGCCGCCAGGCCTTAAGCCACTTGCCCATGGTCTCGGGGTTGGAGCTCTGCGACCGCGACCTCAGCGGCGATGAACTGGCGGCCATCGCCGCTCAGCTGTGGCGCTACGACCTGTTGGACCGGGTTGGAGCCGCCACATCCCCGCTGGACACCATCGATCGCGCCACCTGACCCAACGCCAGACCGAGGGGATAGCCGTTTTGGCTGCGGGCCATGCTGAGCAGGCTCTCGGGCAAGCGCACGCCCAGTCGCTTCAGCACGGCTTCACCGATCTCCGGTCGCTGGATGGTGCCGCTGGGCAAGCCGGCCGGACTCAGAACCAGGAGGCGAGATACGCCGGCCTCATCGAGCTGCAGCGCCGCTTCCCAGAGCGGAGCGGTCTCGAGGACCGAGGGCAAGCTGCTGAGCGGTTTGAGGTGATCGGCCAGCTGCTCACGATCCCAACGCTGCACCGGCAAGGCCTGCAGGGGTTCATCGTCGATGACGCCACGCCAGCGGCCTCGGTCGCAGACCAGCAGCCAATCCGGCCAGCCATCGGCCACGTTGCTTGCGGCCGGCCGCTCCTGCAGCCGCAGCTGGCTGAGGTCCCGCAGGCTGGAACTCGCTTCGAGGACGCGGAAGCGACGCCGGGCCGCATCCCGGACCTTGAGCTCCTGCAACGCCTGCTGCACCACCAACATCTGGCGTTGGTTGCGCGCCGCCCCCAGGCCGAACCAGCCCAGCAGCATCAACCAGGCAGCGCCGATGCCGCCGCCGCGCAGCAGCAGAACCGCGCCCATCCCGATCGCCAGCAGGGCCAGCAACCGACCGCTGGCGTTGGCCACTTCGATGCCACGACGGCGGCTGCCGGTGATCTGCCAGACGATGGCCTTGAGGATCAAGCCACCATCCAGGGGCAGGCCGGGCAGCAGGTTGAACAGGCCCAACACCAGGTTGAGGATGCCCAGCTGGTTGGCCATGGCCGCCAAAGCCATCGACAGATGATCGAGGCGATGGGTGAGGCTGATCAGCAGGCTGCCCAGGACCAGACTCACGGCGGGACCCGCCATGGCCACTAGCAGAGCTCCCCTGGCCGTGGAACACTCCCGCTCCACACTGGCAACGCCACCCAGCAGAAACAGGGTGATATTGCGCACCGGCACGCCCTGACTGAGGGCGGTCAACGAATGGCCCAGTTCGTGCAACAGCACGGAGACGAACAGCAGCAGCGAGGTGCCGAACGCGATCGCCCAGAGACCCGCCGGCCCGAGGCTGGCGCTCAAATCGGCCTGGCTGCGGTACTGCTCCTGAAAGGCCAAGGTGGCCAGCAGCAGGATCACGAACCAGGTGGGGTGAATTCGCAGAGGAATGCCCCGAATGCGAAAGAGTTCCCAGCCCTCACTCACAGCGTCAGACCCAGAGGGTGAAATCAGGCGCCTCCGCGCGCAGGCCCTGATGGACAGCTTGATCCTAGAAAGCCGGGGTCAGCCCCCACCTTCCTGTGAGGATGCCGCCATGCCCCTGCTGAAGATTTGTGGTCTGCGCCATGGCGACCAGGCCGCGGCGGTGGCCGGCCTGGGGGCTGACGCCATCGGCGTGATCGGGGTGCCCGGCTCGTCTCGCTGGGTGCCGGCCGCCGAGAGGGCGGCCCTGTTTGCCGCAGCATCGGGCATCCGGCCAGGTTGCTTCGGTGTGCTGGTCGTGGCCGATCCCGGCGATGACGAGCTCGCGACCCTGGGCTCCAGGGGGGGGCATCAGGTGCTGCAGCTCCATGGCCAGGAGACGGTGGAGCGTTGCGCCGAGCTGCGGCGACGGCTGGATGTGGGGATTTGGAAGGCTTTACGCATCTGCCGGCCTGACGATCTCGCCCAAGCCGCCCGCTATAGCGATGCGGTGGATGGGCTGCTGCTGGATGGCTGGCATCCCGATCAGCTGGGCGGAACAGGCCGGAGCATCCCTTTGGAGTGGCTGCAGGGCTTCTCGCCAGCCTTGCCATGGTGGCTGGCTGGAGGACTGAACGCCGCCAGGTTGCCGTCGGTTCTCGCCGCAGTGGCGCCAACGGGCCTGGATCTTTCCAGCGGCGTGGAGGATGCGCCCGGGGAGAAAAACCTGCGCAAGGTGGCGGAACTGATCGCCCTGCTGCGTGGTCCCGATGCCGCTGCTGGCCCCAACTAAGGGGCCGAGAACCCCGCCATGCCTGTCAGCGGCCGGCGGGGCCCCAGCGAACCAGCCATGGATCGAAACTCAACGAATCAGCACGGACTCCTGCTGCTTGACCAGCTCGAAGAACTCCTGCTTGAGGCTGGGATTGTGACGAAAATCGCCACGCACCACAGAGTTGATCATGCTCGCCTGGGGTTCCTTCACACCCCGCCACTTCATGCAATAGTGCTGAGCTTTAAGCAGCACGGCTAATCCCTGTGGCTCGCAAAGCCGCTCGATCTCATCGGCCAAAATGATGACGGCTTCCTCTTGAATATGAGGCCTCGAAAACACCCAATCTGCCACCCGTGAAAACTTGGAAAGGCCGATCACTCGATCGCCAGGTTTGATGCCAATCCAGCAGGTGCCCAGGATCGGGACCAGGTGGTGAGAACAGGCTGAACGCACCGAAATGGGCCCCACCGTATAGATCTCGTCAAGCTGTTTCACATTCGGGAAACTAGCCACCTTGGGCTGCTTGTGATAGCGTCCCTTGAAGACCTCGTGCAGGTACATCCGAGCCACGCGTTCTGCCGTTTCCTCGGTATTGTGATCATGATCAATATCAATGACGAGGCTGCGCAATAGCGAGCGAATTTTGCCAGCTACTTCGTGCTCGAGCTCGTCGAGCTCGCCGTCAAGAATATGGTCAGAGATGTTGTCGTTAGCGAGAAAGGAGACACCATTGGTCTGAAGCCGCTCGCGAATCCTTTCGCTGGTTGCCATTGGCAGCCTCGCGGGAGCCAGTGGTCGGTTGTTGATCGCGTTGGGAAGTGTGGAAGTCATGGGGGGTGGTCAGAAGGCGCCGGCAGCCGGCATCAAGGTGAGATCTTCAACCGTCTGGCTGGGGGGCTGACGGGCCATAAAGAGCAGGGAATCGGCTATCTGTTCGGGCGCAAGCATCGCATGCCGATCAAAGCCACCCCCGACGGTTTCGCTGTCCCATAGGGGGTGTTGACCGAACCGAGCGTGAGGGTGGAGACGCGGATGCCATGCTGGCCGCTCCTGCCTGGACAGGCAGTTGAGTTGCAGCAACCACTGCCAGCGCTCCAGAGGCATCGCCGCCAGCGGGCCGGTCCAGGCGGCTCCGGCGTTGTTCACCACAACATCTGGCGCGGATCCGCGGCAACAGAGATCGGAGATTGCCGGAGCGATCGCCGCACTATCGCACAGATCGAGTGGGCAGGTGTCGACCCGACGGCAGAGCTGGCGCAGCTCCGAGGCCAGAGACTCCAGCGCCTGTGCGGATCGGGCCACCAACCGCAGGTCAATGCCCGCTGCGGCCATGCGGCGCGCCGTGGCGGCGCCGATGCCCCGGGATGCGCCGGTGATGAGAGCGACGGGCAAGGGGTGTTGGAAGGGCAACGAAGCTTACGAGACTCATCCCGCGCTCGGGGGGGTCAGGCCTCCAGAAAGCGACCCATGCGTCGGAACTTGGCGTAACGCTGCTCCAACAGCTCCGACTGGCTGAGCGCCTCCAGCTGGTCCAATTGCCCCAACAGCGCCGTCTTGAGGGTTTCAGCGGCTTCGAGCGGAGCCCAGTGGGTGCCACCGGATGGCTCGGGCAGGATCGCGTCGATGACCCCAAGCTGCTGCAGATCCGTGGCGGTAATGCGTAGGGCTTCAGCGGCTTCCGGGGCCTTGCCGGCATCGCGCCAGAGAATCGAGGCACAGGCCTCTGGGCTCGCCACCGTATAGACACTGTGCTCAAACATGAGCAGCTTGTCGGCCACGCCGATCCCCAGCGCACCTCCGGATCCCCCTTCGCCAATCACGGTGGCGATGATGGGCACACGCAGGCGGAACATCTCCCTCAGGTTCACGGCAATCGCCTCGCCCTGGCCCTGCTCTTCCGCCAACAGGCCGGCATAGGCGCCGGGCGTGTCGATGAAGCTCAGGATCGGCAGGCCGAAGCGATCCGCATGTTCCATCAGGCGCAACGCCTTGCGATACCCACCGGGCGAGGCCATGCCGAAGTTGCGAGCCACGTTCTCTTTGGTGTCACGCCCTTTCTGGTGGCCAAGAAGCAGCAGGGAGCGCTCGCCGATCCGACCGATGCCGGCCACCAGCGCCTTGTCGTCACTGCCGCGGCGATCACCGTGCAGTTCGATCCAGCTGTCGGTGATCAGCTGGATGTAATCGAGACTGCTGGGCCGCTGCGGATGGCGTGCAACCTGAATCTTCTGGGCTGGGGTCAGGGCGTTGAAGATTTCCTCGCGGCGGCGGGAGGCCAGGGTTTCCAGCTGCAGCAGCTGCTGGCTGACGTCCACTTCGGAATCGCGCGCCAGCTGACGGATCTGTTCGATCTGCTCCTCCAGTTCCACCAGGGGCTTTTCAAAGTCGAGCAGGGCGCGACGGGCCATGGATTCAGAGGGGAAGAACGGTTGGAGAGGAGCGTGGGACTCAGGACGTTGCCAGGCTCGGGGCGGCACTGGCATCGAGACCGACCGCGCTGAAACCATGGCGCAGCGAGGCGGCACCGATGCGATCCATAGCCGCGAGATCGATGTTGTTGCGACCCCAGCTGAAGTTGGTGTGCAGGTTCTCGAAATCGAGCAGCATCGCTTCGGCGAAACAGGCGAACATCTGCCTCTGGGGCTTGGCCATGTCGGCCGCCTGAGCGATGGTGTGCCACTGGATGTCGGTGTGGAATTCGACGATGCCACCCTTCAGGACATGGATGTTGGGACCGGCGACCTTGCTGTCCAGATTCTTGGGGTAACCGCCATCGATCATCAGACAGGGGCTAGCCAGGGACGTGGTGTCAAGCTTCAGTCCCTGGGGCAGGCTGGCGACCCAGATCACCACATCGGCTTCTGGCAGGGCCTCCTCCAGGCTCAGGATCCGGCCGCCGCCCAGTTCGTGCTGAAGATCCAGCAATGGCTGGGGCTGCCGCGCAATCAGCAGCAACTCGGCCACGCCGGTGCGTTGGCTCAACCAGCGGCAGACGGCGCTGCCGATGTCGCCCGTGGCGCCAACCACGGCCACCCGCGCCCGGGCGAGGTCGATGCCCACGCGGGGAGCATTGAGTTCCACCTGGCGGCAAATCACCCAGGCGGTGTGGGTGTTACCCGTGGTGAAGCGTTGCCACTCCAGAGTAGTATTGCGAATCTGCTGCTGGCTCAGCAGATTGAAGTTCTCGAAAATAATGGATGTAAACCCCCCCAGGGCGCTGATGTCAATTCCATTGCGCTGGGCCAGTTCCATCGCATTCAACACCTTGCGGCGAGCCGTCTTGAAGCGGCCCAGCATCTCAGGCACGAACACCGAGTCAATGTAGGCCCCCTCGATGCTGCGCCCCTCGGGATTGGTCACGGTGAAACGCTCCACCATTTGGGGCGGAGCGCTGCACCACATCTCCAGATCACCATTGGCGTATTCGGGGTACCCCAGCCGATCCGCCAGCTGGCGGGCCGCTTCAAGACTGGTGGAGTGACCGATCAGGCCAAACATGGGCGCAGCAGGGGAGGGGCGCGGACCAATCCGCTCGTTGGGAGGTCAGGTGCTCAACGCTCCTGGCCGATCGACGATCCTGCCATGGCCGGGGGCCGACTGACCGCCGCGGCTCGATGACCACGGGTCCCGCTGGCGCGGCTTAGCCGACCAGGGCGGCCGCCGCCATGCGGGCGATCTCGCGCGACGAGAATCCGATTTCCGTTAGAGACTCTTGATAAGAGGAAAGAAAATCAGCCATTAAATCTTCCTGGTCCATGTGCAGAACGGCCGCGTCTTTTGTCACCTGGTCTAGCATGCGTCGCACAAGGGGCAAGTTGTCGCGATTGGCCTGCTCAAACTCCGCTTGAATGCTTTCGCGGTTGGCCTTGAGCCAGACCTGGCCATAATTAAGATGGGTGTATTCATCCTTCACCACTGATTCGGTGATGCGTCGAGCGAATGGGTCGGCCACCGGGATGTAAATGTGATAAGCAGATATGGCAAATGCTTCGATCAAAATCGCTTGAATCAGCAGGCAGGTGGCAACTTTCCCTTCGGCAAGGGCCGCCTGAAAGTTGTTGCGCAGCGGAGTAAAGAATTCGCGAGCGAAGGGCATGTCCGCCTCCACGCCGAGGTTGGCGGCGCAGGCGTTGAAGCCTTTCTTGTGCTTGAGCTCCATGCGAGCCAGTCGGCCGAGCTCTTCAGCTTCATCCGGCAACAGCGTGCCGATGGAGATGTAGTTGTCGTGGGCCTCCTGCTCCCCTTCGATCACGATCGCATTGATGCGGCTGTAGGCATCCTTGTAAGCGGCGCTGCTGAAGTCGGGCAGCGCTTCGATCGGTTGCTCAATGGAGCCTGGAGCAACGGCGGGGTGCAGGGACTCGACGGACGGCATGACGGGTGAGCACCGGAAAATTCTGATGGACTGTAATCACGCTGGTGGATCTGTTGGCGGCCAGTCGCTGAGCAGCAACGCTTCAAGGCGGCGGCGCCAGCCCTCGACCAATCGCTCGAACAGCTGGGCGCCGAGCTGGGCGTTGGCGCCGGAGGGGTCCCCCACAATGCCGCTGCTGCTCAGTTCATGGGTGCGCCAGCTGCAGGGAGCATCGCCTTCCAGAGACCATCCTGCGGGGGGCGGAGCCAACGGCAAGGGCGATGGGCTGCTGCCTTCCCCGCTGGCGGTCGGCTGCTCGCCGCTGACCAGCTGCGGGAAGAGATGCAGCATCAGGCTCGTTTCCGCCAAGCCGGCGTGCAGCCCCTGGCTGCGTTCGGGCTCCGGGATCAGGGGAGCGATCCCTTCCGGACCTCGCCACAGGAAGCAGGGGCATACCGCCAGGCCGGGATGCTGGCGTCGCAACTCCCGGGCCGCCACCTCCAGCAGGGCGATTTGACCGCCGTGGGCGTTGAGCAGCACCAGGCGTTGAAAGCCGGCCTCCGCCAGTTGACCGGCCACCGCCACCACCAGCTGAATCAGGGCGTCGGCAGGGAGGCTCAGGGTTCCGGGGAAGCCCAGATGCTCCGGTGAAAAGCCGAGACTTTGCAACGGCAGGCGCCAAATCGGCAGATCCGCCGGTAGAGCCTCCAGCACGGCGCTGCTGACGGCCTCGGCGAACAGGGCGTCGGTCGCCAGGGGCAGGTGGGGGCCATGCTGTTCGATGGACCCGAATGGCCAGAGCACCGTGCTGCCGCGACGCTGGGCCTGGCGGCGCAACTCCGGCCAGCTGAGGTGGTGCAGGCAGTGCGAGGTCGTCGTCATCGTTGCCAGGGGGAGGGCGCTTGGGCCCACACGGTGGTCTCTACACTGGCAAAACAGAACTCCAAATCTCAGCCCATGGCCGGAGTCGGCAACCCCACGCCGCGTCGTTCCAGCAACTCCGGTCAGCGTTCCGAACCCCAGCCCCCGCTGGTGCGTCGACCACCCCAGGTGATCCTGATCCGCAAGGATGAACCCACCGCGGTGGAGGGATCGGCGGAGACCAGCCCCGCAGCGGCATCGCCACCGCCGCCGGCAGCCCCCAGCCCACCCCGGAGCGCCCAGAAGGCAGCCACCACCCCCCCCGTGGCCCCGGAGGACGACGATCTGGTGGATCTCCAAGGCCAAACGATGGCCGATGTGTTCGGTCCCGATCCGGCTGTCGGCAGGAGGGGGAGCGGCGGCCGCGCCAGCACCCCCCGCCGCGCTGCCGAACCCGGCATGGCGGCGCTCGCGGCAGCGCGGACGGTCGACGACTTCGACTTTGATGAAGAGGCTTTTCTTGCCGCGCTGGACGAGAATGCACCGGTCGGCACCACCGGAGAGGTGGTGCATGGAGTGGTGATCGGTCTCGAAAGCGATGGGATCTACGTGGATATCGGCGGCAAAGCGCCGGGCTTCATGCCCAAGCAAGAGTGCGGTCTCGGCGTGATCACCAACCTCAAGGAACGATTCCCCAAGGGCTTGGAAGTTGATGTGCTCGTCACGCGCGAGCAGAACGCCGATGGCATGGTCACGGTGAGCGCCCGCGCCCTGGCGCTCCGTCAGAGCTGGGAGAAAGTGCGGCAGTTGAGCACGGAGAACAAAGTCGTTCAGGTCAAGATCAACGGCTTCAACCGCGGTGGTGTCACCTGCGATGTGGAAGGACTGCGCGGCTTCATCCCGCGCTCCCAGCTGAATGACGGCGAGCAGCACGAATCTCTGGTGGGCCGCACCCTGGGTGTTGCCTTTCTGGAGGTCAATCCCGAAACCCGCAAGCTGGTGCTGTCCGAGAAGAAGGCCGCCACCGCAGCTCGCTTCTCGGAGTTGGAGGTGGGCCAGCTGGTGGAGGGGCGCATCGTTTCGGTGAAGCCCTACGGATTCTTTGTCGATCTTGGCGGCGTCAGCGGTCTGTTGCACCAGTCCTGCGTCACCGGCGCGGCCCTGCGCTCCCTGCGCGAGGTCTTCGACCAGGGCGAGGTGATTCGGGCCCTGATCACCGAGATCGATCCCAGCCGTGGTCGCATCGCCCTGAACACGGCCCTGCTGGAGGGGCAACCGGGCGAATGGTTGATCGACAAGCCCAAGCTGCTGGCCGAGGCGGAAGATCGTGCCAATCGGGCCCGCTCGCTGCTGCGTCAACAGGAGCAGTCCGCGGGATGAGCCCCCTGGCCCCCCCTGAAGCCCGTCCCTGTCCGGACTGGGAGCTCGACTTCTACTCGCGACCGATCCTCGAAGCCGATGGCAAGAAGCGCTGGGAACTGCTGATCTGCAGCACGCCACAACCCGACGCCAGCACGGCGGGCGCGGTCTCGGTGTTTCGCTTCTCCCGCACCTGCCCGGCCGCCCAGGTGAACTCCATTTGGTTGCGCCAGGCTCTGGAGCAGGCCCTCGCTGACGCCGTAGCTCAGGGCTTCGGGATGCCGGTCCGGATGCGCTGCTGGCGTGGCTCGATGCGCACGATGGTGCAGCGGGCGGCCGAGGGGTTGGGGCTGGATCTGGTGCCCAGCCGTCGCTGTTACACCTTGATCGACTGGCTTCAGGAACGGGAGCGGCATGTCTACCCCGCCGAACCCGGCTTCCAGGCCGGCCCGCTGGCGCCGCCCCCTAGTCCGGTGCGCCCCGTGCCGTTGCCGCTGCCGGAGGCCGCCCGCGGCCAGAGCTGGAGTTGGGCCACGCTTCCCCTGCAGTCCCTCGCTGAGGCGAACGACTGGGATGTTGGTTTTCAGGCGCTGCTGCCCTGCCCGGCCGATGTGGACCCATCCCTGCCGGTGCCGGGGATCCGGTTGTTCAGCCGCTCGCGCTCGCTGGCGATCGCGGCGCTGATTGCCGGCCTGGAACCGGTCCGCTTGGAGGTGGTGGATCGCCAACTGATCCTGGAGGCTGGCCAGGACGATCGCTGGCTGCTGGCCAGCTTGACGCCGACGGAGGCCAGCTCAGCTGCGGCCGTGCTCGCTGAGGCCCGGGTGCGCAGCGCCGGTCTCCAGTTCATCGCTGTCCAGCCGGATGCCGAGGCGAACCAGTTGGATGGCTTCTGGATGCTGCGCGATCTTCCTGATGCCTGATGTCGGAAGCCGCCGCGACCCGCTTCGATCGGCCCGATGCCGGCTTCAATGACCTCCCCGGCTGGAGCTGGATCGGCACCTACGGCGGTTACTTTCTCCAAGCGGATCTGTTGAGCGGCTTCGAGCACGGCTTCTTCACCCGTCTCTGGCATGGGCGCACGCCCGCTGAGCTCGCCGGTTTTCTCTCCGCCGGCGTCCGTGTGCATCGCCTTCGACAGGTGCACGGTGGTTTGGTGCTGGCAGCGCGTGATGCTGGAGGGGAACCCTGGCCCGGGGCGGACGGGCTTTGCAGCGACGATGGCGGCCAGAGTCTGTGGGTCTGCGGGGCGGATTGCACGCCGGTGTTGATCGCCGATCCTCACCACGGTCGGGTGGCCGCCTGCCATGCCGGTTGGCGAGGGGTGGCCGCCCGCATCGTGCCCGCGGCGATCGAGCGTTTAGAAGCGGCCGGAAGCCGCCGTTCTGACCTGAGGATTGCGCTGGGACCGGCGATCGCAGGCTTGGCCTACCAGGTGGACCACAGCGTCAGCGAAGCCATTGCCAGGTCTCTGGGGCCGTTCGACCCGACTGATCCCACGGAAGGCCTGCAGGCCCTGGCGGCTGCGGGCGCCCTCTGGCCAGATGCCACCGCAGGCAGGGACCGACTGGACATCCGGCTGGCCACTGTGCTGCAGCTGGAGCGGTTGGGTCTGGAGCCTGCACAGCTGGCCGTCTGCCCGCTGTGCACGTTCGCCGAGCGAAAACTTTTTCACTCATGGCGGCGGGATCAGGTTTCCGCTGTCCAATGGAGCGGAATCGTCAGCCAGGCCTGACTGTTTTCGCCAGTCCGTCAGCCGCGCTGTTCTCGCCTGGCTCGTGATGCTGCGTCTGCAGAGCTAGGGAAAGCCCGGATGATCCAGCGGTTCACTGGCTGAGACTCACGCCACTGCCCGGCGGAGGGTTAGCTGCCTGGCAGTTGTTCCGACCTTCCCTAGCCAAGTCTCCGAACCTCTTGCCAGCATTGCAAGTTTCTGGGGGGCAAAGGGCTGCGGCCTTGAATGCCTGGGAGCGGGCGGCGAATGATGGACTGCCCTAGCCGAACGCCACCCAGGCGCGGCTTCGAAAGAGGTTATGCAGCTTGCGCATACGCCCCCGAGGGATCACAATGCGTTTGGTGCAATTCCTTTCTCATGCTCACCGGTGCAGACCTCCTGGCCTAGGTCAAGGAGATGGGCGATGTCAGCAAGTCCGATCTGGTTCGGGCCTGCGGCTACGTTTCCACCAAGAAGGACGGCACCGAGCGCCTGAACTTCACGGCCTTCTACGAGGCCCTGCTCAATGCCAAGGGTGTCGACTTCGGTGCGCCCCCCAAGCCTGGCAAGGCGGGTCGCAAGCTCAGCTTCAACACCAAGGTCCAGTTCAATGGCAACCTGATGGTCGGTCGGGCCTACACAGCCATGCTCGATCTCAAGCCCGGCGACGAGTTTGAAATCAAGCTCGGCCGCAAACAGATCCGCCTCGTTCCCCTCGGCTCTGAGGACGAAGAAGGCTGATTGCCACTGCCTCCGCCGCCTTGATGCCATCAATCGCGGCGGAGAGGATTCCGCCGGCGTATCCGGCCCCTTCCCCGGCCGGATACAAGCCGGCGGTGTTGATGCTCTCCAGGCTTTCGGGATCACGTGGGATGCGCACTGGCGATGATGTGCGCGTTTCCACTCCCGTCAATAGCGCCCCCGCCATGGCATAGCCCGGCAGGCTCGCCTCGAACGACGGCACGGCAGCCCGGATGGCGCTCAGAACATCGCTTGGCAGACAATCCTGCAGGCTGCCAAGCCCTAGACCTGGCTGATACGACCCCACGACCGCGTCGGCGGGAGGATTGTCGGACCGACTGGGACGCTGGGCCAGAAAATCCCCCAGCCACTGGGCCGGCGCCTGATGACCGCCCCCACCGGCCTGGAAAGCTCGTCTTTCCCAATGCCGTTGGTAGGCGATCCCGGCCAAGGGATCCCCTGACCAGCGGGCCCAGGGACTGAAATCCTGCGGATCAACCGGTACCACCAGCGCACTGTTGGCATTGCGTTCATTGCGGCTGTGCTGACTCATGCCATTGGTGACCACGCCTCCGGCTTCTGAGGCCGCCCCCACCACCAACCCCCCTGGACACATGCAGAAGCTGTAAACCGCCCGCCGTCCTGGAGACGCCGGCTGCACCAACTTGTATTCCGCCGCACCCAGCCGGGGGTGGCCGGCGCAGGCTCCCCAACGCGCCCGGTCGATCAGGGACTGGGGATGTTCAATGCGCAGACCGATGGCGAAGGCCTTGGCCTGCAGCGCCACGCCGCAGTCAGCCAACATCGCGAAGGTGTCGCGGGCGCTGTGGCCGATCGCCAGCACCAGCCGCTCCGCCTCGATGCGGCTGCCATCACTCAGCAGCACCCCCAGCAATTGACGTCCTGCCGCCAGGGGGGCGATGTCCAGTCCATCGACCCTGGCCCCGAAGCGCACCTCACCGCCGAGGGCTTCGATCCTGCTGCGCAGGCCCCGCACCACCGTGGCCAGCTTGAAGGTGCCGATGTGGGGCCGATGCTCGCTCAGGATCTCCCGCTGCGCTCCGGCTTCGACCAGCTCTTCCAGCACCTTGCGGATGTAGTGCTGCGGCTCACTGATCTGGCTGTAGAGCTTGCCATCTGAGAAGGTGCCTGCTCCACCCTCGCCGAACTGGGCGTTGGATTCCGGCAGGAAGGGGCCCTGCTGGCGCCAGAAGCGGAAGGTGTCGGCCGTGCGCTGCCGCACCGGCTGGCCCCGCTCCAGCAGCAGCGGCCGCAAGCCCATCTGGGCCAGGATCAGGGCTGCGAAATAGCCGCAGGGGCCGGCACCCACCACCACCGGCCGAGGCGCCGAGCCCGGCTCGAAGCGATGGGGCAGTTGATAGCGCTGGCTGGGCGCGGGGCGAAGCTGGCGGTCGCGGCTCAGCCGTTGCAGCCAGCGTTGGCGTGTCGCTCCGGTGAGCTCCAGCTCCAGATCAAGGGCATAGACCACCTGGATGGCGTTCTGCTGACGGGCGTCGATGCTGCGCTTGACGATGCGATGACTGCGCAGGGCTTGCCGCGGCAGCTTCAGGCGGCGATCCAGGGCCTGGCGCAGATCGGTCTCGTCATGCTCCAGGGGCAGCTTCAGCCCGCTCAGGCGCCAGAGCATCGCTTCCGGCTGCTGGGTTGGTTCCGGCGGATCTGGGAGGGGCAAGGGGTCGCAGGATCGTGCTGCTCTTTGTCTAGGTCCAGCGCTCACCGTGCGACAGCACCGGCTGAGAATGCCATCGTGGGGGCCTCTGCCAGCCTGCGATGGGTCCGCTCCACTGCCCGCTTTGCATCGGTCTGGCACTGCTCTCGCTCATCCGCAGCGCCGCCGTTGGGGTGCTGCTGGTCCGGATGGCGGGGTTGGGCATCGGGGCGAACGCCGCGCCGACCGCGCCATTCCCCGCCTCTCTGCCGGCCCCCTGACCAGCCACCCCGGCAGGCTCCGCGCTACTCCGAGCCCAGGCCGCCGGTCGATCCGGCCCCCCTGCCTGCCGGCTCAGCCGAGGCCGAGCTCGTCCAGCTCCGCCTCGATCCGAGCGATCGCCAGACGGGTGGGGATCACGGCATCGGCATTGAGGCTGATCGAATCGATGCCCTCCTCGAGCAAGAAGCGGGCGAACTCGGGGTAATCGCTGGGGGCCTGGCCGCAGATGCCGATGCGTCGGCCACTGGCGTGGGCGCCGCGGATCGCCAGGCGAATCATCGCCTTCACCGTGGCGTGCCGCTCATCAAAGCAATCCGCCACCAGGGCCGAATCCCGATCCACACCCAGGGTGAGCTGGGTGAGGTCATTCGAGCCGATCGAAAAGCCATCGAATCGCTCCGCAAAGGCCTCGGCTCCGATCACATTGCTCGGCAGTTCACACATCACATACACCTGCAGGCCGTTGTCTCCGCGCCGCAGACCCTGCCGGGCCATTTCGGCCAGCACGGCATCGGCCTGTTCTGGCGTGCGACAAAAGGGCACCATCGGGATCAGATTGGTGAGGCCCATCGCCTCCCGAACGCGCCGCAGGGCCTGGCATTCCAGGGCGAAAGCAGGCCGAAACTCCGGGGAGACGTAGCGGGAGGCGCCACGCCAACCCAGCATCGGGTTCTCTTCCTGCGGCTCAAAGTCGCTGCCGCCGAGCAGACGCGCGTATTCATTGCTTTTGAAGTCGCTAAATCTAATGATGGCAGGATTAGGATAGAAGCGCAGGATCACCGGCCGGGGATGGAAAGCGGCAGCGATGCGGGCCATCCCCTGGCTCAGCAGGTCCACGTAGTAATCCTGGGGCTGGGCATGGCTGCGAGTGAGTTCGGCGATGCGCTGCCGCACCTGGGGATCGCGCACCCGTTCGCTGAACAACAGGGCAAGGGGGTGAATGCGGATCTGGTTGGCGATGATGAACTCCAGCCGGGCCAGACCAACGCCATCACAGGGGATACGGGCCAGATTGAAGGCCTCTTCAGGATTGCCGACGTTGATCAAGATCTTGACCCGCGTCGGCGGCAGGGCATCGAGGACTTGCTCCTCCATCTGAAAGGGCAGGGCACCGCGGTACACATGGCCCACGTCTCCCTGGCAGCAGCTCAGGGTGACCGTCTCTCCGTCGGGAATGCGCTCGGAGCCATCGCCGCTACCCACGATGGCCGTGATGCCCATCTCCCGGGCGATGATCGCCGCGTGGCAGGTGCGCCCGCCTTGGTCGGTCACCACGCCGCTGGCCCGACGCAAGATGGGTTCCCAATCGGGATCGGTGCGGCGGGTCACCAGCAGATCCCCTTGCTGGAACTGCTGAATGGCGCTGGGATCGGCGATCACCCTGGCGCGACCGCTGCTCACGGAAGCCCCGATCGCGCGCCCCTGCACGAGCTCCTCGGCGCCAGAGGATTCGATCCGCCAGCGCCGCAGCACGGCGGTCGTGGCACGGGACTGAACGGTTTCCGGCCGCGCCTGGAGGATGAACAGCTCCCCCGAGAGGCCGTCCTTGGCCCACTCGATGTCCATGGGCGTGTCGGATTGGCGCTGACGGCTGTAGTGCTCCTCGATCAGACAGGCCCAGCGGGCCAGGGTCAGCGCCTCCGGGTCCGTGAGGGCGTAACGCTCCTGGTCCTCCTGGGGCACGGGCCTTCTTGGCTTCTTCCAGCTTCTTGCCGTCCACGGCGGTCACCGTGCTCCTCGATCAGGCAGGCCCAGCGCGCCAGGGTCAGGGCCTCCTCGTCGGCCAGGGCGTAGCGCTCCTGGTCGGACTGGGGCACCGGCAGGCTGCGGAGGGCGGAGCCATCGCCTCGGCTTGGGTCGTCGTAGACCAGGCGCACGGCCTTGCTGCCCAGGCGACGGCTGATGATCGGCGCGAAACCCTGGCGCAGGGTGGGCTTGAAGATCAGCAGCTCATCGGGATTCACGGCACCCTGCACGATGCTCTCCCCCAGTCCGTAGGCGGCATTGAGCAACACGGCGTCGCGGAAGCCGCTCTCGGTGTCGAGGCTGAACATGACGCCAGAGCAGGCCAGATCGGAGCGCACCATCCGTTGCACACCGATCGAGAGGGCCACCTCCAGGTGGTCAAAGCCATGCAGTTGCCGGTAGGAGATCGCCCGATCGGTGAACAGCGAGGCGTAACAGCGTCGACAGGCCTGCAGAAGAGCCTCCTCTCCCTCCACGTGCAGGAACGTTTCCTGCTGGCCGGCAAAGCTGGCATCGGGGAGATCCTCGGCCGTGGCACTGGAGCGCACCGCCACGGCGCTGCCGCCGTCCAGCTGGCGATAGGCGTCGAGGATCGCCGCGGCCAGGGCGTTGGGCAGCACCGTGGCCAGCAACCGCCGCCGACAGGCGTCCCCCGCCTGCTGCAGGCTGGTCAAATCGTCAGCGTCGAGGCCCTTCAGGATCGAGGCGAGGTCGTGGCGCAGGTTGTCTTGGTCCAACAGCAGGCGATAGGCAGCTGCCGTGGTGGCAAAGCCCCCTGGCACGTTCACCCCCAGCGGCGTCAGGTTGCGGATCAGTTCCCCCAGGGAGGCGTTCTTGCCCCCCACATCGGCCAGGGCCTCCAGCCCCACCGCCTCGAAGGGCACGACCAAACAGTCAGCAGGCAGCATGGCGATGGCAGGAAGCTGAACCAACTCTGGCCAACCTGGCCGCGGCTGTCCTGCTGCCCGTTGGGCGCCGAGCCTTGCGCCGGCGCACTGGGCCAAGGCGGCTGCAGGGTTTGTGTCAGCTGGCGCAGCGGCGCCGCCGTCCTGCGGCCGTTGCTTCAGTCCTCCGGCCTGCTGGGTGACTCGGGCAACAGCTGGGCGAGCAACCCGGCCCCCAACAGCACGGTGCCAAGGCCGATCGCCAGGCCGCGATTGGCGCTGGCGGGGCCATCCAGCCAAGCTGCCGCCGCGAGGAAGGATCCCCCCAACAGCAGGGAGGGCACCAGCACGATGCCCTTGGCGGTGCGGTTGAGGCTCATGGGAGGGTTGATGAGGACGATGGGGGCCAGGCCAGAGCGCTGGCGAGGATGCCCCGGTTATGGCTTTAGCCGCAGGGACCGGCCTGGGCGAGGCCGGCCTGGATCAGGGCTTCGCTGAGATCCTGGCCGTTGTCAAGCCGCATCACCCGGGCGATCAGCGCATCTCCCTGGACTTGGATCGGCCGGAGATTGAGCTTTGTGCCCCGCGGCAGCTGTTGCTTCAGCCAGTTGGTCGCCTGCGCATGGGTTGCTTGGGGGACCTGGATGCAGGCCAGGTCCACCGGATAGAAGCGGTTGCGATCCCCCACCTGGAGCTGGGTAGGGCCTCGCACCTGAAGCAGCTCGGCCGCATCAAGCGGAGCAGACCACAGCAGCAGCAGGCTGCTCAGCAGCGCCAGGGCCACCTGCCAACCGCAGCGCTGGAGCGTCGCCAGCGGCACTGACCGAGGCGTCGAGCCAACAGCACGATGCCAGCGGGGCTTGCCAGGGGTGTCGGGTGGCGGCGGATCCAGCAGCAGCGCGAACACAACGAACGGACTCAGAGCTTGCTGCCACATGCGGGGCAGAAATGGTGGGCGCTGGCGGTGGTGGAGCCGCAGGCGCCGCACTGGCGCACGGTGTCGATGGCCAGTTCGGGATGGCTGGGCAACCCCACCATCTGGGCGTTGCTGGCCCCTGGGGGAACCATCGGATAGCAGTTCTCGTCGCGGCGCACCCGCACATCGACAAAGGCTGGACCGGGGTGGTCGAGGGCTGCCAGCAATTGGCTGCGCAGCTCACTGCGCTCGCGAATCTCGACGCCAAGGATTCCGAAGGCGGCGGCAAGCGCCTTGAAGTCAGGCATGCCTTGGGTCATCTCTGAGCTGGAGTAGCGGTGGTCGTAGAAGCTTTCCTGCCACTGCCGAACCATGCCCTGCCAGCCATTGTTGATGACAACAACTTTTACGGGCAATTGGTATTGAGAAATCGTGCCAAGTTCCTGGATGTTCATCAAGATGCTGGCATCTCCGGCCACGCAGATCACCTGTTCGCCAGGGCGGGCCATCTGGGCTCCCATGGCGGCGGGCATGCCATAGCCCATGGTGCCTAAACCAGCGCTGCTGATCCAACGACGCGGACCCGTGTTCAGAAACTGAGCCGCCCACATTTGATGCTGTCCCACATCGGTGGTGTAGATCGCATCGGGGGCCAGCTGCCGCAGGGCGATCAACACCTCCTGGGGTGCGATCTCACCGCTGGGGGTTGGGATCACGAGCGGGTAATGCTGTTTCCAGGAGGCGATCCGCTCTAGCCACAGCTGGGTGCGGCTGCCGTGTGCCTCGTCGCTGGAGGCAGCCAGCAGGGCCTCTAGGGCAGCGCGGACATCGGCGATGATCGGCACATCGGGGACACGATTCTTGCCCACTTCAGCAGGGTCGATATCGATATGAATCACGCGGGCGCGGGGCGCAAAGCTGTCCAGCCGGCCGGTGACCCGATCATCAAAACGGGCACCGGCGGCAATCAGAAGATCGCACTCGGTGACGGCGAAGTTGGCATAGGCAGTGCCGTGCATGCCCAGCATGCCAACAGACAGCGCGTGGTTTTCATCAAACGCTCCCTTGCCCATCAGCGTGGTGGTCACCGGCAGTTGGAACCGTTCGGCCAGCGCCAGCAGCGGCCGGTGAGCACCGGCGGAGATGGCTCCACCACCGACGTAAAGCAGAGGTCGGTGGGATTCGCGGATCAGCCTCAAGGCATCAGCGATGGCCTCGCCACGCGGGGTCGGTGGGGATTTGAAGCCGGCCGGAATCGCCGTGCCGGGTTCGACCGGGGTGTAATCGAACTCCTGGAGCCCCACATCTTTGGGGATATCGATCAGCACGGGGCCCGGGCGACCGCTGGCGGCGATCAAAAAGGCTTCGGCAACGATGCGACCGATGTCGGCTGGATTGCGCACGACCCAGGAATGCTTCACGATCGGCAGGGTGATGCCGAAGATGTCCGTCTCCTGGAAGGCATCTGTACCGATGGCGGCACGAGGCACCTGACCGGTGACCACCACCATCGGCACGGAATCCATCTGAGCGGTGGCGATACCGGTCACCAGATTCGTGGCCCCGGGCCCCGAGGTGCCGAAACACACCCCCACCGTCCCGGTGGCGCGGGCATAGGCATCGGCAGCATGGCTGCCTCCCTGTTCATGACGCACCAGGATGTGGCGCAACCAGCCCCGGGCTTCCGCCTTGTGCAGCTCGTCATAAATCGGCAGAATCGCGCCGCCGGGATAGCCAAAGATGTGCTTCACGCCATGACGGTGCAGGGCGTCCATCAAGGCGTAGGCGCCGCTAACCCGCCGCGGCTGCCCGGAATCGGTGCTCACGGCTGGCCGCGATCCGGAGCTGGTCGTGTTGGTAGCCGGGTTCAGGGGCGTGAGCGTCACGGCGATCAAGCGACGGGTGAAGAGGCCTGAGGGCCCGGACAGGTCCAGGCAGGCGCAGAGAGGCCGCGAAGGTGCCGGAGCACCGCATCAGCGGAACCATCTCACATTAGAGGGAGCGACCCGGGCTGCAACGCGTCTGCGGCTGGTCGCCATCGCCTGAAGGATTCGAGCCGGATCCAAGGACACCCCCTTGTAGCGGATGCCCCAGTGCAGGTGGGGCCCGGTTGTGCTGCCGCTGAGGCCGACATGGCCAATCTGCTGGCCACGGGCGACGCGCTGACCGAGGCTCAGCTGCACAGGGCCGCTGCGATAGGTCCGCCCATCCGACTGACCCGCCAGATGGCAATAGACATGCTCATAGTCGCCGGAGCGGATCACCAGGCCATTGCCGCATCCGCCTGTAGCGATCACCTCGACCACGGTTCCTGCCCACCAGCTGCGGATGAGAGAGCCCGAGGGGGCGGCGATGTCGATGCCATCGTGGTGGCGCTGCCCACCGGCGATGGGATGAAAGCGCATGCCGTAACCACTTGTATATCCGGAGAAACTGACCACGGGGAAGACGCCGGCCAGCCAACCATTCGCCTGGGCGGCGCCGGGCTCGAACAGCAGCAGGAAGGCGGCGGCCAGGAGCGCCAGTGGGCGAACGGGGCGCCGATCAGAGCAGGCCCAGGGCGTGGAGCGGACCATGACCACTGATCAACTCCAGCAGGAAAGCAGAAAAGCCGAGCATTGCCAATCGGCCGTTCCACACCTCGCTGCTGTTGTTCCAGCCCCACGCCCACTTGTCCTGGGGGTAAAGCTTCACCTTGGTGGGCAGCAGCGCCGCCTGCTCCAGGTTGATCTCTGGACCCGCAAGCGACTGCTGGACCAGATCGGCCAAACCACTGATGAAAGTGGGATCGGTGTCGAGGGCGGGAACGCGACGGAAGTGGCGGATGCCGGCCTCCGTGGCGAGCTCCCGGTATTCGATATCGATCTCTTCGAGGGTTTCGATATGCTCGCTCACGAAGCTGATCGGCACCACAACCAAGTCGCTGATGCCCGCCTTGCCAAGATCTCTGAGGGCGTCTTCGGTGTAGGGCTTTAGCCACTCAACCGGACCGACCCGACTTTGATAGGCCAAGGTGTAGGGATTAGCATATCCGAGGCGATCGCGCAGGTTGGCCATGATCAAACCGGCGCAGGCCTCAATTTCGCGCTGATAGGGGTCACCGGCTTCCTCCACATAGCTCTTTGGCACGCCGTGGGCGCTAAAGAACACATGGGCAGCGGTCGGGACCTCTGCCTCTAGAACCTGCCGTTCGATCAAGCCGGCCATGGCGTTAATGTAGCCGGGATGGTCGTACCAGCTGCGGATGCAGCGAATCGGCAGGCGCCGGAACGCCGCATCCGTCTGCCGCAGCCTTTGCAGCTCCCGAAAGCTGGAGCCGCTCGTGCTGATCGAAAACTGGGGGTACAGGGGAAGCACTACCACCTGCTCGATGCTGTCGGCCTTGATGTCCGCGACAGCCGATTCTGTGAAGGGGTGCCAGTAGCGCATCGCCACATAGCTGGTGGCCTCGACGCCGCGCTGTCGCAGGCTGCTCTGCAACTCACGCGCCTGCTGCTCGGTGATGCGGCGCAGGGGTGAGCCGCCGCCAATCGACCGGTAGGCCTCTTGAGACTTGCTGCTGCGCAAGCTGCTGATCAGCCAAGCCAGCGGTTTCTGCAGCGCCGGGATCCGCAGGCGGATGATCTCCGGATCGGAGAAGAGGTTGTAAAGGAACGGCCCGACATCCTGGATGCGCTCCGGACCTCCCAGGTTCAGCAGCAACACCCCGACTTTGGCCATGCCCTCCAAGCCCGCAGGCCATTCACCCTAATGCCAGGAACCGAAGGACGACGGCACTGGCGCCGCCCGACACCGCTGCGGCCACCCCGATCAGGGTCCCTCAACCCTGGTGCGCGCACGGTTTGCCCGTTAGGGTCCGCCAGCTTCCGCGCCAGCTCTCCCCATGGGCCCCAGGATCGCCACGGTCAGGCCCAACTTGAGGCTGGCCGGCGCTGAGGCGGTGGTCGGCGGGGGCGCCGCCGCCGATCCGCTCGATGCTCGCCTGGAGACCTGCAACGCCACACTGGCTCAGTTGGGCATCAGCCTGAGATTGGAGCGGCGCGGCGGTCGCATCGGGCTGCGAGGCCCCCTACCGTTGCGTCAGGGCCCCGGCCGTCGGATCCAGCGGCTCAGCCTGGGCCTGCCGGCGACGGCTGCGGGGCTGGAGCACGCCCTGGCGCAGCTGCGGCTGGTGGCGGCCCAGCTGGAGGTCGGCGCGTTCCAGTGGTCGGAATGGTCCCGCCCCTGTCGGCGCGAGGCCCGCTCCGGCCCCGGCGGCGAGGCGATCGCCATCCGGGTAGGAGAGATCGCCGGCCAAGGCCCGGGGCGTTCCACCAGCCGCGTCGCGGCTGGAGAGAGGTCTGGAGCGGGGAGGTCGCCAGCGGCGCTCGGCAGCCCCGGCACGCGGCCGCCAGGCGCGGCGGCTGGCGAACGCGACGACGAGCCTGGATCCGCGTCGCATCGCTGGGGTGTCTCCAGCACGGCGCCCCCCCGCCTGCTGACCGCGCTGATCGCGGCCTGCGAGCGCTTCGAGCACCAGTTCTTCAGCGCTCCGCGCCGCCGTCAACGGGCGGGAAGCCGCAGCACCTGGACCGCCGCCTATCGGCCCTACCTGCGGCGCATGCTGGCGCTCGCCGATGACCGCTGCGACCTTCCACTCAATGCCGAGCTGCTGCTGCGCACCCTGGAGAGCTATCGACCGGGCAGCTCCGGGCGGCAGCGCTGCGCCTCGGCACTCGCGGCCCTGGCGCAGCAGGAGGGGGTGAGCCTGCCTAGCGATTGGCGTGAGCGCAGCTGTGGCTACGGACTTCACGCGGCCCGTTTCCGCAGCCTGCCGAGCGATGACCAGATCCTCAGGCTTGTGCGGGAGATCCCCAACCCGGGCTGGCGCTTGGTCTACGGACTCATGGCCACCTACGGATTGCGCAACCACGAGGCGTTCTTCTGCGACCTTTCCTCCCTGTCCGCTGGCGGTGATCGCGTGGTGCGGGTGCTGTCCACCAGCAAGACGGGGGAGCATCAGGTGTGGCCGTTTCAGCCCGAATGGGTGGACTGGTTCGAGCTGGAGCAACTCGGGCGCGATCCTGCCGCCCTGCCCCCGGTGGCCCGCGACCTCAGCCGCACCACCCTGCGCCATGCCGGTCGACGGGTGGCGGAACAGTTCCGCCGCTATGACCTGCCGATCACCCCCTACGACCTGCGCCATGCCTGGGCGGTGCGCACGATCCACATCGGTCTCCCCGACACGGTGGCGGCGCGGATGATGGGCCACTCTGTGGCGATTCACACCCGCACCTACCACCACTGGATCACGCGGCGCGATCAGCAGCGGGCCGTGGATGCGGCCCTGGCAAGGCGGCAGGGAGGCTGAGCTTCGTCGTCGCCCAGCCTCCCTGCCGCTGCGCGGGAGCAAAGTGGAGCCAGTCGGTAGCGGTCGATCTGGATCCCCTGTCCCCCGATGCGCCTCCACCCGAGGCCCCCGCAGATGGTGCGGAGCCGTCGCTCGATCGCCTGGCCGAGGAGCTCGGCCCCGGAGGCGAGCTCGCGCCGGAGCCGGATCCGCAGGCCTACCGACGACGCATGGAGCGACGCCAGGCCGTGCAACGCCAGCGGCTGGCGGAGCGCAACCGGGAAAAAGGGCTGGTGCTGTTGTTCACCGGCGAGGGGAAGGGCAAGACCACGGCGGCCCTGGGGCTGGTGTTGCGCACGCTCGGCCATGGCGAGCGGGTGGCGGTGATCCAGTTCATCAAGGGCGGCTGGCAACCCGGTGAAGCCAGGGCCCTGGAGCGGTTCGGCGAGGATCTGGCCTGGCATGCCCTGGGCGAGGGGTTCACCTGGGAAACCCAGGACCGGGACCGGGATCGCCAGCTGGTTCAGCAGGCTTGGGCCTGCGCCTTGGGCTACTTGGAGGATCCCGGGCGGAGGCTGGTGGTGCTCGATGAAGTCAATGTGGCGCTGCGCCTGGGATACCTGAACCTGGAGCAGCTGCTGCAGGGGTTGGGGAGGCGACCGCCGCTCACCCATGTGGCCCTGACCGGGCGTGGTGCGCCGGCGGAGTTGATCGCCCGGGCCGATCTGGTCACGGAGATGCGGTTGCTGCGCCATCCCTTCCGGGAGCAGGGTGTTCGCGCCCAGCCGGGCATCGAGTACTGATCCAGCCGAACCGCTTGCTGAAGGCCGCCGAGCCGAATGGCCCGCTGCGGGACCGCTTGCTACTGTGCGCCAGATTGAGGCTCCAATGGCTTACCGGCGCGTATTGCTCAAGCTCAGCGGCGAAGCGCTGATGGGAGATCAGGGATATGGAATTGATCCGGCCATCGTCTCCGCTATCGCCACCGATGTGGCTGAGGTGGTCTCAGCGGGCACCCAGCTGGCCATCGTGGTGGGTGGCGGCAACATCTTCCGGGGGCTCAAGGGTTCCGCGGCAGGCATGGATCGGGCCACGGCTGATTATGTGGGCATGCTGGCCACGGTGATGAACGCCATGACCCTGCAGGATGCCCTGGAGCGCGCAGGCGTGCCAACACGCGTGCAAAGCGCCATCTCCATGCAGGAGGTGGCTGAGCCCTATATCCGTCGCCGGGCGATTCGACACATGGAAAAGGGTCGGGTTGTGATCTTTGCCGCTGGAACCGGCAACCCCTTCTTCACCACGGATACAACAGCAGCTCTCCGGGCCGCGGAGATCGGCGCCGAAGTGGTCTTCAAGGCCACCAAGGTGGATGGGGTCTATGATCGTGACCCCGTTCGCCATCCCGATGCCAAACGTTACGACTCCTTGACGTTCCTGGACGTGCTGAGTGGCGAGTTGGCGGTCATGGATGCAGCCGCGATTGCCCTCTGCAAGGACAACTCAATTCCCATCGTGGTATTTGATGTGTTTGTGCGTGGCAACATCCTTAAAGCAGCTGGAGGCGAATGCATTGGCACCAGAATTGTGCCCAGCCGCTAAATTGCAGCCGCCAGCGAAGCACGGGTTTCACCCTGGTTTCTTTATCTTCCCTCAATCCTCTCTTTGACTTCCTCTGCCATGGACCTAGAAGCTAGCATGCGCAAGTCGCTGGAAGCGACCCAACGCACCTTCAACACGATTCGCACTGGCCGTGCCAACCCCACTCTGCTGGACAAGATCGTCGTCGAGTATTACGGCGCCGAAACGCCGTTGAAGTCCCTGGCGACGTTGACAACGCCAGATTCGCAGACGATCCAGATCCAGCCGTTCGATAACGGCTCCATCAATAGCATTGAAAAGGCGATTGGCATGAGTGATCTTGGCCTGACGCCAAACAACGATGGGCGCGCCATACGCATCAACATCCCTCCTCTCACCGAGGAGCGCCGCAGAGATCTCTGTAAGTTGGCTTCTCGCTATGCAGAGGAAGGCAAAGTTGCACTACGCAATATCCGTCGTGATGCCATCGATAAGATCAAAAAACAGGAGAAAGAGGGCGACTTGTCAGAAGACCAGAGCCGCGATCAGCAGGATCGGGTCCAGAAGCTGACCGATCGCTTTATCCATGAGCTGGAAAAGCAGCTGGCTGAGAAAGAAGCTGATATTCTGCGCGTGTGAACGGCGTCGATGTCCTGGTGGTTGGAGCTGGCGCCGCAGGCTCAGCCACGGCGGCCCATCTGGCCTTGCGCGGTCGATCTGTGCTGCTGTGCGATGCCGCTCCTCCTGGCCGTGCCAAACCCTGCGGTGGCGGCATGGCGGCATCCGTACAGAACTGGTTTCCGTTTGATCTCTCCCCCTGTGTGGAGCAGGTGATCCAGAGGGTGCGATTCACCTGGTGTTTGGAGGATCCGGTGATCGCTGAGTTGCCTGGAGGCGCCAATTTCTGGATCGTGCAGCGGTCGCGCTTTGACGCTTTCTTGGCCGATCAGGCAACTGCTGCCGGTGCGAGGTTGTTGCAACCCTGTGCGATCGAGAGCATCGAGCGTGCAGGTCAAGGTTGGGAGGTGCGTGATGCGGAAGGCCGGCTGCTCAGGGCCCGGGCCGTTGTGATCGCCGACGGTTCGGGATCGCGCTTCGCGGCGCCGCTCGGCCTGGGGCCAGCCAAGCCCCGCTTCGCCGCCACGCTGTCGTTGGAGTGCGAGGCAGCGGTGGCGGAACCCGATCAAGCCCGTTTCGATTTCGGACTCGTTCATCACGGCTTCTGCTGGGGGTTCCCGCGCCATGGCGGCTGGAGCCTTGGCGTCGGCACCTTCATCGGGCAGCAAGAGGCCGACCATGATGCCGTGTTGGCGGCCTTGCTCCCTTCCCTGGGTATCGATCCTGGCTCGGCCCAGCGGCGCCAGGGCCGACTGCGGCTCTGGTCCGGTCACTTCCCCTTGCATGGCGAAGGCTTGGTCGCCGTCGGTGATGCGGCCTCCCTGTGCGATCCCTTCTTGGCGGAAGGGTTGCGTCCTGCGCTGCTCAGTGCCACGCGCGCGGCGGCGGCGCTGGATCGCTGGCTTTCTGGAGATCGCGCTGCCCTGGCGGGGTACAGCCTGGCCATGCGCCAGGAATGGGGAGAGTCGATGGCTTGGGGCAAACGCATCGCCCAGGTCTTTTATCGGTTGCCGAAAGTGGGCTATCAGCTCGGGGTCAAGCGTCCAACGGCTCCCCAAAGGATTGCCGAGATTCTTTCCGGCAAGGTTGGCTATGCAGACATCGCCCAACGAGTGATCAAGCGGTTGTTATTTCAACGCGGTTGAGCGAGGCATCCGCGATGCCGGGAAGATTCATGGCGGCATAAGAGTCGCAGATCCAGATCAACAGACAATGGGATAACCATTGCCTTCGCCGAGGCTCGACAGCTAAACATCGGTTGTTGGTGGCCCAGATCAGGCCACCAGACGGGGCAGATCCATAGCCAGACGACAAGTTGTTGCGAATAATTAACTCCCGCAGCTCAACGCAAGCAATCCTTGAGCTGGCGCAAACGCTCCTCAATGGAACCGAGGAGTTCAATGGCAAACATGGGTGATTCCTGAACGGCGAACAAGAATTTTTCGCGATTCATGACTAAAACGCGGCAGTGGCTGAGGGCCCTGGCGCTGCCGAAGCGACGATGATCATGCGTGACGAGAGCGCCAGCTCCAAAAACATCACCAGCTTCGATATGCTCCACCTGGCCACCATCGCTCCAGCTCAGCTCGACACTGCCCTCGAGCAGGCCGAACATGCAATCCCCTGACTCCCCAGATCGGAAGATCAAATCACCTTCAGCGACGTCGAGAACTTCGCCTTGGCTTGCCAAGGCACGCATGGTGTCGAGTGCGTTCAAGGAGTCGTCAGCGGGGAACGAGACGTTTCAAGTCTATTGAGGCAGAGTTTAGGCCCTCTAGCGGCTGATGGCGAGGGCGGCACCCAATCCGCCTCGCACATCATCGGGGCCAAGGCGGCCATCCTTATCCGTGTCCAGGGCATCGAAGACCGCATCGCTCCCGAGCCACTCTTCGCGCGTGATGCAACCATCGCCATCGAGATCATTCAGCAAAAAGATCTCATGCACAGCGTGGCTAAACGCAGCTCCACCCTCCAATAAAGCAAGCCGATGGGCCAACTGAGCCTCCAACGTTTCGATCGCCTTGCAGAATCCTTGAATACCTTCGACTAATTTATCGCTAGCCATTTGGTCGGCAGCCATCATGCTGGAAAATGTTTCTTGGTCGACATGGATCTGTTGACTTGTTTCAGCAGGGGATGAAGCATTGAGACGACGCTCCAGTACGCCTTCGACGCTGCGCAGTTGCTCCATTAATGCGGGAGAGATCGTCAGAAGATCGCAGCCGGCCAACTGGATAATCTCCTCGACATTGCGGAAGCTGGCACCCATGACTTCAGTGGCATAACCATAAGTCTTGAAGTAATTGAAGATCGTTGTGACTGAGATGACGCCAGGATCCTCCTCGCCAGGATAGTGATCACGACCAGTATGCTTTTTGTACCAATCGAGGATCCGCCCCACAAACGGTGAGATCAGCGTAGCCCCTGCCTCGGCGCAGGCCACGGCTTGAGCAAAGCCAAAGAGCAGTGTGAGATTGCAATGTATGCCTTCCTTCTCCAGCTGTTCGGCGGCGCGAATTCCCTCCCACGTGGAAGCGATCTTGATCAACACGCGCGAGTTGCTGATGCCAGCTTGATTGTAAAGTGAAATTAATTTACGGGCTTTGGCAATGGTGGCCTCGGTGTCGTAGCTGAGCCTTGCATCCACTTCGGTCGACACGCGGCCGGGCACGATGCGCAGAATCTCTTTGCCGAACGTTACGCTGATCTCGTCAAGGGCTTCTGCTACCACGTCCTCGGCCGAAGCTTCAGCCCCCAGCAGCTGTCGAGATTCCCGCAGGGAACGGTCGATCAGGTCTTGATAGGCGGGAATCTGCGCCGCGGCCAGGATGAGGGAGGGGTTGGTGGTCGCATCACGGGGGGTGAACTGGCGGATCGCCTCGATGTCACCGGTATCGGCGACGATCACCGTCATGGTCGCCAGTTGGTCGAGGAGGTTGGCCATCGCGTGTCTCGTCTTGGGGCTGGATTCTGGTCACACGCTAGCCAAGCCGAGGCAACCGCCCCAACCGAGGCTCGCCACTTGTGGAAATCCCTACAGGGTCGGATCCTTCCGCTGCTTCAATTGCCCTTGGCCGGCTTGGCACTGAGGCTTGCAACCGTGCGGCTCGGCGGCAATTTTTCAATCACCAGCAACGCTTCGACAATCTGACGGGCGACGGGCAAGGCAACGGTGGAGCCATAGGCGTTTCCACCTTGAGGCTCGTCCACGACGACGAGCACGACATAGCGTGGATCTTCAACCGGCAATGTGGCTACAAAACTGCAGATCCTGGCTCCAGGAATGTAGACACCGTTGCGAGCCTTTTGAGCGGTACCAGTTTTGCCGCCGATTCGATAGCCGGGAATTCGCATTGCTTTACCCGTGCCATTCTCGACCACGGTTTCCATCCATTTCAGCACGGTGCGAGTCACCTTGGGATCCAGCAGTTGCAGCCCTGTGGGTCGATCCGTTTGGGCGAGGGCATCGCCGGACCGCAACCCTCTGGTGATGTGAGGACTGATCAGCCGCCCACCGTTGGCCAGCATGGCATGAAGCTGTAGCAGCTTCAGCGGCGTGAGGGAAAACCCCTGGCCGAAGGAGGCCACGGCAGGTTCGATCGGAGCTTGCTCGAATTCGCGTTGCGTTTTCAGCTGACCTGCCACAGCACCAGGAAGATCGGTATCTGGGGTCTCATCAATGCCGATGCGATGAAGCCAATGCCAGAAGCGCTGGGGTTTGACATTATGCATCGCTTCTACCATGCCAACGTTGCTGGAAACCTGAAGGACTGTCGCAAAATCAATCAGGCCATTAGCTTTGCGATCGTTGTTGAAAATTGGCCAGCCGCCAATCGTTAAATTGCCCGTATCGTTGACTTTGCCATTGGGGTTGATTGCTTTCTCCTGCAGAGCAACCGCGAGATTGATCGGTTTAAAGGTTGATCCCGGTTCGTACAGATCCTGAACAGACCACTCGCGGAACAGGCCAGGTGAATAACTCCAATATCGGTTGGGGTCGTAACCGGGAGACGAGACAAGAGCCAGCATCTCACCGTTGCGTGCGTCAATCACCATGGCGGCGCCCCGCTTGGCACGCCATTGCTTCACTTGGCGACTTAAGGCTTGCTGGGCAACCTGCTGCAGACGTGCATCCAGTGTCAGCTGGAGGCGCAGATCATCGTTGTAGAGCGAGCCTGGGATGAGGCCATCGGGCAAGGGGGTGCCGTCGGCTCCCTTGCGCATGCTGATCGTGGATTCCTGCCGTCGCAAATCCCGATCGCGGCTTTGCTCCAGTCCAGCTTGTGGCAGCCGCTCTAAATTCAGAAACCCAACCACATTCGAGAACAAGGTGCCTTGGGGGTAGACCCGCTGTGGATAGGGCTCCAGATCGAGACCACTGATGCCGAGGTCCCGAACCCGGCCTGCGGTTTCAGGATCCAACCCAGTCGAGAGCTTGACGCCGGTGCGCTGTTCGCCGACCATCTGGGTCAATTCCGGGCTAGAGCGACCCAGCACAGGGGCAAGCTTGGCCATCACATCGGCGACGGGACGAACGCTGCGCGGTTCATCACCGGGAATGTTGAAGTACTGCGGGTGGGCCCAAAGGGTATAGCGCTGTTCATCGATGGCCACCAAACGCCCCATCCGATCCACGATGGTGCGGCGTGTTCCGATCGGCTTGATGGTGTGGGTCTGAATCGCCCGTGCCCGCGCTTCCAAGCGAGCCCCCTCGACAATCTGCAGCCACGCCAGACGCCCCGCCAGACCGGCCAGGGCAGCGCACAACATCAGATACACGGCAATCAAACGGCCCCGCGACAGGGGCTGAATCTCAACGATCCTGGTTTGACGCTGGCTCCGTCCAGGTCGGGAAGCGGGCCCCTGAACGTTGGGAGCTGATCCCCCTGGTCGGATGCCGCCCGGTCGATGGCGGCGCTCGGAGGCCCTTCCCATCAGTATCCGGCGGGCATGGGACGGAACTGAAGATGGGCCAGCAGGGTGAGTGCCGGATTGGGGGTGGCGATCTTGGGCTCGCGCAGGTGGATCAGGTTCTCACTGTTGGTTGGCACCAGCTGGCCGGGCCGACGGACCGCCCCCAGGTGGTGCTGCTCCAACAGTGCCGTCGACTCCTGGAGACGGTGGGTGAGAACCTTGGCGGCCTGGAGCTTGGCGAAGTTGTCCCCCCACTGATTCTGCCAATGCAGGGTCAGGGCGCTCAGTCCCAGCATGGAGAGACCCAATCCAGCCAGGGCCCCCGTGGAGGCGCGATGCAGTTGGGCCAGCCAAGGCGCCTGACGCTCGATCCGCCGAGCCGAGAACGACCCATGGATGATCTCCAGGGAGGGTTTGGCGCCCCGTGACGCCGCGGAGGAACGTCGAGCCGGACGTGCAACGGAGCGCGCAGGCGCTGGGCTAAGGGAGGCGACCAAGGGACTGCACAAAGCAATGCGCAAGTGAACCACTCTGCACGGCAGCGGGCAACCCACCGGTGGGTTCAGTCAGCCAGCAACCACAGATTCACAAAGGTCAAACCGTTCCAAAGGGCATGGAGCAGCACACTCGACGCCAGCCGACCGGTGCGCCAACGCAGCCAACCCAGCCCCAGGCCGAGAACGAACAGCGGTGTGAGCTCATTGAGGCTGAGATGGGCGAGGGCGAAGATCCCGGCACTGAACAGGACGGCCATCCCCCCGCCCAGACGCGCCCCCACCACCGGCAACAGCACGCCGCGGAACAGGGTTTCCTCAAACAGGGGGGCCAGCAGCGTCGCCGTCACGGCTAAACAGAGCAGCGCCAAGCCATCGCCGCTGGTCAGCACCTGCTCCAGCAGCGGGTTGCTGCCGCGGGGATCGCTCCAGACCTGCTCCACCAGCCAACCGCTGAACGCCACGGCTGGCAGCACCATCATCAGCACCTGCAGCGCCTGCAGCAGGGCGGAGCCGGGTGGTCGCCAACGCCATTGCAGCCAACCCTGAGGCGGTGCCGGGCCCAGTTGGCCCAGCTGCAGCGCCAAAACCGCCAGGGGAGCGACCATCGCGCCGCAATAGAGCAACAGCACCTGGAGTCCCTGGCTGATGGCCACCGGCAACCGCAGGGCATCGAGAAGTTCCTGGAGGGGAATCTGGATCAGCAGCGGCGTCAGGACCTCGCCGAGCAGCACGAAAGCTCCGGCCACCAGCAAGATGGCGTCCACGGGGCTGATCGGCGGCCCCTGCAGAGGCGCCGGCGGCGGCAGTCGCCCCTGACGGGCTCCCCAGAGCTGCAGCAGCAGCAGCAACCCGCCAGCGAGCAGCAGCAGCGTCGGCGCCAGGCTGACCGCCAGCAGGCGCAGCGCCAGCGCCGGCGCCCGATCGTGGGCTGGGCAGCTGTCCAGCGCGGCACCCAACTGTTCGCAGCTGAGCTGGCGCAGCAGCAGGGAGGGCGCCCACGGCTCCAGAAGCTGTTGCTGGGCAGCGATCGATCGGGTGCTTCTGGCGCTGAGGGCCTCCAGCAGCGGTCGCCTCGCGGCCTCCACGCTCGGGATCAGCTCGCGCAGCTGACGATCGGCTTGATCCGCCTGCTCCACGTCGGCGGAACCCCGCCGCAACAACGCCAGTTCGAGCCGCTGCGCCGCCAGCGGCGGCGTGTTGGCGCTCTGAATCTGACGCTCCAGCTCCTCCGCCAGGGTCTGCCGGGGAGCCTTGCCAACCAGCAGGGGGCGGAGCGGCTCCGGCACGCCATCCTCCGCCAGGGCGGTCAGCTCCAGCTGGCGCAGGCCGAGCGCATCGACCGCGGAGGGCCTCTCCAGGCTGTCGATCAGACCTGCGATCCACACGCTCACCGTGAGGGCCAACGACAGCAGCGCCAGCAGCAACTTCCAGTTGAGGGACGGGCGCTGGGGCGGGATGGAACCGATCAAGCCAGATGCGGCAGCAGGGCTGGCGGCGATTCTGCTCCCATACGATGAACGGGCCTGAGACCTGCTGGTCCGTGCCCCTTCGCCTCGTGCTGGTCCGCCACGGGCTGAGCAGCTACAACCTTGAACGCCGCATCCAGGGGCGCGACGATCTCTCCAGCCTGAGCGAGCAGGGGCTGGAGCAGGCCGGCCGTTGTGGCGAGGCGCTGGCGGGCATCGACCTGGCGGCCTCCTACACATCACCGCTGCGGCGGGCACGGGATACGGCCCGCCAGCTGATCCGCAGCCATGGAGGCGCCACGGAGCTGATCGAGCGGGATGACCTGCTGGAGATCGACCTCGCCCCCTGGAGCGGCCTGTTGCGCCAGGAGTTGCACCGCCATGATCCGGAGGGTGAGCGGCAATGGCGGGAGGAACCCCACCGCCTGGAGCTGTTGAACGCGGCCGGGCGGCGCTACAACCCGGTGCTGGAGTTGATGGAGCAGGCCGGCAGCTTCGTGGACGCGTTGCTGGACCGCCATGCCGAGGCCCTGGCCGGGGAGGGGCTGGACACCGTGCTGGTGGTAGCCCATAACGGCATCCTGCGCTGTCTGCTGCTGCGGTTGCTGGGTCTGCCGGCCTCGGCATTTGCCCGTTTGCGGCTCGACAACGGCTCGATTTCGGTGCTGAATCTGCAACGCTCCAGCGACGGGGAAACCGGCGTGCAGATCGAGTCGCTGAACAGCACCTTCCATCTGCAGCGCCCCCTGCCAGGGCGCAGCACGGGGCCGCGGCTGCTGTTGGTGCGCCACGGCGAAACCGATTGGAATCGCGAAGGACGCTTCCAGGGGCAGATCGACATCCCCCTCAACAGCCATGGAATCACCCAGGCCGAGGCCGCCAGCCGCTTCTTGGCCGAGGTGCCGCTGAGCCGCGCCTACACCAGTCCCATGGCCCGGCCGCGGCAGACGGCGGAGCGGATTCTGGCGAAGCATCCCGGCGTGCCCCTCACCTGTCTCAGCGGCCTGGTGGAGATCGGCCACGGCCGCTGGGAGGGCCAGCTGGAGCGCGAGATCGCCGCCACCTGGCCGGAGCTGCTGGCAAGCTGGAAGCGTGCTCCCCACACCGTGCAGATGCCGGAGGGGGAGAACCTTCAGCAGGTTTGGGAGCGATCGCTGGCGGCCTGGAACAGCATCGCCCGCAGCCTCGATCGGCAGGAAACGGCCCTGGTGGTGGCCCACGACGCCGTCAACAAAACCATTCTCTGCGCTCTTCTCGGCCTCGGCCCGGAGGCGATCTGGTCCGTGAAGCAGGGCAACGGGGGCGTCACGGTGATCGACTACCCCGCTGGCAGCGAAGCAACGCCGGTGGTGAGCGGCTTGAACTTCACCGGCCATCTCGGCGGCGTGCTCGACCGCACCGCCGCGGGGGCCCTCTGAACCCCGACCCGTTGCGGCCGGCACCAACGGTATGAACCACCTGCTGCTGCTGCGCCAGGTCAACCTGATCGACCAGCCCGCGGAGCCACCCCGCCGGGCCGATGTCTGGATCGAAGCCGGCTGCCTGACGCGCATCCGTCCGGCGGTCGCGGCGGATGCGGTCGCGTCCCCAGGCTGGGAGCCACCGGCGTGGGCCAGGGGCCGCGGACCGGATCGAGCCGACGCGGCCTCAGGCGCGCTGGAGCTGGATGGGACCAGGCTGTGGCTGGGGCCACCGCTGATCGATCCCCATAGCGTGCTGGACGACCCCGACTTCAGCCGGGCGGAGACCCTGGACAGCCTGCGGCGGGCCGCGGCGGCGGGCGGCTATGGCCAGGTGGCGCTGTTGCCCTGGGCCACGGATTGGCGCGATCGACCGGACCGATTGCGGCTGCGCTGGCCGGCACCGATGGGTCTGCATCTCTGGGGCAGTTTCAGCGTGGCGGGTGCCGGCCAGGCGCTGGCCCCCCACGCCGACCAGCTCGAGGCCGGTGCCCTCGGCCTCGCCAGCGCCGACCACCTGCCGCCGCTGGAGCTGTTGGAGCGCGGCTTGCGCCTCGGCGAGATGGGCCAGCGGCCGGTGCTGCTGGCCCCCCGTGATTTGTCCCTGACCCAGCAGGGCTTCGTGCGAGAGCGGGTCGAAGCCTTGCGGGCGGGCTGGCCCCCCGATCCGGTGCTCAGCGAGCAGCTGCCGCTGCAGCAGCTGTTGACGTTGCAGGACGCGTTCCCGCAGTTGGAGCTGCGGTTGATGAACCTCTCCACCGCCGAGGCCGTGGCTTGCCTGGCGCGCCATGCCCACCGGCCGCCGGCCAGCGTCTGCTGGTGGCATCTGGTTGCCGATTCGAGTTGCCTCGCCGCCAGCGACGAGGGCTGGCGTCTGGTGCCGTCCCTGGGGGGGCCGGCCGATCGCGAGGCGTTGATTGCCGGCCTCGCCGAAGGCACCCTGACGGCGGTGGCGGTGCACCATCAGGCCCTGGATGCGGAGGAGCGTCTGCTGCCGCTGGATCAGCGCCGGCCGGGGCTGGCGGGCCACGGGCTGGCCCTGAGCCTGCTCTGGCAGGAGCTGGTGGTGCAACGCCGCTGGCGACCGGAACAGCTTTGGCAGGCGCTCTGCTGGGGGCCCGCGGCGTTTTTGGGCTGGAGCATCGAGCAGGTCGGCTTGGCAGAACGGCGCTGGATCCTGTTCAACCCCGATCACCTCTGGCGCTGGGATCGTTCCAGCTGCCCCTCGCTGGCGGCCAACCAACCGTTCTGGGGGAAGACGATCAGCGGCGCTGTGGTCGCATCCGGCTTCAGCGATCCTGACGATTGGCGGGTCCCAGGGGGCCCATCGCGTTGAACGGGAAGAAGCGCCAGAAGGCGCGGCCGATGATCTCGCGCTGAGGCAGAAACGGTCCACCCGGCCAGAACCGACCGTCCCAGCTATTGGCCCGGTTGTCACCGAGCACGAGCACATGGTCCGGCGGCACGCTGACCTCCAGGCTGCGGCAGGGGCCCTCGCCGCGGGAATCAACCGCGCAGTAGTTCTGCACGTAGGGCTCAGCCAACGGCCGGCCATTGATCTTGACCTGGCCCCGGGGGTTGACGCTGACCCGTTCGCCGGGAAGACCGATCACCCGTTTGATGTAGGCGTCGCAGGCCGGTTGTTGAATCCCGCTGAGAGAGCCGATCAGGGGCAAGTTGACCAGGAGGCAGGTCAGGGGTCCGCCCTGGCCTGGCTGCTTCAGCACGGGATCAAAATGATGCGGTGCGTGAAACACCACAATCTCCCCCCGTTGGGGCTGGCGGGAGCGGTAGCTGAGCTTCTCCACCAACAAGCGATCTTGCAGCTGGAGCCCAGGCAGCATCGACCCGGAAGGGATGTAGCGAGCCTCCACCAAAAACTGGCGAATGCCGAGGGCTAGCGCCAGGGTGATCACGATGCTGCGCCAGAAACCCCGGGACTCCTCTGCCTGGCTTGAACCCCGTTCGCGCTGCGCCAGCTCGGAGGGGTCGGGGTCCGGGCCGGCGCCCTGGGATCTGCCTTCCTGAGGCTGGGGATCGGGGGAGCTCAAGGTCCGGGGGATGCAGGGTTGAGGGATTCTGGGCAGATTAAGCACCCACCCTCCCCGGGTTTCCATGGCGCGTCCTCGCTGGCATCGGCCACCTCCGCGCACGAACCATCGCCTCGCCCTGGTCTGGGATCGCTTCGTGGCGATCTGGGCGGCGCTCAACCTGCTCTGGGTGGTCTTCGACCTCAGCTACGTGCCGCTGCGCAGCTTCTGGCTGCAGCGCAATCTCTATCCGTTGCCCGGCATACCGCTGGTGGTGCCGCTGACGTTGTTGCCGGATGTCACCCCCTGGGTGGATTCCATCAAGGGGATTGAGCCCCATCGTGAGACGGTCGCCTACACGACGGCCTTCGCGCGCCTGGATCAAGCCATGGCCAACCACCGGCCGGGCCAGCGCCTCACGCCGCTGCAGATCCAGCTGCTGCTGCAGCAGGCGCGCCTGACCAGCGAGATGATCAGCACCAACCCGTTTCTGGGTTCGGGCGGATCGGGAACCCTGGAGCGTCTCAAGAACCGGCTGCGGAATCGGTCGGGCCAGGCCTCGGCCCGCCAGGCGGCAGCGCTGCTGCTCGAGCCCGCCTGGCTGACGCCGCGAGGCTGGGATCAGGAGCGTCGGTTTTGGCGGGCCAAGATCCTGCCCCTGGTGGCGACCAACTACTGGCGGTCCATCGACGAGAACGGCCGGCCCACCGATCACTTCTGGCGCTACGACCTGCTGCTGTTCCAGAGCGTGTTCCTGCTGGACATGGTGCTGAGCACCATGCGCCTGCGGCGGCGGCTGCCGGGCTTGAGTTGGAACCAGGCGCTGCTGCGTCGCTGGATCGATCTGCCGCTGCTGCTGCCGTTTGGGCGGCTGCTGCGGCTGCTGCCGGTGCTGGAGCGGTTGCAAACCAGCGGCTTGATCAACCTGGAGCCGTTGCGGGCCGTGATCTCCCGTTGGGTGGTGGCCTTGCTGGCGGTGGAGCTGTTCGAGGTGTTGGTATTGCAGATCTTGGATGGTCTGCAGCAGATCGTTCGCTCCGGGCATTGGCCGACCCGTCTGCGCGGGCTGCGCAGCCACCAGTCGGTGCTGGTCCGCGATGGGAAGGAGCTGGTGGAACTGCTGCGGATCTGGGCGCCCTTGCTGCTGATTCAGGTGGCGCCGCGCCTGGCGCCGGAACTGCAGGGGGTGCTCGGCCATGCCCTGCAACAGAGCCTGCAGCGGGGTGTGGTTCCCGGCCCGTTGCGTCGGCTCGAACCCCTGTTGACCGTGGAGCAGGGGCTAAGTCGCCAGTTGGCGGCTGGCCTGGTGGATAGTTTGCTGGATCTGAGCCGCAGCACCGGTGAACGGCTCAGCCGGCGGGATGATCAACAGCTGGACCTGCTGCGCCGCTGCGTGGATCGTTTTTGGGAGGAGCTGGCAGCAGCGCTGGAAAGCGGCACGACCCTGGCTCGATCCCAGGAGCTGCTCTGCGCCGTGCTGGAGGAGCTCAAGGGAACCTATGTCAGTCAAGTGAACCGTGCCAGCATCGAGATGCTGATCGATGAGCTCGATCTGCTGATCACGCGGCAGGACGGAATTGCTCCGCGCGGCGCCAGTGTCAACCCAGCAGCGCCTGCCACTCCTCCGGCTTGAAGCCGGTGGCCATGCCGCCGTCAGCGCTGATCAGGAAGGGGCGTTTGATCAGGCGACCATCGGCCGCCAAGGCATCGATCGCCTGGTCGTCGCTCATCGCTTTGAGGTGAGCTGCGCCAAGGGTTCGATAACTCTTGCCGCTGGTGTTGAACAGGCGGCTGCGTCCGAGCTGGACAAGGGCCTGGCGCAACTCCGCCGGGCTGGGCGGGGCGATCGTGATGTCAACGACATCGAGGTCACGGCCGGACTGGAGCCCCTGGCCAGCAAGCCAGGCCAAGGCCTTGCGACAGGTGGAGCAGCCGGCGTAGCTGAACAGGCGATGCCGTGGGGCGGAGGCGGGCATGGGAGCTGCTCAAGGCTGCCGGGATGATGTCGGGGACCCCTGCCAGGCAAGGGTCCCCCGCCGCCGGTTCAACGGCGCTTGACGAGAGCTTTCAGGGCTCCGGCAAGACTGTTGGACCCTTTGCCGACCCCACCATCGGGCCTGGTGCGAATCGTCACGTCGCCGTTGACGCTGGTGCGGCAGCTGAGGCGGTAGTTGGCAGGCCGATCGGCCAGATACACCTCTTCCACATCGGAGCGGGGCGAAAGGTTGCGAGCACCCTCCAGCACTTCAACCACACAGGTGCCGCACTGGCCCAGCCCGGAGCAGTTATTGAAGTTGTTCAGACCTGAGTAGGGATTGATGCCGGCATCGAGGGCCGCCTTCCGCAAGTTGGCGCCTTCGATGCAACCGACCTGCTGGCCTTCCTTTTCAAAGCGGATGGTGGGCACGGTCGAGGCGGGGGGAAAGGCGACGCCAACTTAAGGCACGCCGCGCCGCAGAGAGCAGCATGCGGGCGCCTACGATCGGAGAATCGTTCTGGCTAGAGGGGCAGGTGGCCGTGGGTGGGCAAGCGGCAGAGCATCGCCCCGAGTCGGCCTCCACGGCGGAACCTGCGGGCCCGAGCAACGCCGGACCCGGCCCTGATGATTTGGCACGGCAGCCGCAGCGGCTGGCCCCTGCGGATCCTGACAGGGCGGGCTACGACCAGCTGGTGTCCGCATTGATCCCCGGCTACGCGAGCCTGGCGCGCCTGGCCGTGGCGCTGCTGGCTGCATCACCCCTGGCCTCTGCCGCTGGCGCGGCCGTTCTCGTGGCCGGTTGCGGCACCGGTGCCGAACTGCTGGAGGCCCGGGCCCAACGGCCGGATTGGCAGCTCACAGGATTGGATCCCTCGCCGGCGATGCTCAGCCTGGCCCAGCAGCGCCTCGACCCCGCGGTTGCGATCCACTGGCGCTGCTGCAAGGTGGAGGAGATCGGCAACGACCGCCTGTTTGATGGCGCCCTGGCGGTGTTGGTGCTGCAATCGCTGCCGGATGACGGAACCAAACTTGGATTTCTCTCGGCCCTTGCCCGACTGTTGCGCCCCGGCGGCCAATTGGTGTTGGTTGATCTGATGCGTCCGGAGCGATCATCCCTCCAGGAGCAGGTGGCGCAAGCCTGGTTGGGCTTTCAACGGGCCAGCGGCTTGGAGGCGGCCCCGGGGGGAGGCGGTGAAGCGTTGGGGGATACCTGGCATCCGATTGGACCAGCCCGACTGACCGCGCTGCTGGATGCTGCCGGCTTCGGCGATCCAGCCTTGATCTTTCAAGCGTTGAACTTTGCCGGTTACCTGGTGCAGCGACGCGCCTGAACCGCTTGTCCGAATTGAATCGCCTCGCGCCGCGGCGAAGCCGGTCGCCACGGCGGACCGGGTTCAGGCCGCTGGACGCGAATGCACGTGGTTTTGCAGGGGGTGAAGCTCAGACGGCGGAGCAGCGCTGGCCAGCTGGGTTTTGATCTGTCGCAACTCTTCAAGGATGGACGCCAACAGCTGCTGGGTGACGGTGGAGGGTGAATTGAGGACTTCGACGGTGACTTCTTTGATACGCAGCACATCACGGGCAAACCGAGCCACTTCGTTGGGGTGGAAGAGCAAGGGATCCTTCTGATCGCTGCGGTACTCAGGATTGAGCTTGCGGGGGTTGAAAGCGGGATTGAGACTGCGGGGATCTGTGTTTGCGTATCGGTAAACAGAAGCACGGGAACGACTGAGAGATTTTTGAACGTCTTCGATGCCAATTAAAACCTCAGGAGCAGCCGCTGGGTAGCTGTCATTCGCGCGTGCTCCAATCTCGGAAAGCACAGCAGACTGCGCGACAGCGTGAGCTGAATCATGGTCAGCAGATTGAACCATACCCGCGGGGTGGCCGGGACTGGCAAGCATGAGACGCAGATGAGATCGCTTGGAATCAGCGCATTCTAGCAGGGTCGGGTTGCCGCTGGCGGATGTGACGGTCACCATCCTGATCCAATCGCGGCGCGGGCACACATCAGTGATAGGGTCCAGATCCAAGTGTCCAGGGCCTGATGCGCGTCTCGCGCTTGATGCTGGTGACGTTGCGTGACGTTCCAGCCGATGCCGAAATCATCTCCCATCAATTGCTCTTGCGCGGGGGCTTCATGCGGCGTATCGCCGCCGGCGTCTACGCCTACCTGCCGCTGCTCTGGCGAGTGTTGCAGAAAATTTCGGCGGTCGTTCGAGAAGAATTAGCGGCGGTCGATGCCCTTGAAACCCTTCTGCCACAGCTACAGCCGGCCGAATTGTGGCAGCGGAGCGGACGCTGGGCTGGCTATACGGCAGGCGAGGGGATCATGTTCCACCTGCAGGATCGACAGGGCCGCGAGCTGGGCCTCGGCCCCACCCACGAAGAGATCGTGACCTTCCTGGCCAGCGAAATGCTGCGCTCTTACCGACAATTACCCGTTTGTATTTATCAGATTCAGACTAAATTTAGAGATGAAATCCGTCCGCGATTTGGCTTGATGCGGGGTCGCGAGTTCATCATGAAGGATGCCTATTCCTTCCATGCCAATGAAGCCGATTTGCAGCACTACTATACGCGCATGGATGGCGCCTACCGGCGGATCTTCCAGCGTTGCGGTCTGCAAGCCGTGGCCGTCGAGGCCGACAGCGGCGCGATTGGTGGTTCAGCCAGCCAGGAGTTCATGGTGACCGCCGACGCCGGCGAGGATCTCGTGCTCACCAGCGCCGATGGCCGCTATGCCGCCAATCAGGAGCGCGCCGTGTCGCTGGCGCCGGAGGCCATCCCGCTGCCGGGAGGAGAGCGGCAGGGTGGCAAAGGGGAGCTGCTGGCGACTCCCGCCATCAGTTCGATTCAGGATCTCGCCGAAGCTCATGGCTTGAATCCCTCCCAGATCGTCAAGGTGCTGGTGTTGTTGGCCCGCTTTGAGTCGGGTGTTCACCAGCCGCTACTGATCAGCCTGCGCGGGGACCAAGCGCTGAATGAGGTGAAGCTCGCCAATGCGGTCTCCAGGCGCCTTGGCGAGGCGCATGGTGCCCTGCTGGGCATCGAGCCGCTGAGCGCCGAGCTGGTTCGGCAGTGGGGTTTGAGCCTCGACCTGTCGGGGGTTCCCTTTGGATTCCTCGGGCCCGATCTCGCCGATCCGGATTGGGGCTCTCTCCCGGCGCCCGCCGGCATCGGCAACGCCGCCTTGCCAAGCCATGCCAGCCCGCGAATCGCCTCGGGGTTCCTTCGCCTCGTTGAGGCCACCGCCGCCGCTCTGCCGGCGTTTGTCTGCGGCGCCAACCAGCTGGATGCCCACAGGGTCGGCGTCACCTGGGCCGGCCTGGGCATCCAGCCGGAGCCGCTCGACCTGCGGGCGGCCCAGAGCGGCGATCGCTGCCTGCACGATTCGTCCCAGCGGCTGCAGGCCACTCGCGGCATCGAGGTGGGCCATATCTTTCAGCTCGGCCGCAAATATTCCACTGCCCTGGAGGCTGGCTTCACCAACGAAGCCGGTCAGCTAGAACCGCTGTGGATGGGCTGCTACGGCATCGGCGTCTCCCGCCTGGCCCAGGCGGCCGTGGAGCAACATCACGACGATCAGGGGATTCGCTGGCCGTTGGCGATCGCTCCATTTGAGGTGATCGTGGTGATCGCCAATCTGCAGGAGCAGCATCAGCGCGATCTGGGCGAATCGCTCTACCATCAGCTGCAAGCGGCGGGGCTCGATGTATTGCTAGATGATCGCCCCGAGCGCGCTGGAGTGAAGTTCAAGGATGCCGACCTGATCGGCATTCCCTGGCGGGTTGTGGTCGGCCGCGGCGCCGCCGAGGGCCGGGTGGAGCTGGTGGACCGTGCCGGCCGCTGCGACCGCCAGGAGCTGCCGGCCGCGGCCGTGGTGGCGCTGCTGGCCGAGCGGATCCCGACCCAGCGCCAGGGCCTGCAGCCAGGCTGATCCACGACCAGGGTCGCCGGGTGGGGCCCCTAGGATTGGAGGCTCTGCCCCGCCTGCTTTGATCGCCCTCCTGCGTCGGCTGTTGGTTCGCCCCGCGCTCGCTCTGGTGCTGCCGCTTTGCCTTTGCCTTGGCCTCTCCCTGAGCGCCTGCAGCTCCGCCGGCTCTCTGAGCGGCAATTACGTGGACGACACGGTCAAGGTGGCCCAGCTCCTGGAGCGCAGCATCACCCTGGCCGCCGATGATCCCGCCCGCCCGGAGGCCGAACGCGAGGCCCGGGCCCTGATCAACGATTACATGTCGCGCTATCGGCCTCGCGATGGCGTCAACGGGCTGGCCTCGTTCACCACCATGCAGACCGCCCTCAACTCTCTCGCCGGCCACTACGCGAACTATCCGAACCGGCCCCTTCCCGAAGCGCTGCGCAACCGCGTCGACAAGGAGCTGCGCCAGGCGGAGGCCGGCGTGGTACGCGGGGCCTGATCAGTGGGTTTACAGATGGCCCTGTGATCTGACACACTCTTTGTTTGTGCTCGAAAGCGGCCGCTGGCCGTTCCGTTCTTGGCCAACGTCGTCGTCATCGGTGCACAGTGGGGTGACGAGGGGAAGGGAAAGATCACCGATCTGCTCAGTCGCTCGGCCGACGTCGTCGTGCGCTATCAGGGCGGTGTGAATGCCGGTCACACGATCGTGGTTGATGATCGCGTGCTCAAGTTGCACCTGATCCCCTCCGGCATCCTTTACCCCTCCACCACGTGCTTGATTGGAGCCGGCACGGTGGTGGATCCGGCGGTGATGCTGCGGGAGGTCGACATGTTGATCGACTACGGCATCGACGTCTCCGGGCTGAAGCTGGCCTCCACCGCCCATGTCACCATGCCGTACCACCGCCTGCTGGATCAGGCGATGGAACAACGCCGCGGCGACAGACGCATCGGGACCACCGGGCGAGGGATTGGCCCCACCTACGCCGATAAATCGGAGCGCAACGGCATTCGGGTCATCGACCTGCTCGACCAACGGCGCCTGCGGGATCGGCTGCTGGGGCCGCTGGCCGAAAAGAACGAGCTGCTTGCCAGGATCTATGGCCTGGAGCGCCTCGATCCAGAAGCGGTCCTTGAGGAATATGCCGACTACGGGCGCCGCCTGGCACCCCACGTGGTCGATTGCACCCGCACCATCCACGAAGCAGCGCGGGGACGCAAAAACATCCTGTTCGAGGGAGCACAGGGAACGCTGCTGGATCTGGATCACGGCACCTACCCCTATGTCACCTCATCCAACCCCGTTTCCGGCGGAGCCTGCATCGGTGCTGGTGTCGGCCCCACCTTGATCGATCGCGTCATCGGCGTGGCCAAGGCCTACACGACCCGCGTCGGTGAGGGCCCCTTCCCCACGGAGCTCGAAGGCAGTCTCAACGACCATCTCTGCGATCGGGGTGGTGAATACGGCACCACCACAGGACGGCGGCGGCGCTGCGGCTGGTTCGATGGCGTGATCGGCCGTTATGCCGTTCAGGTGAATGGCCTCGACTGTTTAGCCATTACCAAACTCGATGTGCTGGATGAACTGGATGCCATCCAGGTGTGTGTGGCCTATGAGCTGGAGGGGGAACGGATCGAGCACTTCCCCAGCAGCGCCGAAGACTTCGCCCGCTGTCGGCCGATTTTTGAAGAGCTGCCGGGCTGGCAGTGCTCCACCGCCGACTGCCGCAGCCTGGAGGATCTGCCCGCCACGGCTAGAAGCTATCTGCGCTTCCTGGCCGAACTGATGGAGGTGCCGATCGCG
>CAYOCW010000002.1:0-723 GCA_964402615.1 uncultured Cyanobium sp. | reverse complement strand
CCCTTTTTTCCCCGTTCTCATGGTCACCACCGCAACCGAGCGCTTCGATGTCGTCGGCATCGGCAACGCCATCGTCGATGTTCTTGTGCAGGCGGATGACGCTGTTCTCGAAGCCCAGCAGCTCAGCAAGGGCACCATGGCCCTGGTGGATGAGGCCACCGCTGAGCGCCTGTACGCCAGCGTCGGCCCGGGTCTGGAAACCTCCGGAGGATCCGCGGCCAACACCCTGGCTGGCATCGCCCAGCTGGGGGGCAGAGCCGGCTTCATCGGTCGCGTCCGCGATGATCAATTGGGGGGGATTTTCAGCCACGACATCCGGGCCGTCGGCGCCCACTTCGATACACCGCCCGCCCGATCCGGCCCCACGACCGCCCGCTGTTTGATTCTGGTCACACCGGATGCCCAGCGCACGATGTGCACCTTCCTCGGTGCCTCGGTGCTGCTCGACCCCTCGGATCTGGATCTCAGCCTCGTCGCCCAAGCAAAGGTTCTCTACCTGGAGGGCTACCTGTGGGACAGCGAGGCCGCCAAGCGCGCCTTCATCGCGGCGGCCGAAACGGCCCGCGCCCATGGCGGCGAGGTGGCCCTCTCCCTCTCCGATGCCTTCTGCGTCGATCGTCACCGCGACAGTTTCCAGGAGTTGGTGGATGGCCATGTCGACATCCTGTTTGCCAACGAGATGGAGATCACCTCGCTTTACAAGGCCAACAGCTTCGCCGAGGC
>CAYOCW010000001.1:0-70162 GCA_964402615.1 uncultured Cyanobium sp. | reverse complement strand
GAGGCGCTCGGAGAGCTGGTGCTGGTCACGGGCGATCTGGCCCTGCTGCACGACGGCTCCGGTTGGCTCTGGCGCCAGCAGCTGCGCGGCCGCTTGAGCGTGGTGCTGATCGACAACGGCGGCGGTGGCATCTTCGAGCAGCTGTCGATCCGTGCCGATTCGGCCTTCGATTTCGAGCGGCTGTTCGCCATGCCTCAGCCCCTCGATCCGCTGCGTCTGGCTGAGCTGCACGGCGTGCCCTGCGCGCGCCTGCGGGGTGCCCCATCCCTGCCCCTGCAACTGCGTCAGCTGCTGGAGCGCCCCGAGCGGCAACCGTTGGGCCTGCTGGCGGTCAGCACCGATGCCGCCGCCGACGCCGATCTGCGCCAGCAGCTGCGCCAGCGGGCGGCCGCGGCGCTGAGAACGGCTCCGCCGGGCAGGGACTAAGGGACGAGGGGCTCCCACAGCCCACCCACAATGGCCCCGAGCGGCCTGCAAGCCGTCGGATCCGTCCTTTTCGCCACCATGAGCGACTCCCCCGCGCCATCCGCCGTCTGCTGGCGGTCAGCCGCTTCCTATTCGGACATCCTCTACGAGGTCTGCGATGAGGGCATCGCCCGAATCACCATCAATCGGCCCGAGAAGCGCAACGCCTTCCGCCCCCGCACCGTGGTGGAGCTTGGCGATGCCTTCAGCCGGGTGCGGAATGACCCCCGGCTCGGGGTGGTCTTGCTCACCGGCGCCGGGCCGGCGGCCGATGGCGGCTGGGCCTTCTGCGCCGGTGGAGACCAGAGCGTGCGCGGCGAGGGCGGCTATCTCGACGAGGATGGTCTGCCGCGGCTGAATGTGCTGGATCTGCAGCGCCAGATCCGTAGCCTGCCCAAGGTGGTGATCGCCCTGGTGGCTGGCTATGCGATCGGCGGTGGCCAGGTGCTCCACCTGCTGTGCGATCTCAGCTTGGCGGCTGAGAATGCGGTGTTCGGCCAGACGGGGCCGAGGGTGGGCAGCTTTGATGGCGGTTTCGGGGCGGGTTACCTGGCGCGGCTGGTGGGCCAGCGCAAGGCGCGCGAGATCTGGTTCCTGTGCCGTCGCTACTCCGCCCAGGAGGCGCTGGCGATGGGCTTGGTCAATGCGGTGGTGCCGCTGGAGCGCCTGCAGGACGAGGGCGTGAGTTGGGCCCGGGAGGTGCTGCGCAACAGCCCCACGGCGATCCGTTGCCTCAAGGCGGCCTTCAATGCTGAAACGGACGGCTTGGCGGGGATTCAGGAGCTGGCGGGCCAGGCCACCCATCTCTTCTATCGCACCAGCGAAGGCCAGGAGGGCCGCAATGCCTTCCTGGAGAAACGCCCGCCCGACTTTTCCGATGCGGCTTGGTTACCGTGACCTGGAGATAACCTGTTGACTCCGAACCAGGTGGCCGTTCCCAACTGCCCGCTGGCGCGACCGGTCAGCTGCGCAGCGCGGTCCTGGGCTGCGCTCTTCAGCCTGCCCCTGGCCCTCGCCGCCGCCTGCCACGGACCATCCCCTGTCCGCGCGGCGCCAACCGCTGAGCTCTTGCCTGGTCGGCCACCCGCTCCAGCGGCTGGGCCCCTCGAATCGGCCGCCCCCCCGAACGGATCCGCCAACGGCTTCGCCCGAGCCGCGGCCGTTGGGGACGATGGCGCCTCCACTCTTGGCCCGCGGGCCAATCGGCTGCGCTTGGTGCTCGACCGCCAGGCTCGCCTGTTGCGGTTGATCGAGAACGACCAGGAGCGGCGACGCTTCAGCGTGGCGGTGGGCATGGCGGGCTGGGAAACGCCGGTGGGCGAATTTCAGGTGTTGGAGAAGACCCGCGACCCGATCTGGGAGCATCCCCAATCCGGCCGCCTGCATTTGGCCGGTCCGTCCAACCCGCTCGGCAGCCGCTGGATCGGCTTTTTTCGCGACTGCCGCGGCCGCAAGGGCTGGGATGGCGAGCAAACGCTCGACATCAAGGGCTGTGTCGTGGCGGGCTTCCATGGCACGCCGCACCGCTGGACGGTGGGGCGCGCCGTCTCCCATGGCTGCGTCAGGCTCTACGACGAAGACGTGCGTGAGTTGTTCGAGTTGGTTTCGATCGGCACCCCCGTGACCGTGTTGCCTTGAGTGCGTCGGAGCAAGCCATCGGCGCCGCCGCCACATCCGCCCGGGCCCAGCTCAAGGGCAGCCCGTAGAGTTGCCCCCGCTCCCAGGGCCCAATTCCCCATGCGCATCCTTTTCGTCGCGGCTGAATGTGCGCCGATGGTGAAAGTCGGCGGCATGGGCGATGTGGTGGGGTCGCTACCGCCGGCCCTCAGCGCCCTTGGTCACGACGTACGCATCATCATGCCGGGCTACGGCAAGTTGTGGAGCCGTCTGCAGATCAGCGCCGAGCCGATCTGGCGCGGCCACACGATGGGCACCGATTTCGCCATCTACGAGACGCGCCATCCGAGCAACGGCCTAACGATTTATCTGGTGGGCCATCCTGTGTTTGATCCCGAGCGCATCTATGGGGGAGAAGATGAGGATTGGCGCTTCACTTTCTTTGCCAGTGCATCGTCAGAATTCGCTTGGAACTTCTGGAAGCCCCAGGTGATTCACTGCCATGACTGGCACGCTGGAATGATTCCGGTTTGGATGCATCAGGATCCGGAGATTAGCACTGTTTTTACCATTCATAATCTCAAGTATCAGGGTCCATGGCGTTGGAAGCTGGATCGCATGACCTGGTGTCCTTGGTATATGCAGGGAGACCACACAATGGCCGCTGCCCTGCTCTACGCAGATCGGGTCAACGCTGTTTCGCCGACCTATGCCGATGAAATCCGTACACCGCAATACGGCGAAAAACTTGACGGCTTGCTCAATTTCGTTAGCGGAAAGTTGCGCGGTATTCTCAATGGAATTGATACCGAATCCTGGGATCCGGCCACAGATCAAGCGTTGGTGGCGAATTACAGCTCAGCTGATCTCAGTGGTCGAGCGGTCAACAAGAGGGCCCTGCAGGAGCGCTTTGGGCTGCAGATCAGTCCCCGCACCTATCTGATGGGCATGGTGACCCGCTTGGTGGATCAGAAGGGCGTAGATTTGCTGTTGCAGGTGGCCGAGCGGGTGCTGGCCTACAGCGACAGCCAGTTCGTGGTGCTTGGCACGGGCGACCGCGGCTATGAATCCGGGCTCTGGCAGATGGCCGCCCGCCATCCCGGCCGGTTTGCCGTTTTCCTCACCTACGACGATGCGCTGTCCCGACTCATCTACGCGGGTAGCGATGCCTTCTTGATGCCCAGCCGCTTCGAGCCCTGTGGCATCAGCCAGATGTTGGCGATGCGCTACGGCTGCATCCCGGTGGTGCGACGCGTGGGCGGCCTCGTGGATACGGTGCCCCCGCACGACCCCGGCGAGCCGGGCGGTGAAGGCAGCGGCACCGGCTACGGCTTTGACCGCTATGAACCCGTTGATTTCTATACGGCTATCATCCGCTCCTGGGAGGCCTACCGGCATCAGGCCAGCTGGCAGGAGCTGCAGCGCCGGGCCATGGGACAGGATTTCAGCTGGAGCCGCTCGGCCCGCGCCTACGACGCCATGTACCGCGAGGTCTGCGGTGTCAAGGAACCCACCCCGGATGCGGAACAGGTGGAGCGCTTCTCCCAGGGTCAGGGTGCAGACCCAAGCTTGGTGAACGGCGTGCCGCCCGCTCAGCCCGTAGCGGCCGACGGCGCCGCCCTGGCGCCCTCCGCTGCCGCGCCGGCCACGGCCACGGCCCGGCCCCGCAATCGCCTGGCCCAGTTGCTGCGTCGCGGCGAGGCCTGACCGGCCGCCTCACGCCTGCGGTGGCGTCCACCCCGCCGCGACCGGAACCGGCGGGTCGCGACCTGCCGGCTCCCTACGTCAGTCCCTGGCGGCTGTTGGGCCAGGCTCTGCAGGCCGTGCTGGCCTCCTTGCGGCTGAAGCTGCGCGAGCTGCTGCGTCGCAATGCGGCGGCCGACTTGCCCCTGCCGCGGTTCTGGCCCCCCTCTCTGGCCGCCTGGTTCTGGCCTCTGCTGCTGGGCCTGGCCCTCGCCGTCCTCCTGGCGCCGTTGGCATGGCGGCATGGCGTGCTCCCGGCGGCGACACCATCAGGCGCGGCTCCAGGCGCCGCCGACGGGCAATCACCCGCCCGTGCGAGCCAGCAGGACGGCGCGGCTCGGCCTGAGCTCGGCCCGGCGACCGAGGCGGCTCTGCCACCGCAGCTGGCGGGTGAGGAGCCCGCCGCAGCCGGGATCGCTGGCCTGGCTCCAGCGCCCCCTGTCCGGTCTGATCTGGATCGTGGCTCGGCCGCGTCGGTTGCGCTGCACCCAGAACCCTTGCCAGCGCCCGCCGAGTCCGAACCGCCGGGTTCGGCCAGCCAGGTCCCCGATCCGGCTGACGCCTTGCTGGCGCTCTTGCGGAATGCCACGCCCGATGCTCCGCCCCGGGCCGTCGCCTACGGCGAGGATCCCACCCTGCTGTTGCTGTACCCGGGCCATGCCTTTGATCGCGGTGAGGCGTCAGCGCGGCAGGCCTGGGCGGATCGCTGGCTGGAGCTGGCCCGCGAGCAGGGATTCGCCCAACTTGTGCTGATCGATGGGGCAGGCCGGCTGCAGGGGCGGCAGGCCCGGGTGGGCTCAGGCATGATCCTGCTCCAGCCCTTCCGAGAGCCACCATGAGTCTGCTGCCCGACCAGCTGGTGGAGCTCTGGGGTGAACCGATCGCCAGCGATCACCACTGGCGGGGGCAGCCGATCGCCGCGGTCGGAACCGACACGCGCCAGGACCTGCGAGGAACCCTGTTCGTGCCGCTGGTGGGGGAGCGATTCGACGGCCATGCGTTTCTGGACGCCGCCTTTGCCGCCGGCGCGATCGCTGCCGTAGTGCAACAGCAACGCTTGGCCCCCGAGGAGCTGGTCGGCTTCAGCCGCCGCGTCGGGCGTCCGATCTGGCCCGTCCTCGATACCCAGCTGGCCTAGCAGCAGCTCGCACGGCCCTGGCGCCGCCGCCGACCGGTCCCCGTCGTGGCGATCCCCGGCTCGGCGGGGACGACCGCCGCCCGCGGGCTGGCCTGCGCCGCCCTCAGCCCCCTCGGTCCGGTGGTCGCCAGCAGCGGCAACGACAACAACGACATCGGTGTGCCGCTGACCGTGCTGCGCACTGACGACAGCACCGCCGCCCTGGTGGTGGAAATGGGCATGCGCGGTCTGGGCGAGATCGAACGGCTCAGCCTCTGCGCCGAGCCCGATCTGGCGGTGATCACCAACATCGGCACCGCCCACCTCGGTCGTCTGGGTAGCCGTGAGGCGATCGCCAGCGCCAAATGCGAGATCGTGCGCGGGTTGCCAACGGCCGGCACGCTGGTGGTTCCAGCGGGCGATCCGCTGCTGGAGCGCGTCCTGGCCAGCGTCTGGTCGGGCCGGGTGCGGCGGGTGGCCCTGGCCGATGAACAGTCCACCCATGGCACCGACCTGCCACCGGCCGATCTGGTCGGCGCACTGGAGCCGGGCGCCGCGGCCAGCGGTGCCGACGTGGCGGCCGGAGCGCCGCTGCGCATCTGCGGCTGGCCGCTGCTGCGCTTGCCGCTGGCCGGACGCCACAATGCCCGCAACCTGCTCCTGGCCCTGGCGGTGGCCGAGGAGCTGGGCGTGCCGCGGCAGGCTCTGTCCGAACTGGAAGCCGAGCTGCCCGGCGGTCGCAGCCGCCGGCAGCGGCGAGGTGCCCTCACCCTCTTGGACGAGACCTACAACGCCTCGCCGGAGGCGGTGCTGGCGGCCCTGGAGCTGCTGGCCGCAGAGCCGGCCACAGGGCGGCGTTACGCGGTGCTGGGCACCATGCTGGAGTTGGGGGAGCGCTCCCTGGAGCTGCATCGTCAGGTGGCCGAGCGAGCTCGTGATCTGGGGCTGGACGGGCTCGTGATCGTGGCGGCCGGAGCCGAGGGGGAGGCGATGCACGCCGCGGCGACGGGGCTGCCGCGCTTGGCGCGGGTGTGTCAACCGGAGCAGGCGTTGGAGCCATTGCGCGCCTGGTTGGATCCCGGCGATGTGGTGCTGCTCAAGGCGAGCCGTGGCGTGGCCCTGGAGCGGTTGATTCCGCTGCTGCCAACCCTTTGACGTTGGCCCTTGCTCGCCCCTTCTGGCCTGGCGCTTGACCTTGGCGCCGGCTTGGCTGCTCAGCCTGGCTGGTCCTCCAGGTGCGGCGGATCCATGCTGCGTTGACGGCGGCCAACCCCAGGCCAGTTGGCCTTGATCACCTGGCGGGACCTCCCCAGGGCCAGGGCTCCAGCCGGCACATCCTGGGTCAGCGTTGAGCCCGCGCCAATGGTCACCCCCTCGCCCAGCTGGATCGGCGCGACGAGGGTGGAGTTGGCGCCCGTCTTGCTGCCAGCGCCGATCACGGTGCGATGTTTGCGCACGCCGTCGTAGTTGGCGGTGATCGTGCCGGCGCCGATGTTGACCTCGGCGCCGATCGTGGCGTCGCCGAGGTAACTGAGATGGTTGGCCTTGACGGCCTCGCCGAGCTGACTGTTCTTGACCTCCACGAAGTTGCCGATGCGGCAGCCGCGCGCCAGCTCAGCCCCGGCCCGCAGCTGGGCAAACGGGCCGATGCTGCAGCCCGGCGCGACCGTGCTGTCGCGCAGCACGGCGTAGAGCACCTCCACGCCCTCGCCGAGTCGGCTGTCTTCGATCAGGCAGCCGGGGCCGATGCGACAGCCGTCGCCCACCAGCGTCTGACCGCGAAAATGACACTGGGGCTCCACCACCACATCCCGGCCAAAGCGCGTGCCCTCGCTGAGGCTGCAGCTGGCCGGATCGGTGAAGGTCACCCCGGCCAGCATCCAGTGGCGACGCAGGCGCTCCTGCAGCACTGCCTCGGCCTGGCTCAACTGAACACGGTCGTTGATGCCGAGCACCTCGCTGGAATCCTCCACCTCGAGGTGGCAGGCCGACCCCAGCAGAGCCACCGTGTCTGTGAGGTAGAGCTCGCCCTGATCGTTGTCGCTGCGGAGCTGCGGCAGCACCGCCGCCAGCCGAGGCCAGTCGAACAGGTAGATGCCAGCATTGGTCAGCGTATTGCGGCGCTGCTCCGGCGTACAGTCTCGATGCTCCACGATGGCGTCCACGCTGCCATCCGGCGCTGCGAACACGCGGCCGTAGCCGCTGGGGTCTTCCAGCCGGGCGCTGAGCAAGGTCACGGCGGCGCCCCGGCAGCGATGCAGGTCCAGGAGCTGCTCCAGCGTTTCCGGTCGCAGCAGCGGCACATCGCCATTGAGCACCAGCAGGTCACCGTTGAAATCGGCCAGGTTGGGCAGGAGCTGTTGAACTGCATGGCCGGTGCCGTTCTGCGGCTGCTGGAGCACGAACTCCAGCCCCGCCATCGCCTCCAGCGACGCCTGCACCCGCTCCGCCTGGTGACCGACGATCAACAGCTGCCGCGAGGGGCGCAGCCGCTCACAGCTGCCCAGCACCCGCTCCACCAAGGTGGCGCCGGCCAGGGGTTGGAGAACCTTGGGCAGGTCGCTTTTCATGCGGGTGCCCTTCCCAGCGGCCAGGATGGCGACGGCGAGCATGGGCTGGCGTGGCGAGAACTGGGCCGGAATCTAGGCGCTGTCCGTGGAGCGTCCCGCCCGCGCCGGGGATGGCACACCGCTGCTGCCGCGACGGGATCAGCACCAGGTTCGGCCCCCATTGCCCCGGTTCGGGTGAGTTGAGCATGGGTTGATACGGTTTCGATGTCGCTTGCGATGCTGCCAACGACCAAGCCATGCTTCCGTTCCGTGGTTCCCACGCCCCACCCGCCTGGCCATGTCGTGGCCGGCGCTTCGTCTGATCTGCTCACGCCGAACTATTCACCCAGCAGTCTTCAGCCTCTCCAGATGCCAACTATTTGGCCATAAACCTGGCAATGGCAGTGGTCCCTGCTGGTATTTGCTACTTTGCAAAATCCCTGGGAGTCGGCGAAAAGTCTTCCGACACCAGATCTACACAAGCCATCTACATCCACATCCACTTCTTATGACCACCGTCAACACGATTGAATGGGTGCGATCCATCCAGCTGCCCTTTGCTGCCCAGCAGGAAGTCGCAACGGAGGACTGGCAACAGGTGGCGGCTCAGTACTACGAGGTCGTGCCCATCCGCGCCTGCGAACCTCTGCGCCAGGGGGTGCCCTTCCTGCATCGGCAGACCGCCCTGCAGTTCGGTTCTGTGAAGGCGCTGGTCACCGCCCACAACGGTTTGCGGCTGGAGGGTGAGCGCACCTTGGCGGGCTCGGCCAACGTGCGCATCAGCTTGGTTGGCCGAGCCCGCATCCAGCACCGCGGCCAGGAGCTGCTGCTCGGGCCCGGTCGCCTGCTGTTCGACTACGACGACGACAGCGCGTACACAGCCCGCACGGAATCGCAAGCGATGCTGCTGGTCCTCGGGCTGGCGCCCACCGCGATCGCCGCAGCGGCCGCCGCTCTCGCCGGTCCCCAAGCGGATCCGGACCTCTTCCTGGGCCGTCTCCCCGAGCAGGTGCTGCTCACCGAGGAGAGACGCTCCACCGGAATCGTCAATCGCCAGATTCTGCGAATCCTGCAGCTGGCGGACAGGGCCCTGGCCGATCCCGGCCGTGCGCAGGATCTGGTCAAGCTGGAGGGGTTGCTGCACCGCTCTCTGGCCCTGGTGCTCTTTCCGGAGTTCCTCAAGGCTCGCTGAGCCGCGTTGGAGCCGCATCCGGCGCAGCCGCGGCCCTCAAGTCTCGATCCCCCAGCGGCGGCGCCAGGCGCTGGTGCTGCTCAGCGCAGGGTTGCGCTCCTGCTCCAGGCGGCGCCGCGTCTGAATCGCCTCCGGTTCGGCGTTGCCGAGGGGATCGCGGTAGGGCACGGCAGCGCGGGTGAGCAGGTGCTCCTGCTCCATCCCATCCAGGTGGCGCAGCAGTGCATCGCTGGGTAGCGCCGCGGGGGAGGCTACGGTGCCATCGCTCCAGTGGCGGCCTGGCTGGGCAGCCTCGGCTGGCCCCCGTTCTGTCTGCTCGTGCACGGGCCTGAGGCTCGCCAACTGCAGACCGGAGCGTTGCAAAGCGTGTCGCACGGCGGCGGCGCTGCAGTAGGTGAGCAGTCGCCCGTGGGGGGATAGCAGCGCCGCCAGGTGGCCGAGGAACTCCAACGTCCACAGCTGGGGGCATTGCCCCGGAGAGAAGGCGTCGAGGAGCACCAGGTCGCAGCAGCCCCACACCGCCGGCGGCAGGTTGTGCAGCTGCTGTCGGGCATCGCCAAGCCACCAGCGGCCGCTGCTGTTCTGGCCTGACTCCAGCCCCGCTTGGCGCCAGTGGCCCCGATCGCGCAGCTGCTCCAAGGCCGTCAGCGTCTGCGGTCTCCAGAGATCGCGGAAGCGGGGGTTGCCGAGCGCGAGAGCCAGCGGCTGTGGATCCAGCTCCAGCCCCCACCAGTCCAGGCTGAGGCCGTGGTCGCTCACCCCTTCCAGCAGCGCCGCCGTGTTGTATCCGAGGCCCACGCAAACCTCCACCACGACCAGGCGGCTGCCCGGGGGGAAGCGTTGCAGCTGGGCCGGCCGCATGAACTTGGCCTCGGCTTCGCGTCGGGCGCCGGAGTGGCAGTGAAACGCCTGTCCGAACGCGTCGCTCCACAGGCTGGGGCTGCCATCGGCCGTGAGCCGCCAGCGCAGCGGCGCCTGCAGATTGGCCAACGGGGCAGCGATCTCCGGGGCGGCTGCCGGTTCGCTGCCGCCGGCATCAGCCGCGCAGCCGCGCCAGGTCATCCCAGAATCCCGGGTAGGACACGGCCGCCGCGGCCGCATCGGCAAGCCAGGTGTCGCCGCGGGCCACCAGGGAGGCGACCGCCAGGCTCATCGCTACCCGATGATCCGTCTCGCTGTTCAGCGCCGCGCCGTGGAGCGGCGCAGGGCCGCTGATGCTGAGGCCGTCGGCGTGTTCTTCGATTCGGGCCCCCATGGCTCCCAGCTGGCGGGCCATCACCGCCAGTCGATCGGTCTCCTTCACCCGTAGCTCCTCGGCGCCCACGATGCGGCTGACCCCTTCGGCGCAGCAGGCGGCAACCGCCAGCACCGGGATTTCATCCACCAGCCGCGGGATCAGCGGCGCCTCGATGCTGAAGGGTCGCAGCGCCGCGTGGCGCACCCTCAGGTCGCCCACCGGCTCTCCGGCCACGCTTCGCTCGTCCAGCAGGTCCACCTCGGCCCCCATCTGGGCCAGCACATCGAGGATGCCGGTGCGGCTGGGATTGAGCCCCACATTCTCCACCACCAGATCGCTGCCGGGCGTGATGGCGCCGGCCACCAACCAGAAGGCGGCCGAGCTGATGTCACCGGGGACCACCACCGACAGTCCCTGCAGCTCGCGGCCGGGTCGCAGCGTCACCCGGGTGGCCTCCGTCGGGTCGACCTGGAGGTCGGCACCGAAGGCTCGCAGCATGCGCTCGCTGTGATCCCGCGACTGGACGGGCTCGATCACGGTGGTTTCAGCCGCCGCCGTGAGGGCCGCGAGCAGCAGGGCGCTTTTGACCTGGGCGGAGGCTACGGGCGTGTGGATCACGGCACCGCTCAGCGCCCGTCCCTGGATGGCCAGCGGCGCCAGGTTGCCATCGGCGCGGCCAGCGATCGTGGCCCCCATCCGGGCCAGCGGCTCGGCCACGCGGCGCATCGGCCGGCGCCGCAGTGAGGCATCGCCGTTGAGCACGAAATGGCGGCCGGCCCGTCCGGCCAGCAGCCCCAGCAGCAGGCGCATGGTGGTGCCGGAGTTGCCGCAATCGAGCACGGTCTGCGGCTCGCGCAGGCCATCGAGGCCGAGGCCCCGCACCAACACCGCTTCCCCGGCCACGATCGGGCTGATCTCCACGCCCATGGCGCGCAGGCAGGCGGCGGTGCTGAGCGGATCCTCCGCCGGAAGCAAGCCTTCAATGCGGGTTTCGCCCTGGGCGATCGCGCCGAACAACAGGGCGCGGTGGGAGATCGACTTGTCCCCCGGCACCCGGACGCGACCGCGCAGCCCTTGGGCCGGTCGCAGCTGCAAGGGCTCCATGGCTGTCGCAGCGGCTGCGGTGTTGGACGTTGCGCTGGGAGTCGTCACGGTGGCGCTGCGGTGCAGGCGATCCTATGGAGCAGCGACCGCGGCGTTCATGCCTGCTCCCCCGCGCGACGCAGGGCGGCCGACAGCGACCAAACCTCCAGAACCAGGCCATGCCATGGCGAGATGCTGGCCATGTCGAGGGCCATCGGCACCGGAGCCGCGGCCCGCAGAGCCCGGGCGGCCTGAAGTTCGGCGCGGGCCCGTTGCAGGCGCTCGCGCAGGTCATCGCGGGCGGCGCTGGGCAGCACGCGATCGGGGCATTGATCGAGCAGCTCCAGACCCCGTTCAAAGGACTGCTGAAAATCGTCGAGCAGGGGGTTGAGCACCTGCTCCAGCAACTCGCCGGCCGAATCCGACATGGGAGTGGGCACCATGGCTGCGGCCAGGCCGAGAACGGAAGACTGGCGCAACGCTAAGAGGATCGCCCGGCAGGATCGAGCGCGCTGGCGGTGGGGGCATCCGACCCGCGGAGCGGCGGCAGCGGGCCGTCCGTGTCGGCGCTGTCGGACCCCAGCTGGGGTGGCAGCGAGGCGAGTCAGCCCAGCAACCATCCCCCCTCCTCCCCCAACAGAGCCCGGGCACTGCGGAGATCGTGCAACAGGTCTGCCAAGGTGCAGCTGTGCAGCTCCTGCTCCAAGGTGCGCCAGAGGCGACGCTCCAGCAACGCGGCCACCCGATCGGCGGCGGCCTGCTGCGGGTTGGGAGGATCCGCCGCCCCATCGGTTTGCGCAAGGGCTGCCCAGGAGTGGGGCCGCAACGCCTCCAGCACCGCGGCGAGATCGATCGTTTGGGGGGGCATCGCCAGGCGATACCCGCCGCTCCGGCCACGGCGGGCCTGCAACAGTCCTGCCCGCCGCAACTGCAGCAGTTGCTGCTCCAGCAGCGCCTGCGGCAGCTGCTGGCGGGCGGCCAGATCCGCCACGGACAACCAACGCTGAGGCTCTTCCGCCAGCAGCATCAGCGCTTTGAGGGCATGCAGGCTCTGACGGCCGAGGATGGCCGGCCCGAGCCGGGGACGGGACCGACAGGAGCCCAGCGGTTCCGGCCCTGGTCTGGACCGGGGGCTGGCTGCCGTGGCGGCGGCGGGGTCGCCAGGTTGCGACGGGAGCTCCATCGGCGGCTGGGGGAGTCAGCGGTCGCCAGCCTTGGCGGCCAGCCGTTCCAGCACATGTTCAAGGGTGTAACCAAACAGGGCTGGATCGGGCGCCACGGCATCGAGATCGGCCAGGCCGAGTTCCGCCCAGCGCGCGTCGAGGCGGGCTTCCAGCTCTGGGGGGCGCCGCAACGGTTCGCCCCAGGGGTGCCGTTTTTCGGGGCCGATTTTGGTGGTGGCATCGATCGCCAGGCGTCCGCCGAGGCCGAGGCGTTCGCTGGCGAAATCAAGCGTGTCAAAGGGTGTGTCCTCCAGCACGAACAAATCCCGCTGGGGGTCGACCAGGGCACTGATCGCCCAGATCACCTGACGCGGGTCACGGATATTGATCTCTTTGTCCACCACCACCACAAACTTGGTGTATGTGAACTGGGGCAGCGCACTCCAGAATGCCATGGCGGCGCGTCGTGCCTGACCGGGGTAGGCCTTGTCAATGGCGATCACAGCTAGCTTGTAGCTAAGACCTTCCATCGGCAGGAAGAAATCCACGATTTCTGGAATCTGCTGACGCAGGATCGGTGTGTAGATGCGGTTGAGGGCGATCGCCAACATGGCGTCCTCCTTGGGCGGTCGTCCGCTGAAGGTGGTGAAATAAATCGGCTGGCGCCGCTGGGTGATGCACTGAATCCGTACCAGGGGTGACTCCTCGACGCCCCCGTAGAAGCCCATGTGGTCGCCGAACGGACCATCGGCCCGCTCCTCGCCCGGGGTGATGGTGCCTTCCAACACCAGCTCGCTGTGGCTGGGAACCTCCAGGTTGACGGACTTGCACTTCGCCAACCACACCCCTGCACCGGCATACAATCCGGCGAACAGCCATTCGCTGAGCTGCACCGGAATCGGTGTGGCGGCCGCCAGCACCAGCAGCGGATGCACGCCGATGGCGATGGCGATCTCCAGCTTGTTGCCCAGCGCTGCCGCCTTGCGCAGGTGTCGGGCCCCACCGCGCACACTCAGCCAGTGCACGCTCATCGTGTTGATCGATTGCTGCTGCAATCGGTAGACACCGACATTCGGCGTACCGGTTTCGGGATCCTTGGTAATCACCAGACCCAAGGTGATGATCCGGCCGCCATCGCCTGGCCAGGGGCGCAGCAGCGGCAGGGCATCGAGATTGACCTGCTCCCCCTGGAACACCTGTTGGCGGCAAGGCGGCGTGAGATCCAGATCCGGCCGGGCCTTGAGCACATCGAACAGCACCGAGCCAAAGCGCACCGCCTCGCGGATCCCCTTGGGCGGACGGGGCTGTTGCAGCAGCGCCAGCTTCTCGCCAAGGGATTCGAGCTCCTCGGGCCGCTCCATCCCCAGGCTCCAGAGCACCCGCTCCTGGGTGCCCAGCAGGTTGATCGCCACCGGCATCGAGGAGCCGATCACGTTTTCAAACAGCAGCGCTGGGCCGCCTCGCGCCAGCACGCGATCGGCGATCGCCGCCAACTCCAGGTCGGGGTCGACCGCTGCGCTGATGCGCCGCAACCGGCCCCGCTGCTCCAGCAGGCTGAGAAACCCCCGCAGATCGCGATGACCTGCGCGCCTCATCTCCGCCAAACAACACAGGCCCAACTAGAAGGGCACTTTGCCGCACTCGGGCGACGGCCGCGGGCATCTGCTGCCTTCAGCTGCCGCGACGGCTGCCCGCGATCAGCTCGGCCAAGCCCCGCGGCAAGTGCCAGACTCAGCCGCAACCTAGGCTGAGGCGGGTCTCTACGCCGGTGATCGGATTGCGACCGCGGGCCACGCGGCAGAGAGCCCGCTGGTCGGCCCGATCGAGCAAGGCTTCGCTGAAATCAGCGCCGTCGACCGTGGCGCCCGTGAAGTTGCTGCCGGTGGCGATCACCCCCCGCAGCACCGCACCGCTGAAATCGGCAGCGGCGAAGTCCACCTTGTCCATCAGCACATCGCTGAGGTCGGCGTCGCGGAAGTTGGCGTCGGGGAAGGCCGCCTGGGTGAGGATCGCCCCGTGCAGGTCGGCGCCGGCGAAGTTGGCTGCCCGTCCCTGGACCCCGGCGAAGGAGGTATTGGCCAACACCTGACCGTGGAAGTCGGCGCCGTTCTGATTGGTGAGCGTGTAATCGACGCCGCTGAACTCCGCTCGCAGCGGCGCGGAGACCGCCAGCCACAACAGGAGCAGCACCAGCAGCAGCCATTCCCAGCCCAGACGGCGGCGCGCCTCGAGCACCATGGCCTGATCCGTCCGCTGCTGCCCGGCCCAGGTGGCGTTGCCCCGGCCTCCGGTACGGCAAGATCCCTGGGGACTCAGCCCCAGCCCGGGCCGAGCGAGGGGACGATCCAAGCGTAGGCGTGAGCCGGAACGGGCCATGGGTTCGCAAGCGGCCGCTCGGAAGCTGCGGCCAGCTTCCATGCTGACCCATCGCGGACCGCCGCCCCAGCCGGGGTTGTCCTCAGCCCTGGTCGGCGCCGCAGCGGTTGAGCAGATCGCCGAGCAGATACAGGGAACCTGCCACCACGGGCAGGGGTTGCGGCGCAGCGGTCGAGCTGCAGGCGCTGTCGTGGAGCAAGCGCTCCAGCCCTTCAGCCGGATCGGCCACCGCCTGCAGCTGATCGGCGCACTCCGGGCAGGCCGATGCCAGCGAGATCAGGTCCCAGCTGGCATGGCCAGGGATCGGCGTGATCAAGGCTTGGTCGCTGGGGAGCAACAACGCCCGCAGCATCGGGCCCGCTTCTTTGTGCCGCTGAATTCCCAACAGCCAACGGCGTGGAGACCGACCATCACGGGCCGTGAGCTCCTGGCGCAAGTTGACCGCCGCGGGGGGATTGTGGGCGCCGTCCAGCAGGATCACCTTGCCCCGCCAGCGGTACTCCTGCAGCCGTCCGGGCCAGCGGGCCCGGGCCAGTCCCTGCCAGATTGCCGCCTCGCTGATGGGCCAACCCATGCTGTCCAGGGCCCGCGCCATCGCCACGGCCACGGCCCCATTGCGTCGCTGAACATCGCCCGGCAATCCGATTGCCGGACCTCCAGCCGCCGCATCCGGTAGCGGATCCAGCCAGTGCAACGCCGCCCCTTGTCGCTGCGCCATCTCCGTCAGCACGGCGGCCGCCTCGGGCGCCTGGGCCGCGCTGAACGCCTGCTGGGCTGGTCGCAGCACGCCAGCTTTCTCGGCAGCGATGGCGGCGAGGGTGTCGCCGAGATGCTCGCGGTGGTCCAAGCCGATGCTGCCGAACCCCACCACGCGGCGATCCGGGTGGGCCGTGGTGGCATCGAGCCGGCCGCCCAGGCCCACCTCCAGCACCACGAGATCAAGGGATTCGTTGGCGAAGCGACCGAAGGCCGCGGCCGTCAGCAGTTCGAAGGGCGTGAGCCGGTGGCGCTGGGCCAGGGGGCGCCACTGTTGCACATCGTCGCGCAGCTGCTGCGGGGTGATCCAGCGGTCGTTGATCTGGATGCGTTCGCACCAACTCACCAGATGGGGTGAGCGGTAGGTGCCGACCCTTAGCCCGGCGGCCCGCAGGATGGCGTGCAGGAGGGTGCAGATCGAGCCCTTGCCGTTGGTGCCGGCCACCTGAACGGCGGCAAAACGGCGCTCGGGGTGACCGGCTTCGGCAAGGGCTGCTTGAAGACGCCCCAGGTCGAGATCGATGCCCCGGCTGGAGAAGGGCTCCAGCAGGTCGTCCAAGGCCACCGGAGCTGGCAGGGGAGGCGTGCTCAGCAAAGCGGGGGGGCCGCCGAGCTGGAGAGACGCGCCACAGCCCGCTCCAGGCAACGCATCGCCGTATGCACGTGGCGGGGTTGGATCACCAGCGGAGGCACAAAGCGCAGTACCGAGGGGCCTGCCGGGACCAGGAGCAATCCTTCCGCCATGGCCGCCTTCACCCATTCCGCGGCGGTGGGCGCTCCCTCGCGCAGCACCAACCCCTTGAGCAGCCCCCAACCGCGCACCCCCTCCAGCAGCGCGGGGTGGCGGCCGACGAGGGCGATCAGCTCCTGATCGAGCAGGGCGCCAACCCGGCGCACGTGGTCGAGCAACTGGTGTCGCTCCAGTTCCGCGATCACGGTCAGGCCGGCGCGACAGGCGAGGGGATTGCCGCCGAACGTGCTGGCGTGGTCCCCGGGGCGGAAGTGATCGGCGGCCGCCTTGACGGCCAGGGCCCCGATCGGCACCCCACCCCCCAAACCTTTGGCGAGGGTGAAGGCATCGGGTTCGACGCCGAGCTGTTCATAGCCCCACCAATGGCCACTGCGGCCAACACCAATTTGCACCTCATCGAAGATCAGCAGGATCCCGCGGGCATCACACAGCTCCCGCACGCGACGGAAAAAGTGGGGGTCGCCGGGATGAACACCACCCTCACCCTGGATCGGCTCGAGCAGCACAGCGGCGACCCGCGGTCCTTGGCGTTCGCACTCTTCCAGAAGGGCTTCAAATGCTGCGGTATCATTGTAGGGGAAGTAGCGAAAACCCGATACCATTGGCTCAAAGCCCGCGTGGTACTTCGGTTGACCGGTGGCGGTGACCGCAGCGAGTGTGCGTCCGTGAAAGCTGGCTTGAGCGCTGAGGATCAGAGGATCAGCAATTCCCCGATTGCGATGGCCGTGTTTGCGGGCCAGTTTGATAGCCGCTTCATTGGCCTCCGCGCCGGAATTGCAGAAAAACACCCGATCGGCGCAACTGCGTTCGCAGATGGCTGCCGCCAGCTCCTCTTGCTCCGGAATTCGATACAGGTTGGAGACATGCTGCAGCCGCCCCAGCTGCCGACACAGGGAGCGCCGCAGGGCCGGGTCGCTGTGTCCGAGGGTGCAGACGGCGATGCCTGCCACGGCGTCGAGGTAGCGGCGACCCTGCCGGTCCCATACCCAGACGCCGCGGCCCCGAACCAGCTCCAGCGGAAAGCGGGCGTAGGTTTCCATCACCGCGGATGGGTCAGCGGCGGCGGTGGAACCGGGTGGCTTGGCGAGCGCGGCGGGGCCTGGCATCGCAATCAGAAAGGGATGGGAGCGGTGGGACTCGAACCCACATGCCCGAAGGCGCTCGATTTTGAGTCGAGTCCGTCTACCAATTCCGGCACGCTCCCGCAGGGCCAACAATAGACGCTGGCCGCCGGGGTGGTACTGAGGGGGAGATCTCCTCAGCGCAGGCTCACGGGGGCCGTGAGCGGGTCGGCATCCCGCAACCTCACGATCGAAGCGCCAACGGCGTTGAGCTTCGCTTCGAGGTTGGCGTAGCCACGATCAAGGTACTCCAGGCCCCGAACGGTGGTCACCCCCTCGGCCGCCAGGCCCGCCAACACCATTGCGGCGCTGGCACGCAGATCGGTGCCGCGCACGGGGGCGCCGCTGAGCCTCGGCACGCCCTCGATGCAGGCGGTGTTGCCTTGCAGGCGAATGGCGGCCCCCATGCGCTGCAGTTCCGCCACATGCTGCATCCGATTCTCGAAAATGTTCTCCACCACCACGGAGGTGCCCTGGGCCGTCGCCAGCAAGCTCATGAATGGCGCTTGCAGATCGGTGGGGAAGCCGGGGAAGGGTTGGGTGCGGAGATCGAGCGCCCGGATTGAATCGGCCTCGATGCTCAGACCGCCGTCCTCAGCCCAGAGGCGGCAACCCGCCTCCTCCAGCTTGGTCAGCACGGCGCCGAGATGTTCCGGCAGCACAGGGGCCACATGCAGACGCGAGCGGGTGATGGCGGCTGCCAGCAGAAAAGTGCCGGCTTCGATCCGGTCGGGAATGACCGCATAGTCAGCGGCATGCAAGGCCTCGACACCATCGATCAAAATGGTGGGTGAACCCGCTCCACGGATGCGGGCGCCCATGGCGACCAACAGATTGGCGAGATCGACGACCTCAGGCTCTTGGGCCGCGTTGTGGATGACTGTCTCGCCGCTGGCAAGCGCGGCGGCCATCATCAGGGTTTCGGTGGCGCCCACACTGGGGCAGTCGAGATGGATGTGCCCGCCCAGAAGCCGCTTGCGATGCCCAGGGACCACGGCGGTCACGACGCCATGTTCGATGGTCACCTGCGCACCGAGCGACTTCAAGCCTTTGACGTGCTCAACGACGGGACGACTGCCGATCTGACAACCGCCGGGGAGAGGAACCTGGGCGATGCCCGCGCGCGCGAGCAGCGGACCAATGCAAAAAAAGCTCGCCCGCAGCGTGTTGACCAGCTCGTAGGGGGGCGCCGCCCGGATAATGTGCTCGCCATCGAGGTCGACAATATCGCCCTGACGCTTGACGCCAACTCCGAGGGAGGCAAGAATTTCCCCCATGGCGGCGATATCGGTCAGGGGCGGCACGTTGCGAAGTCGCAACGTCTCACGGCAAAGCAGGCTCGCAGCCATCAAAACCAGGGCAGAGTTTTTGGCGCCGCTGACGCGTACTTGACCTGCCAGTTTGCTGCCGCCCCGAATCTCAAGCCGTGGCTCGAGCAGTGCTTGGGGGGGGACGGCGGCAAGGGTCATGGGCTGGACAACTCCGGGATCCGGAAGGTCCCGGCATATTGACAATGATCGTGGGCATCGTCCAGGGGGCCGCCAATCGAAGTGTCTCGTCACCTGGGACTCATGGCAAACTCGTCTGGCTGATCCCGACCGCAGCAGACCAGCACGGACGTTCTGCACGAGGCTCGCCAGGCCTGGATCCGGCCTTGCCGGGGCGAGAAGCTTGAACGCATCGGGCCTCAATTCCCCTGGGACGTACGGATGAATCACGGTCCGATTGGCAGGGCTCGGCGTGGAATGCACAAGGCCGGAATGTCTGAGCCTGAATGCGTCTAAACGCGTTGCGTTGAAAATGGGCGTCGCCATCTCACCCTGCCGGGATGAAAGCGGGGCGAAAGGTGCCTGGCAAGCCCTCGATGCTGGCAGCCCCGCCCGGGCGCAGCGGCATCGACGTCGCTATCGACCTCGCTGAAGGGGCGGACAAACCTGAAATGCCCTGGCCGGAGACGATGGACCCTCCCCGTTGCGGTTGGCCCTGCCACCAGGATGGTCGCGCCAGCAGCGATCCTCGCCTGCGGAGCCATCGAGCCGAGGCCACACTAAGTTTTCAACGGGTTAGTTGTTCATCAACCGCCACCAAGGTGAGACTGGGGATCCGTAGTCCCCTTGAGCAGATGGCGAGTCGCGCTGGCCACGATCTGATCGCTCGCACACTTCAGCCCCGGGTCTATCGGCTGATCGATGGCCTGCTGGAGCCTCATCCCTATCTCGATGGTCTCTACGACTCGATCGAGGAAGCCTTTCGTGATGTCTGCGAATGGTTGGAGAGCCTGGGTCCCGTGACGGATGCTGCCTCCAACATCGGCTTGGAGGTGCGAACGCCCGATGGGGGCTGGCGCACGATCAGGCACCCCGCTCTGATCGCCTGCCCGCTTGCTTGCCTAGCCCTATCCTGATGATTGTTGCGTTCAAGTGCCTGGCATGCCTGGGTTCGAGTTGATCAAATGATCAACAAGTGCTAACTGACGCGGTAAACAAACTGTCTGTAAATCGTAATTCTCTTGTATCGTTTGACGGGCGGCTTGGCGGAGTGGCTTTAGGTCATCTTGATGCCGCAAAACCTCGGCAATCGTGCTTGCCAGGGCCTCGGGATCAAAAAAATCAACCAACAACCCATTCTGTCGGTCCTGAATCACATCAAGCACCGGCGCGGTGGCCGAGCCCACGACCAGCGCGCCGCAGCTCATCGCCTCCAACAGACTCCAGCTGAGCACGAATGGATAGGTGAGATAGATGTGGCAAGCACTGACCCGCAGGAGCGTGTGCAGGATGGGATGGGGCACCATCCCGCAGAAGTGCAGCCGTGAATGGTCCAGCTGATCACCCAGCTCAGCCAAGAGGCTCGCCTTCCAGCTCCCCCCTCCAGCTGGAGCTTGGCCGTAGCTCACTCCTTCGCCACCAACCACCAGAACATGGGCATCCGGACATTGGCGCTGCAACGCTGGTAGAGACCGCATGAACTGATGGAAACCGCGGTAGGGCTCAAGATTCCTGGCCACATAGGTGACCACTGGATCGCCAGGCCGAAAGTGCACCCCAGCTTTCTGCAGACGAATATCGGCGGGCCCGTCGGGCCGGATCGCCACAGTATCGATTCCTTCGTGAATCACGCTCAGGCGCTGACGGTACTCCTGGGGCACCGTGCTGGCCTGCCAGGGCGTCGGAGCCATCCCCCAATCAAGATCCTGCAAAGCCAGAAGTTGGGTGGCACGGCGCAGACGAATCCGGCCCGATCGACTCCAGGTGGAGTCTTCAAATTCGGGATCGAAATCGCTATCACCACCCTGCACCTGGTAGATGAATTCCACCTGGTGCAGCACGGGGACATCAGGGAACAGGTCTTTCACCAGCAACAGCTCGCCCCAGCCGGGATGGCCAACGATCAGATCAGGCCGCAGCCCCTGGTTGCGCAGCGCCTCCAGTGTCCTTGCCACCGCCTCTCCCCGCAGCACCTTGGTCTGAAAATCGGCGGCCCAGGGATGACAAGGCGGCACACCGCCAGCCGGCATCGGGTCGTAGCGATGCAACGGGATCCCTGGCAGTTCCCTGGAGGTGGGGCCACCGATGGCCTCCACCCGATCGCCTCGGGCGACCAGGGCCGGTGCCAGATGGCGGTACTGACCCGGGAAGTTCTGATGGATGAAGAGGATTGTTCGGCCCTGCATGGGTCAACCCGGTGCGAGACGGTCTTGGCGAGCAGCTGGGGATCGGGTCGCCCGATCCGTCATTCCCCATCATGGTGAAGCATGACCGCTGGACCATGGGCAATCGATTCTGGATCCGATCCCGCCGCAGAGCCGTGCTGCGGACCCTCGTCTCCGGCCTCGCTCTGGCCGTGCTGCCCCCGCTGCTGCCCCCGCTGCTGGCCCCGCTTGGCTCTCACCGTAACCGCCTCGGCGCCATCGCCCTGGAGGCTCAAGCTCAAGAGCCCGGGGTGCTGCGCATCAGCGCCATCCCCGACCAGAGCCCGGAGAAGCTGAACCGTCTTTATCCCCTGGTGGCCGATGAACTGTCGCGCCAGTTGGGGGTGAAGGTGAAATATGTGCCGATGGTGGATTATACGGCGGCGGTCACCACATTCCGTACCGGTGACCTCGATCTCGTCTGGTTCGGTGGTCTTACCGGTGTGCAGGCCCGTTTGCAAAAGCCCGGTGCTCGGGTGCTAGCCCAGCGCGATATTGATGTGGCCTTCCACAGTATCTTTATCGCCAACCGCCAAAGCGGTCTGCGGCCGATCAGCTCCATCAAAGGCTTATCAGATCTCAAGGGTCGGCGCTTCACATTTGGTTCAGAAAACTCCACGTCCGGGCGCCTGATGCCTCAGTATTTCCTGGCGCAAGCTGGCGTCAAACTCAACGATTTCGCCGGTGGTGCCCCAGGTTTCAGCGGCAGCCATGATGCCACCATCGCCTTGGTGCAGAGCGGCACCTACGAGGCCGGCGTGGTGAACGAACAGGTCTGGCGCGCCAGCCTCCGTAACGGTAAGGCCAGCCGTAGCAAGCTGATCCAGATCTGGAAGAGCCCCGGTTATCAGGACTATCACTGGATCGCGTCCGGCGATTTGGACCGTCGCTTCGGCAATGGTTTCACCGATCGCCTCAAACAAGCCATTCTCAGCTGGCGCCCCTCGAACTCCCAGCAAAAGCAAATCCTCGCGCTGTTTGGTGCCCAGCAGTTCACCGCCGCCAATGCAGCGGCTTACAAGCAGATCGAACTGGTGGGCCGTCAGATTGGCAAGATCCGGTGAGCGGGCATCGGGCCGGGGCTAGCCAGGCCGACAGCGCGGTTCTGGAGCTGAGCGGAGTGAGTGTGGCTGGCCGCGGGCGGCCTCGGCTGCAGGCCATTGATCTGCGGATCATGCCGGGGGAGCGGGTTGCCCTCCTGGGCCCCAGCGGCGCCGGCAAGAGCACCCTGCTGGCCGTCGCCAACGGCATGCTGACGCCGACGGCGGGCCAGCTGCGCTGGCAGGGCGAACCCCCCAGCCGCGTGCGGCGGCTCAGGCGACGCCAGCAGGGCCGCATCGGCACCCTCTGGCAGGACTTGCGCCTGATCGAAGAGCTGACGGTGCAGCAAAACCTCAATGCCGCCAGGCTGGCCTTTTGGGGTTGGCCGCGGGCGGTTCTCAACCTGCTGCTGCCGCTGGAGACCGAGGCCTGCGCCGCCAGCCTGCGCCGGTTGGATCTCGATGCCTCGCTGCTGCCGCTGCCGGTGTCTGCCCTGTCGGGAGGGCAGCGGCAGCGGGTGGCGATCGCCCGCCTGCTGCGCCAGGACCCGACGCTGCTGCTGGCCGATGAGCCGTTGGCCAGCCTGGATCCGCGCTTGGCGCAGGATTTGCTGGATCTGCTGCTCCAGCACAGCCAACCGCCCAAGGCGTTGCTGCTCAGCTTGCATCGTCCAGACCTGCTGTCTGGATTCGATCGGGTGCTGGCGTTACGCCAGGGGCAGCTGCTCTGGGATCGACCCGCCTCCGCCGTTGGGGCCGCCGACCTCGCAGCGCTCTACGGCCCCAGCGCCGCCGCCTCGCCATGACCATCCCGCCGCCGCGGCGACGATCAGCCCCAGCCGCTCCGCAACCCGGCGTTCGATCCGGCGACAGCCTCTTGGCGAAGCGCGCCGGCCGCCGTGGACTGGCGGCCCCGCTGTGGCCGCTGCTGCCCGCCCTGGTGTTGCTCCCGATGCTGCTGCTGCTGCCGGGACAGGTTCATGGCGGCGGCGGCGAGGCGATCGGACAGTTCCTGCTCGCGGCCTTCCGCCCTTCCCTGGATCCGCTGGTGCTGCGTTCGGCCGGCCAAGGTTTGGGTGTGACCCTGGCGATGGCGCTGCTGGGTTGGATCGGCAGCTTGCTGCTGGGTTTGCCCCTGGGACTTGCCAGCTCTCGGCTGGTGTGGCGCAGCATGCTGGGCCATGCCCTGCCGGCTGAGCTGATCCGGCGGCTGCTGGGGCTGCCGCGGGCTATCCACGAGCTGCTCTGGGGCCTGCTGCTGCTGCAGCTGTTGGGGTTGCAGCCGAGCGTGGCGGTGCTGGCGATCAGCCTGCCCTTTGGAGCCATGGTGGCGCGGGTGTTGGCGGATCAGCTCGATGCCTTGCCCACCAACGACCTGGAGGCGCTGCGGGCCGGGGGGGCACCGGCGCCGACGGCCTTGCTCACCGCCCTGGGCCCGAAGCTCTTGCCGGTGCTGGTGAGCTACGGCGGTTATCGCTTCGAGTGCGCGCTGCGCAGCGCGACCCTGCTGGGGGTGTTCGGGCTGGGCGGACTTGGCAATGAGCTGCGGCTGACGTTGCAGTCGCTGGCTTTCAGCGAGCTGTGGACCAGCCTGTGGCTGTTGCTGGCGGTGATGCTGCTGCTCGAAACCGGCCTGCGCGCCCTGCGGCGGCGCTGGCAGGCCCCGGGGCGGTTGGTGCTGAGCCAGGCGCCTGTGGGACGGGTGGGGCGGGAGCTCGTGGTGCTGGGTGGTCTGTTGCTGCCCCTGGCGTTGTTGGCTGGCGCGAACCTTGATCTGAACCCGACTGATTTACTGCGGTTGCGGTCGCTGCCGCCGGGCAGCTGGTCCTGGTGGGGTGTGCAGCAGCTGCCTTGGGGCGCCCTGATCGGTTCCACCCTGCTCCTGGCGACGGCAGCGGCAGGGCTGGCGGTGGGACTGGCACCGCTGCAACTGCTGCTGCTGGCCCCCTGGCGCTGGGGCTTGCTGATGGTGCGGTTCAGTTGGGCCCTGGCTCGCCTCTGGCCGCCGCCGTTGACGGCGTTAGTGCTGCTGTTCGTGCTGCGGCCGGGGGTGTTGACCGGCGCTCTGGCGGTGGGCCTCCACAACCTGGGCATCCTCGGGCGACTGCTGCTGGAGGCCTTGGAAGACACCGACGCCAATCGGCAGACGGCACTGCTGGCCGCTGGCAGCGGCCCACGGTTGGCGATGCTTTATGGGCGGTTCTCGCCTTTGGCCCGTTCCTATCTGGCCTACGGGGCGTATCGGGCTGATGTGATGCTGCGGGAGACGGTGGTGGTCGGACTGGTGGGAGCGACGGGTCTGGGCAGCCAATTGCAAGAGAGCCTCAGTAGCTTCGCCTGGGATCAGGTGCTCGCGCTGATGCTGGTTTACGGGCTGCTGACCCTCGCGGGTGAGGAGCTGAGCGATCGGTTGCGGGCCGGACTGCTGGGCCATGGATGAGGGGAGTGCACAGCCCCGGCATTTCACTTGATCCCGCGACGAGCAGATGAGGGTGAACACCCAAATTGGCGACGAAACTCTCGACTGAACGAGGCTAAGCTGATAAAACCGAGCTCACGGCTGATCGTCGTCATCGTTTTGCTGGGTTCCGACTGTTTCAGCTGCTGCATCGCCAATTCAAGCCTGCGCCGCCGCAGCCACTGCATCGGGGTACAGGCATAGGCGCGTCGGAAGGTGTATTGGAGATTACGACGTGACATCTGAGCCTGGGCCTCAAGGTCCGTGAGAGCCAATGCACGAGTCAGGTTGGCATCGATCCAGTCGAGGAGAGGCTGAAGCCTGCGACGGGCTGACAACGCTGTTCCGGGTGTGGCATTCGTGGATGGATTCTGAATCAGCTCGGGGAGAAGCAGAAGCACAGCCATCCGGGTGAGAACGTCATCCAGCCGCAGCATGGTTTCTGAGAACGGCAGGGAGGCGCTGAGCTGATCGATGCTCTGCAGCATCGTGTAGAGCCCTTGAATTAAGGGTCTAGAGATGAAGTCCGTGAGGAACAACTTACGAGGCTGTCCAAACACCATTAACCGACCAGGCGTGAACCCTGTTGGGCCTGCCATTGTCATTGCCGTACGGATCAGCTGAGTGGGATTAAAGTTCAGTGCCACTCCAGATGTCACGTCATTTTCGAGCATCAAGGGCGCCTGCGGCAAATAAAGAATCGATTCGCCCGTGAGATTCTCATAGACATCTCGCTCAACCCGCCAGCTGCCGACACCCTGGTAGGGAAGTAGCAGCTGGGCAGAGTGATGCAGCTCCGTTCCGTTACAAGCTGAATCGGCAAACCCAGCGTCGATACAATCAAAATATCACCCAGATTTACAACAGCAGAGTCAATCTGGAAGGGGCTATTCGTCAGGAGTGGTTCACAGATTCGTACCGGGGTTGTGGCACAAACGGTCTCAGCCCAGGCCTGGGAATCGTGCGTGGTCTGGACAAGGCTCTTTTGACCGAGGAAGGGAAGACTTGGCAACAGGCCGATAGGCTTCACTACAATCAACGCGTAAGGAACGGGGGCGGACTCCGATTGGCGAGATCAACGATCTGCCCCGAGCTCAGGACGGATGGTCCGAACCCCGCCTGCTTGTACTAGAAATTACTGGACCGATATTACTCGCGTAAAGCTGGGCTGGCTGCTGCTAAAACGGTTCCATTAAACACGGACAACCTTGGCGCGGGGCGCAGATCCGCTGCTGGACGTCTTGACGATATTTGATTGCCCCTCATCGTGTTCACCCGTCCTGCTCGATATGTCCACCGCTTCGGCGTGCATGGCGTTAATTTCAGCCTCGCTGCGCACTGCGCTGGGAACGGGTTTGTAGCCCACGGGAGCGAGAGCCTGACCACGCAGCACCGACGCCAGCGTCAAAACCGTGAGCTTGAGCTGTTGCCAGGGATTCATCGGCACAACTCGCTTGTAGAGATAGCTGTCAAAAGTGAGGCGCTGGACATCTTTGTCAGCGCACATCTCTACGAAAGCTTCGCGTGCTGGGTCGTTGCTATAGAAAATATTCTGCAGAATCTCTAAAACTTTGTAGGTAGAGCCATATTTGCGGTCCCACTTTTTGAGATAAATTTTAAGATCCTTCTCGTTGGGAATGCGGCTCCCAGCAGCGCTTGCGGCCACGATTTCCTCGGCACACATGCGTCCACTTTTGGCCGCGAAATAGATCCCCTCGCCGGAGCTTTTGGTCACATAACCCGCAGCATCGCCCACAAGAGCCATGCGCCCCACAACCCTGCGGGGCCGAGGATGTTCGGGAATTGGATGAGCCTCCACCTTGATTAGCTCACCCTTGAGCAGTCGCTTGCTGGCCCGATCGCGAATGCCTCGCTGCAGACTTTTGATCAAAGCCTGATTTTTTTGCATCGTGCCGGTGCCCACAGCTACATGATCATATTTGGGGAAAACCCAGGCATAGAAATCAGGGGATACATCGGTTCCTACATACATTTCCGCGAGATCTTCATAATAACGCATCTCTTCCATTGGCAGCCGAATTCTCTCTTGAAAAGCAATCGCAACGTTATAGTCACCGGCATCCATCGCCTTGGCCACACGACTGTTGGCTCCGTCGGCGCCAACAATCAGGTCAACTTCTAATTGCCTGGCTTCGCCGGTAGGCCCACCTGAGCCGTAGTCGGAGTAGTGAATCGTGTAGGGGCCTTGACGGTTTGTGCCGGTATCGATTCGCTGGACAAGCCCGTTGATCAATGTCGCCCCAAGATCGGCGGCACGATTTCGAAGAAAAGCATCAAGGACTTCGCGTCGACACATGCCAATATACTCAGCTTGATTGTCAAGATGTATGTCCACCTCTCGGTTTGAGGGAGAAATCATCTTCATATTCCTTACTTTGCGGTCGATGATTGACTCGGGAATGTCAAACTCGCTGACCATGCAGAGCGGAATGGCGCCACCGCAGGGCTTGGCGTTGTCCAGTTTTCGTTCAAACAGCCAGGTTTGGATGCCTGCCTTGGCCAGAACCTCGGCAGCACAGGATCCACTAGGCCCTCCGCCGACAACCGCGACTCGCAACATTTTGAAACTTTCTCCAGCCATAGGGATGTCTTCCAGAACTTAACACTTGCCGGCCGTCGTTCGTTGACGGTCTGTAACCTGTTGTTCGGGATCAACTGAATCGGGTGCCGCCGCTTGCCACGCTCCAGCGTCGGGGATGACATCCCCCTCGCCCGTCGAACCATCTCCCCGAGCGCCAAGGGGCCCTGGTTCCCCCGGGCTCTGCGTCTGTTCGGCGCCACCATCGCGGCCGGCGGCGCTGTCGCCCTGATGTTCGTCGGGCCGCTCCGCTCCTGGTTGCAGGCGCCACCTGTGCCTGGCTTGAACGCCAAGCTCAGCGCCGATGGCCGGCTGCTCGGTCATTTTCCCTATCCAGAAGCCCAGGCTGACGAGCTGGTTGGGGTGGAGCCGGGGCTGCAGTTGAGGGCCGATGCAGCGGCCGACTTTCAGGCGATGCGTGAGGCGGCTCGGGCCGACGGGGTGCAGCTCAGACTGCTCAGCGCCTTCCGTTCGACAGCCCTGCAGCGCGACCTGTTCTTTGCGGTGGGCGCAGCCCGGAACCAGACAGCTGAGGCACGGGCAAAAGTAAGCGCCCCACCAGGCTTTTCCGAACATGGCACCGGCTATGCCGTCGATCTGGCCGATGCCAGCGCACCGCAAACCGACCTCGCCAGCGGTTTCGAGCACACCCGCGCGTTCCGTTGGCTGAAGCAGAACGCAGCACGCTACCATTTCAGGCTGTCCTTCCCGCGTCACAACCCCCAGGGAGTGGCCTATGAGCCTTGGCACTGGCGCTACGAGGGCAGCACCACGGCTCTAAAGCTGTTTGAACCGGCCGCACGGCTGGCCAGGTCTGCTGGCGGCCCCTGACCGACTGGAGGCTAAGATCAAGAATCGCTTCAGTCGTCTCGGGCGTGTGGTGCGCCTGACGTCGCCGGGAGCGGTCCCGTTTCCATTCCCCAGGATCCAAGCCCATGAGCGGCGAACCCAAAGGCGCCTTGATACGCAACATCGCCATTATCGCGCACGTCGACCACGGCAAGACGACCTTGGTGGATGCCCTGTTAGCACAGTCAGGAATTTTCCGCGATAACGAAGCAGTGCCAACCTGTATCCTCGATTCAAACGATCTGGAGCGTGAACGCGGGATTACAATTTTGTCAAAAAATACGGCTGTCGACTATAACGGAATTCGGATCAATATCGTCGATACCCCAGGGCACGCTGATTTTGGTGGTGAGGTGGAGCGGGTTCTTGGCATGGTGGATGGCTGTCTGCTGATCGTCGATGCCAATGAGGGGCCGATGCCCCAAACACGGTTTGTGTTGAAAAAAGCGCTTGAAAAAGGGCTACGACCAATCGTCTTCGTCAACAAGATCGATCGAGCTCGAGTCGACCCTGAAGTGGCCGTCGATAAAGTTTTGGATCTCTTTCTAGAACTGGGCGCTGATGATGACCAGTGTGATTTTCCCTATCTTTTCGGTAGTGGTCTAGGTGGATTTGCAAAGCCAGATATGGCGACTGAAAGTGACACTATGAAGCCGCTATTTGATGCTATACTTCGTCATGTTCCACCTCCTGTTGGTGATCCTCAGAAGCCGTTGCAGCTGCAGGTCACCACACTTGACTACAGCGATTTTCTCGGCCGTATCATGATTGGTCGAATCCATAATGGCACGATACGTGCTGGCCAAAGCGCAGCCTTGATTCGTGAGGATGGCAGCATTAAACGCGGCAGAATCAGCAAGCTGCTCGGATTCCAGGGTTTGCAGAGGATTGAGATTGGCCAGGCCAGTGCTGGAGATTTGGTGGCTGTGGCCGGCTTCGATGAAGTTTCCATCGGAGACACGATCGCTTGTCCAGACAATCCAGAGGCATTGCCCTTGATCCGGGTGGACGAACCCACCTTGCAAATGACCTTCGTCGTTAATGACTCACCCTTTGCAGGAAAGGAAGGCAAGTTTGTAACAAGTCGTCAAGTCCGCGACAGGTTGCAGCGAGAATTGCTAACGAATGTTGCCTTGCGTGTTGAGGATACAGACTCTCCAGACCGTTGGTCCGTCAGTGGGCGGGGTGAATTGCACCTCGGCATCTTGATCGAAACGATGCGCCGGGAGGGTTATGAGTTTCAAGTCAGCCAACCCCAGGTCATTTTCCGCACCATCGATGGTACGCCCCATGAGCCATTCGAGACGTTGGTGATGGATGTTCCCGAGGAAGCTGTTGGTTCCTGCATCGAAAAACTGGGGATGCGTAAGGGTGAGATGCAGAACATGGAAACCTCTAGTGACGGCCGAACCCAGTTGGAATTTGTCGTGCCCTCCAGAGGCTTGATCGGTTTCCGTGGCGAGTTTATCCGAGCGACGCGAGGTGAAGGAATTATGAGTCACTCTTTTCTCGATTACCGCCCCATGCAAGGTGATTTTGCGACAAGGCGGAATGGGGTCTTGATTGCCTTTGAGGAGGGAGCTTCAACCTTCTATGCCTTGAAAAATGCTGAAGATCGTGGCCAATTCTTTATTACTCCTGGCACCAAGGTTTACAAAGGGATGATTGTTGGCGAACACAATCGCCCGCAAGACCTTGAAATCAATGTCTGTAAGACAAAACAGCTGACCAACATGCGATCGGCTGGTGCAGAGGAACTGGATACCCTGCAAACCCCCCTGCAGATGACCTTGGAACGCGCTCTTGAGTACATCGGTCCTGATGAAATGCTCGAGGTGACCCCAGAGACGATTCGTCTGCGTAAGCTATCCTCGCGTAAGCCTGCCCGACGTTGACTGGATTCCAACCTTTCAACACCTGTTGCTTCGAATGGGCAGTGAAGAAGACTCGCTGATGCAGGATCCGCGACTGGCAGTTGGCTTGAACTCTTTCAATGCCAGCGATTGGTACGCGGCCCACGACCTCTTCGAGGAGCTCTGGCATGAGACCCAAGGACCGGTGCGACCGGTCTTGCAGGGGGTTCTCCAGATCGCTGTGGCCCATCTCCATCTGGAGCGGGACAACTCAAACGGTGCCATGATTCTCCTTGGTGAGGGGATTGGTCGATTGTCCTTGGTCGATGACAACGTTTTGGGGCTGGACATCCAGACCCTGAAGACCCTGGCCCAGGTGCGCCTGCAGCGTCTGCAGAGGGGTCTGTCGCTGGATGGTTGCCCTCCCCTACGGCTTGACCGACTTTCAGACGCACCCTCGCTACATTGAGCATCCGCACGCTGCCACTTCCGACGCTATTGACAGCCGTCTCCGCTCCCCCAGCCAGACCCGCCTACCACGCCTGGTGTGGCTGGCGTGCTCCCCGTCTTGGAGCCCTGTTTGCCTGGCTGGTCATGGGCCTGATCTCCACGATCCCTGTGCTGGCACTGCCCAGTCGATCGGCCAGTCCCTCTACCCCAGCCACGCCTGGGAGCGCAGCCAAGCCTGGGACCGCAGCGGGGCCTACCAAGACTGAGCCGCGCCGTGGCCTGGTGACGATCGAATCGGACCAGCAGCAAGCCGACAATATGACGGGTGTCGTCACCGCTATTGGTAACGTGCGCATCACCTACCCGGATCGGGGCATGGTGGCTACGGCGCGACAGGCCCAGTACTACAGCCGTGAGGGGCGCCTCGTGCTGAGCGGCGATGTTGACGTGATCGATCGAGATGGACAACAGTTGCGGGCCGAGCAGATTGTCTTTTTGCTGAACGGGCAGCGTTTAGTTGCCCTGCCCGCCAAGGGACAGCAGGTCCAGACCCGGCTGAGGTTGGAGAACAGTTCGGGCTCTGCATCGCCGCGGTCGCTGCTGCCATGAGCCTTGTGCTCGATCGGGTCGGCGTTAGCCTCGGCGGTCGGCCACTCGTCTCGGATATCAGTCTGGAACTTTGTCGCGGCGAAGTTGTCGGGCTGCTGGGTCCCAATGGCGCCGGCAAAACAACGACATTCAACCTCATCACTGGACTGATCAGTCCAGATCACGGTGAGGTATTGCTGAATGGTGTTTCCGTGGCCAGCCACACCATGCCGGAGCGCGCTCGGCTTGGCATCGGTTACTTGCCCCAAGAAGCCAGTGTCTTCCGACAACTTAGTGTTCGTGACAACCTACGATTGGCCATGCAGGAAAGTGGTACGCCTAGGGCAATGTGTGCCGAACGTCTGGAGACGTTAATTGCCGAATTTCATCTTGCGCCATTTCAACATCGCCTCGGTTTTCAGCTCTCCGGTGGTGAGCGCCGCCGCTGTGAGGTGGCCCGAGCTCTGGCTGTAGGTGTGGCCGGTCCAAGCTATCTGCTGCTCGATGAGCCGTTTGCCGGTGTTGATCCTCTAGCGGTGGCTGATCTTCAAGAGTTAATCAATCGTTTACGAGAGCGTGGCATGGGAGTGTTGATTACGGACCATAATGTTCGTGAGACATTGGCGATTACAGATCGCGCCTATATTTTGACGGACGGCCGAATCCTGGCTAGCGGTAGTTCAGAGGCGATGGCTTCTGATCCCTTGGTCCGTCGTCATTACCTTGGCGAAGGCTTCCAGTTGTGAAGTCCATGGTTCGATTCTCCGTGTTGCGTCCCCTGACTAGGAGATTGGCTTGGCAACGTCTGCCGTTGCTGGATCGCTGGTTGCTCCAGGAGCTGACGGCGCCATTGTTGTTTGGCATCGCTGCCTTCACCGCTGTTTCTCTATCCGTCGGTGTGCTGTTCGATTTGGTGCGCCGTATTGCCGAGTCAGGTTTACCGGCCTGGGCGGCTCTCCAGATTCTGGTGTTGAAGATGCCGGGGTTTCTGGTTCTGTCGTTCCCGATGGCCACGTTGATGGCAACGCTGCTGGCCTACAGCAGGCTCTCCAGCAATTCGGAGCTGACGGCCCTCCGCAGTGTTGGCGTGCGCTCGTCGCGGATGGTACTCCCTGCTTTAGCGCTGTCATTGGCCATGAGTGTCTTAACATTTGTCTTTAATGATATTGTTGTGCCACAATCTAATCTGCAGGCTGCTGATACGCTGGAGAGAGCGCTGGGAAGCGCAATTGCGGCTGAGCGGTCAAATGATACTCTCTACTCGAACTTCGCCGATATTCGAACAAAGGACGGCAAGAGTGAGCGCCGGTTAACACAGCTATTTTATTCGCGGTATTATCTCAAAGGGTTGATGGTTGATATCACCCTGCTCGACTTTTCCCATCCTGGTCAGAGGCAGATGCTAACGGCCAAAACCGGAGTTTGGGATCCCAAGACTGGGATGTGGAACTTTTGGAACGGGCGACTGGTCAATATCGATGAAATGAATGGTAGTACAACCACGGCTCGATTCTCAAATTATCAATATTCTATGGGTCAAGGTCCCATTCAAGTTGCTCAGCTCCCAACAGATGCCACGATGATGACGGTTGGTCAGGCGGTTCGCGCTGAGCGCCTTTTGCGCGAAGCGAACAACGTAAAAGAGGCGCGGCGTATGCGGGTGCGGATTCAAGAAAAGTTTGCTTTGCCGGCCATTTGTCTTGTTTTCGGATTAATCGGTAGCAGCCTTGGCGTGCGTCCAAACGCACGCACTAGTCGTAGCCAAGGCTTTGGAATTAGTGTCATTTTAATCTTTGGTTATTATCTAATGTCTTTCATTTTTAGCTCTCTTGGCGTGACGGGGAGTTTGCCGGCAATCATGGCAGCTTGGAGTCCGGTTTTGATTGGCTTGACGATTGGCGCTGTGCTTTTGCGTCAGGCGAGCCGCTGAAGCACCACCGACCAGCCAGAATGAAACCTGCCTGCTACTGATGCCTGTGCTGCCTGTCTCCCTGGGTTTTGATCCTGTGATTGGGTTGGGCCTGCTGGCCTTTGGGCTGTTGTTGACTGCTCTACCTCTGGCTTTCTGGAGCCTGAGCGGCGGGGGCTCAAGCCCCGTTGTGCGCGTTCTCGTAGCCGCTGCCAATCTCAGCTTGACCGCACAGCTCGTGCTGCGCTGGCTGGATTCGGGGCATTTCCCGATCAGCAACCTTTATGAATCCTTGTGTTTCCTGGCCTGGGGCTGCACCATCACCCAGCTGCTGGTTGAACGCAGTTGGCCTAGTCCCCTCGTCCCGGCGGCGGCCACGCCGATGGCGCTCGGCTGTGTTGCCTTTGCCAGCTTTGCCCTGCCGGATCGCCTCCAAAATGCCTCGCCACTAGTTCCCGCCCTGCGCTCTAGCTGGTTGGTGATGCATGTCAGCGTGATCATGTTGAGCTACGCAGCGCTGCTGGTTGGGTCACTGCTCTCCTTCGCGGTGTTATTCGTTGACCGCAATGACGTCCTTGAGTTGCGCAGCAGTTCGATCGGAAGCGGTGGCTATCGACAAGCATCTCTCGCGTTGGATGGCCCTGGGGCCATGGCCTTGAGCAGCACTCGTTTTCGGATCAGCGAGCAGCTCGACAGCCTTAGCTACCGCACGATTACCGTCGGATTTTTGTTGCTTTCCGTTGGACTGGTGAGTGGCGCCGTCTGGGCGAATGAAGCTTGGGGCAGCTGGTGGAGTTGGGACCCGAAGGAAACTTGGGCGTTGATCTGTTGGCTTGTCTACGCTGCCTATCTGCACACCCGGTTGATCCGAGGTTGGCAGGGTCGACGCCCGGCCATTGTTGCCGTAGCTGGCTTAGTGGTGATTGGAGTCTGTTATATCGGTGTGAACCTGCTTGGGATTGGCCTACATAGTTATGGTTGGTTCTTTGATCGCTAAGGTCTATGCTTGTGCAGCCCGGCCGTTTCCTGGGCTGTACAAGTATGTTGTCAAAGATTGAACTTCCGGTTAATAGACTTTTGGCCGGGATTGGCTGGGGGCTTTTGTTTCCGTGACGCGTTCATGCATCCCTGAAAAAGATGAACAGCCTCTTGAAGCAAGATGAGATATTTGATGCGATGCAGGCAACGCCATTGGCGTCTGTCATGCTTTGTTACGATTCCGGCGTCGAAATTTGATGTGGTTCGCCCCTGCCGAGCTCGACAACCGGCAGGGCACGAACAATTTTAACGATCAGACCAGCGCAGGCTCGGGGCGACGGCTCGCGCGGATTCCGCGGATGGCTTCGGCGTAGTCGCTCAGCCCGAAAACGCCGGAGCCGCTGACGATGGCGTTAGCGCCTGCCTCGATCACCTTCCAGGCATTATTGGCTTTGATGCCACCATCGACTTCGATCCATGGGTCCAGACCCCGGTCGGTGCAGAGTTGGCGCAGCTCACGGATCTTTTGCACTTGGCTTTCGATGAAACTTTGCCCGCCGAAGCCAGGGTTGACACTCATGATCAACACCAAATCGCACAGCTCCAGGCAAGCCTCGATACTGCTCAAAGGTGTGCTGGGGTTGAGCACGGCGCCAGCCTGCTTGCCAAGATCCTTGATTTGGCTCAGGTTGCGATGCAGGTGAGGACAAGCCTCCACCTGAACAGAGATGATGTCGGCCCCAGCGCGAGCAAAGTCGGGCACGTATTTTTCAGGCTCGACGATCATGAGATGCACGTCGAGGGGCTTCTGCGTGACCGGGCGAAGCGCCTCCACAATCAGGGGGCCGATCGTAATGTTGGGCACAAACCGTCCGTCCATCACGTCCACGTGGATCCAGTCGGCGCCTGCCTCGTCGACGGCACGGACATCATCACCAAGACGGCTGAAGTCGGCAGAAAGGATCGATGGCGCGATCACAAGAGGTTTGGTGCTCATCGGGACGGGCCTGGAGCGGGAGCTGAGATTGTAGAGACTAGCTGCGCCGCTTCCCAGGGGAGGGCTGCGGCCGCGCTGATACGATGGCCGCGCTTCAGAGCCGGAGGTTCAGCGGCGTCGACGCATCCCCAGTCCTCGACCGGGTCGTCCCAACTGCGCGGAGCCTCATCCCGCGGCGTCTCTGGCGTCTCCCTGCGACCCTCCGATCGCTGTCCCGGGCTGAGTCACCCCTCCACCTGACGCCTCACGACCGGCCGCCTCCTCCCTGCCCACCCTCACACTCGCTGGACTGCTGTGGATCGCACCCTTATCCAAGAAATCCTTGAGGTCGTCGAACAGGCGGCCATCGCCTCGGCAAAACTGACCGGTCTTGGTCTCAAGAACGAGGCCGATGCGGCTGCTGTCGAAGCCATGCGCCAGCGCATGGGGCAGATCAGCATGCAGGGTCGCATCGTGATCGGCGAGGGTGAGCGCGACGAGGCTCCAATGCTTTACATCGGCGAGGAGGTGGGCACGGGCACGGGACCGGGTGTCGATTTCGCGGTGGACCCCTGCGAAGGCACCAATCTTTGCGCCAACTCGCAACGGGGCTCGATGGCGGTGTTGGCCGCCTCTGACCGTGGCGGCCTGTTCAATGCTCCTGACTTTTATATGAAGAAGTTAGCTGCGCCGCCAGCGGCTAAGGGGAAAGTGGATATTCGCAAATCCGCAACGGAGAATATCGCCATCCTGAGTGAGGCACTGGGCATTCCGGCCAGTGATTTGGTGATCGTGGTCATGGATCGTGCCCGGCATAAGGATCTGATTGCTGAAATTCGTAGCACCGGCGCTCGGGTGCAACCGATCTCCGATGGTGATGTGCAGGCGGCAATCGCCTGTGGATTTGCCGGAACGGGTACGCACTGTTTGATGGGAATTGGCGCAGCACCAGAAGGAGTGATCTCTGCAGCAGCACTGAGGGCACTCGGTGGTCACTTCCAGGGACAACTCGTCTACGATCCAGCGGTAGCCCAAACCAAGGAGTGGGAGGGGTTGACCCGTGAAGGGAACCTGGCTCGTTTGGCCGAAATGGGCATCGCCGACCCTGATAAGGTCTATGAAGCTGAGGAACTGGCTTGCGGTGCCAATGTGGTCTTTGCGGCCACAGGAATCACTGACGGTCTCCTGTTCAACGGCGTTAAGTTTGAGCGCGATTGTGTGCGGACCAGTTCATTGGTGATTAGCACCCTCGATAATACGGCTCGGTTTACCGATACCGTGCACATCAAGCCCGGTGCACTCAGCATCGCTCTTCGCTAACGAACACAGCCATTTTTCAGCGAGGACTGTCTTTCATGCACATTGCCGTCGTCGGCCTGAGCCATCGCACGGCCCCGGTTGAGGTCCGGGAGCGGCTCAGCATTCCTGAGCAGAGCATGGAAGTCTCGTTGGCTCGCTTGCGGTCTGATGATCAGGTGCTTGAGGCTTCAATCCTCAGCACCTGTAACCGCCTTGAGATTTACACGCTGCTGCGCCATCCGGAACTTGGTATCGAGTCGATTGCAGCCTTCCTAACCCAGGTTTCAGGTTTAAGTCTTGAACAGCTGCAGCCCCATCTGTTCACGTACCACCATGAAGATGCCATCTCTCATCTTCTGCGTGTCTCAGCCGGACTCGACAGCTTGGTCTTGGGCGAGGGCCAGATCTTGGCCCAGGTCAAGAAGATGGTTCGTCTGGGTCAGGAGTATCGCTCCATCGGACCCATTCTCAACCGTCTGCTCACGCAGGCCGTCAGCACGGGCAAGCGTGTCCGGAGCGAAACCAACCTCGGCACGGGAGCTGTTTCGATCAGCTCTGCTGCCGTCGAGCTGGCTCAACTGAAGCTCGCTCAGGGGCGCGGCAGTCAAGAGTTGTTGCCGCTTGATCAGGAGCAGGTTGCTGTGGTCGGCGCTGGTCGCATGGCTAGATTGCTACTTCAGCATCTGCAGGCGAAGGGATGCCGCGGATTGGTTTTGCTCAACCGTACGCTGGAACGGGCTGAGAGTTTGGCCGCTGATTTTCCCGAGCTGCCGGTACAGTGCCGTCCATTAACGGATCTTGATCACTGCCTCAGCACCTGCTCGCTTGTCTTTACCAGCACAGGCAGCGACGAACCGATCATCACGTCACAACGCCTCAGCGGTTTGAATCGACGCTCCAGTCTGATGCTCATCGACATCGGTGTGCCTCGCAATATCAGCTCGGATGCCGCTGAACTCCAGGGTGTTGAGTCCTTTGATGTTGATGATCTTCAGGAGGTGGTCGCGCGCAATCAGGAGGCGCGTCGTGAGATGGCGGCAGAGGCCGAAACCCTTCTCCAGGATGAAGCTCGCCAGTTTTTAGAATGGTGGGACGGTTTGGAGGCTGTCCCCCTGGTCAATCGGTTGCGCTTGCATCTCGAAGACATTCGTGAGCAAGAGCTACAAAAAGCTCTGAGCCGTATGGGGCCAGACCTTTCCGCAAGGGAGCGCAAAGTCGTTGAGGCTCTCAGCAAAGGGATCGTCAACAAAATTTTGCATACCCCCGTGACCCGCCTGCGATCTCCCCAACCCCGCCAGCTACGCCATCAGGCCATGCGTGTTTTGGAAGATCTGTTTGAGCTCGGCCATCATCCTGATGACAGCTGAGATGATCACCAGCTCTCATCGAGCTCTATGCCCTCCCTGATCTCCATCGCCATCATGAACTCAGCCGTATCGCTCATCTCACTTCCACCTCCTGTTGAGATGATATCAAGCCTTCTTCCTTTAGTCCCTACCCACTCATCTACTCGGTGTCCTGCGTGATGAAACGTGTTCTTGCGATCATTCTTGGGGGCGGTGCAGGTACTCGCCTCTACCCGCTCACCAAGATGAGGGCCAAACCGGCCGTCCCCCTGGCCGGCAAGTACAGGCTGATCGATATTCCTATCAGTAACTGCATCAATTCAGAAATCACGAAGATTTATGTCCTCACGCAGTTTAATAGTGCTTCACTGAATCGTCACCTGACGATGACCTACAATCTATCAGCAGGGTTTGGCCAGGGATTCGTCGAGGTTCTTGCAGCTCAGCAGACCCCTGATAGCCCCAGCTGGTTTGAGGGCACCGCTGATGCTGTTCGCAAATACCAGTGGCTGTTTCAGGAATGGGATGTTGATCATTACTTGATTCTGTCCGGCGATCAGCTCTACCGGATGGATTACAGCGCATTTGTTCAGCATCATATTGATACGGGCGCCCATTTGTCCGTCGGGGCTCTACCCGTTGATCCGGACCAGGCCGAAGGGTTTGGTCTCATGCGTACCGACTCTTCTGGAAAAATTGAAGAATTCCGTGAAAAGCCGAAGGGAGACTCTTTGCTGCAGATGAGGGTTGATACTAGTCAACTCGGACTGAGCGCAGAAGAGGCTGCTCGTCGCCCCTATCTGGCCTCGATGGGGATTTACGTTTTCAGTCGTGATACCTTGTTTGATCTTCTCGCCAATAATCCTCAGGCTACTGATTTTGGCAAGGAAATTATTCCAACTGCCCTGGAGCGTGGCGACCATCTCCAGAGTTACTTGTTCGATGACTATTGGGAAGATATCGGAACTATCGGTGCTTTTTATGAGGCCAATCTCGCTCTCACTCAGCAGCCTAATCCCCCATTTTCCTTCTACGATGAGAAATTCCCGATCTATACGCGTCCACGTTATCTTCCGCCCAGTAAGCTTCAAGATTCTCAGGTAACTGAATCCATCATTGGTGAGGGTTCGCTGCTTAAGTCGTGCAGCATCCACCGCTGTGTACTTGGCGTGCGCAGTCGTGTCGAAGATGAGGTTGTCTTGCAAGATACGCTGCTGATGGGTGCAGATTATTTTGAGTCCACCGAGGAGCGTCTGGTTCTTCGTGAACGAGGCGGTATTCCCATTGGGGTTGGTCGGGGATCCACCGTCAAGCAAGCGATTATCGATAAGAACGTTCGGATTGGCTGTAATGTCGCTATCGTGAATAAAGATAGGATTGAGGAGGCTGATCGTCCGGAGCTTAATTTCTATATACGCAATGGTATTGTGGTTATTGTTAAAAATGGCTCCATTGCCGATGGAACCGTCATTTGAGTCTCGGGGGGAGCCTGTCTGCGGCGCGGATCTTGATCCGGAGGCAACCTATTCGCGTGCTTGTTGAGCGGTGCTCGTTTCTGACGGCTGCCCAGAAGAGGATCACGTTCCTTGTGATCCTCTTCTGGGCGACTATTCACTGCGATGGCGATCAATTTTCAGGATCTGTTTGAGGGTTGTCTCAGGGTCGGCTTGTTGCCGTTTTAATGATCTGTTTCATCGAGGCTGGTTGTCGCGCGGCAATGAGCATTCCAGTGACATCAAATCCTGTTGAGAGTTTCTGTCGAAGCTGGCGTGCTCTGAGCCCATGCCGGCTAAGGCCTTTAGCCTCTGCTTGGCCAGTGGCGCGGTTCTGGCCCGCCTGATCTGTCCCCAGAGATCAACGTTGGCATCAACCGCTTGCTTTTTTTGTTTTTCTTGCTAAGCGTCATTGCTGTCGCTGTATTTGCGGTTTCGCCGCGCCCCCAGCTCCTGCCGTTTCAGGCCGGGGTCATCGCTAGCAGTTGCTGACACCAGGCGGCCCTGCCGATGCCGCCACCGTCTGTTCTCGACAGACTGAGGCTTGGCCCCACAACCTCGCAACCCCATGAGCAAGGCACATTTCGGCCTGATTGGTCTTGGTGTGATGGGCGAGAACCTCGTCCTCAATGCAGAGCGCAATGGTTTCTCCAGCATTGTCTACAACCGAACTTTCTCCAAGACTGAGGAGTTCCTCCAGGGCCGCGCTGCCGGTCTGCAGATCACCGGCGCGGCTTCGCTGGCAGAGTTTGTGGCTGGCTTGGAGCGACCTCGGCGAATTCTGATGATGGTGAAGGCTGGTCAGCCTGTCGATGACCTGATCGCCACCTTGTCGCCGCTCTTGCAGGAGGGTGATCTGCTGATCGACGGCGGAAACTCACTCTACACAGACACCGAACGTCGCGTTCAGGAGCTGGAGCGGCAAAGCTTTGGTTACATTGGCATGGGCGTCTCCGGTGGAGCCAAGGGGGCTCTGGAGGGGCCGAGCATGATGCCTGGCGGTACGCGCGCCGCCTATGAGGCGATCGAGAGCCTGGTGTGCAAGATGGCCGCTCAGGTCGACGACGGACCCTGTGTCACCTACATCGGCCCCGGCGGTGCTGGCCATTTTGTCAAGACCGTTCATAACGGTATCGAATATGGAATCGAGCAGGTGTTGGCGGAGGCCTACGACCTGATGAAGCGTGTTGCCGGCCTCGATGGGCAGGCGATGGCGGACGTGCTGGCTGATTGGAATCAGACGGAGGAGTTGGCCTCCTTCCTGGTCGAAATCACAGAGGTTTGTCTGCGTGCCCGAGATCCAGAGACGGGGAGCGATCTTGTCGAATTCATCGTCGATGCAGCGGGTCAGAAGGGCACCGGACTCTGGACGGTTCAGTCGGCGCTGGACATGGGTGTGCCGGTGCCTACCATCTACGCGGCCCTCAACGCCAGGGTGTTGAGCTCCCTGCGCCCTCAACGCCTGGCGGCGGAGCAACAGCTGCGGGCATCGACCGGCATTGGCTTCGACCTGGGTTCGCCAGCAGATCAGATGGCGCCATTGCGCGATGCTTGCATCCTCGCTGCCATCGCCAGCTATGCCCAGGGAATGGAGCTGCTGCGTGAAGCCTCAGCTCTGCATCACTACAACCTAGACCTGGCGGCGATCGGTCAGATCTGGAAAGGAGGTTGCATCATCCGGGCCAGGTTGCTGCAACGGATTCAGAATGCCTATGTGGCTAACGCGGGGCTCAACAACCTGATGCTTGATCCCTGGTTCCTGCAGCAGATCGCCGCTCGGCTGCCCGGTCTACGCCAGGTGGTGGCAGGCGCGGCCCTGGCCGGCATTCCCGTTCCTTGTTTGAGCAGTACGCTGGATTACATCAACAGCTTCTTCAGCGGTCGCCTGCCTCAGAACCTGGTGCAGGCGATGCGCGATTGCTTCGGATCCCACACCTATGAACGCACCGACCGACCTGGCAGCTTCCATACCGAGTGGCTGAAATGACCCACTATCGCCTGATCGTCGCCAGCTCCGCCGACGACTTGGCTCGGCAGGTGGCTGAACGGATTGCCTTCAGCATCGACCAGGCCCTCTCGGAACGGGATCGCGCTCAAATCGCCCTGGCCGGTGGCAGCACGCCTCGGCCTGCTTACATCCGGCTCGGAGCCGAGCATCTCCCCTGGGATCGGGTCGATGTGATGCTGGGCGATGAGCGTTGGGTCCCGCAGGATGATCCGGCCAGCAATGCGCGCATGCTGGCCGAAACCCTGCTGGCCCAGCCGCCCGCTCGTCAAGCCCGCTTCCATCCTGTTCCGGTCGGTGGGGACGATCCCTCGCAAGCTGCTGAGGCCTATGCTTCGTTGCTGACGACCATCTGTTCGGGCAGTCCGCCCTGTTTCGATGTCGTTCTGCTCGGATTGGGTGACGACGGTCATACAGCCTCCCTTTTCCCGGGAACCAATGCGCTGCAGGTTGCGGATCGTTGGGTCTGTGTTGGCGAGGGCAAGGGCTTGCCGCGCATCACCTTCACGGCAGCTGTGCTCAGCGCCGCCCGTCAGGTGATCTTCCTGGTCAGTGGCCAGGAGAAAGCGCAGGCCCTGCAACGGCTGATGGATGACCAAGAACCCCCAGAGCGCACGCCGGCTCGGCTGGTGCAGCCCGGCAGTGAGGTGATCATCCTGGCTGACGCAGCGGCAGCCTCCGGTCTGGGCTGAACCAGCGCCATGGCTGTTGTCCTGGAAGCTGGTGAGTCGTTCCGCTCTTGGCAGGCTCTGAACGACACCGTCATGGGAGGTCGCAGCTCGGGTCACTGTTCCGTCAGTGCCCAGGGATTGCTGCTGGATGGGGAGGTGATCGCCGCAGGTGGTGGCTTTGTCAGTTGCCGTTCACCGCTCTACTCCCCTCCGCTCGATCTCTCCGGCTCCAAGGGGGTGCTGATCGATTTCAGTGGCGACGGCCGCACCTACAAGTGGGCTGTGGCCTGTGGCGATGGTGTGGCTGGGCTGACGGAGCTGATCCCTGGAGGGTTGCGCTGGGTGATGGCCTTTGCCACCGAGGCTGGCCACCGCCAACGGTTGCCGCTGCGCTTTGACCAGCTGCGAGCCTCGATCCGCGCCCGCCCGGTGGATCGCTTGCCACTGGGTGTGCCGTTGCGCTTCGATCCAGCGCGAATCACGCGTTTTCAAATCTTGCATTCACGCTTTGGCGACGACGGCGAGGCCAATCCTGGCTTTCGTGCCGGTTCGCTGCGATTTCAGCTGCATGCGCTTGAATCCTGGCCATGACTCCCGATCTTCGATCCGTGCTGGCCGCCAACACCGACCTGTGCCAACTGGTGGCTGCGGCGGCTGATCTCTGTCGCAAGCCCCTGCGCCACGGTGTCCACCGGCTGAGCAGCGATCATGGCGATGACGGCCAAGACGCCGATGCCCTGGATTGCCGTCTGCGGCTGGAGGCCCGTGGTCCGGATGGCGGGCGCCTACCCATGGAAGATCTCGACCTTGAAATCTTTCCCAGCGGGGCGGATCTGCATTTCACCCTTGCCTGGTGTTGGGCTGATGACCGTCCCCTGCTCTGGCAAGGCAGCCATCCGGTTTGGATGGATGGCATGACCGGAGAGCGCTGTGGACGCCCCAGCCAGGCCGATTCGCTGGAGGGGCTGGCACGTCGCCTGAGAATCCTGCTGGTGGCGTCGGACTGAGCCGCGGGCACGGTTGATGGGGTGGTTCTCGGCTGCAAGCCAGGAGTGCCGCGGAATCCCAACCCCATCCAGCGAACATCCAGCCTGACGTCGACGCACCCAGCAGCGGGCGTCAAGCCCTGGATGGAACGATCGGGTTTCGGAACCCAGTACTCACAACGGGGAGAAGGGTTGATGGCTCGGGGGAGACTTGAACTCCCGACCTTGGGGTTATGAATCCCACGCTCTAACCAGCTGAGCTACCGAGCCATGACATCTGCCACTGTAGTCGATCGCCGGTCGACCTCCGCTTGGCCGGGCTCAGGCCCTGGCAGGGAGGAACCCCAAAGGATTCACAGCTCCTTGGCCTGGTGGATGCAGTTCGAAATGGAGGTGGGGACCGGTGCTGCGACCTGTGCTACCCATCTGACTGATGACCTGACCCTGCTCCACCTCCTGGCCCTGCTGGACCAGCAGCCGGCTGTTATGGGCGTAGCGTGTCATCGTTCCATCCTCGTGGATGAGCTCCACTAGGTAGCCATAGCCACCGTCGTGCCAGCCGGCAAAGCTAACGCGTCCGCGCTGTACGGCAACAATCGGGGTACCAACGTTGTTGGCAACATCGATGCCTTTGTGCATGCGGCCCCAGCGCCAGCCGTAACCTGACGAGAACACACCTTGGGCTGGCCAGATGTAGGTTTGCTGAAAGCTGCCACGGAAGGGCTGCTGGTGCGGCGTTGTGTTCGTGGGCGATTCGTACTCCGGTGTTTCTGGCCAGCTGATGCCGCCGCTACTGGAGGGCACAAGTCCGAGCAGGAGTCGGTTGCGTGAGGGAGCGGACTGGGCGAGACGCACCTGGCTGCCCACCACCAGACGCGCCGATTCCAGACCCGGGTTAAGACGCAGCAACTCGGTGATGGTGATCCCATATCGCTCGGCGATGTGCAGCAGGGTGTCGCCAAGCTTGACCACCCCAGTGCCAACGCCAGTGGCGATTGGCGGTGGAGCCTCTAGGGGGGGGGTGCGACGCAACTCGTTGCTATCCAGAGAAGCCGCAAGCCTTAGCCGAGGCGTTCCCTGAGAGGGCAAGATAAGCCATTCGCCACGACGGAATTGGTGGTCTTCGTCGACATCGTTGAGACGCGCCAGGCGGGTCTCATCCATGTTGAGTTGCAGGGAGAGTTCCTCAACGCTGACAGGCTGGCGCACCTTCACCCAGACCCGTTCACTCGGCAATGCTGCAACCAATAGTTCGTCGGCAATGTTGGACTGAAAATTATCCGTAGCGATGGCAGCGAGCAGTGGAACTCCCAGGGGAGCACTCAGAACAACCGTGATCAAAATTTGGCGAGGCTTCATGCAAGATCATTCCTGACGGACAACATCCCAAGGAGAAGCCAACATCCCCAGGCCGGCGAACAGTAGCGTCACGGTCCGCGGTTGGCAAGCCCCTCTGGTGCCAACTGGACAGGCGTCCCCTGGTCAGCCCAAGCCCTGCTGTCAGGCTTGGCTAATCCCCTGCCAACCGCAGCTGCCGCAGTGCCTCGAACAGCACCACGGCCACCGCAACGGAGAGATTGAGGCTGCGGACACCATGGATTTGTTCAGGCTGCCAGGATCGGATCGGGATTCGCAACAGTCGATCGCAGCTGGACAGCATCTCCCGGGGCAGTCCATCCGTCTCGCGGCCGAACAGCAGCCAGTCATCACTGGCAAACTGAAACGCATCGTAGGGGCTATCCGCGTGGCTGCTGAACCCCAGCAGTCGCCCGCCGCGAATGCGGCGTTCGCGCAGAAAGGCCTGGTCATTGGCGTGGAGGCTGAGCTCAAGGGCTGGCCAGTAATCAAGCCCTGCTCGCTTCAGTTGGCGCTGTTCGAGGCTGAAGCCCAGCGGTTCGATCAGATGCAGCTGGCTGCCTGTCGCCACGCAGGTGCGCGCCACGTTGCCGGTGTTCGGCGGAATCTGGGGCTGAAAGAGGACAATGCGAGGCATCGTGGTGGGGTCTCAGCCTGGTTCGGGAACCGGTATGCCCAGCCGCATCAGATCGAGAGCCCGACCCTGGACCACCAACCAATGGGCCGAGCAGATCAGGGAGATGCTGCGGTTGAGTTCGCTCAATCGGTCGCGGAAGCGACAACCGAGAGCCGTTGCGGGGACCACACCCCAGGAGACTTCCTCGCAGACGAGCACCAGTTCAGCCGGACAATCGTGCAGCACCTCCAGCAACTCCTGATGCAAGCCCAACCAGCCTGGGGTATCGCGATCCAGGTGTGCGGCTACCCAGGTTCCCAGGGAATCCACCAGAGCCAGTTGCTGCGGTTGAAGTTGACGCAAGGCTGAACTGAGTTCCCCTTGCACCTCCCAGCTCAGCCAGGTGGAGGGACGGCGGTCGCGATGCCGCCTCAACCGCTCCTGCCATCCCCAATCCTCGAGGTCAGCAGGCCCGGTGGCGACATAGATGACTTCGTCGGCAGTGGATTGGGAGGCAAGATGTTCAGCCCAGCGACTCTTGCCGCTGCCACTGGGACCACAGATCAGGGTGAGCGGAGCAGCCGCGGTCACATCAGCCTCCGCCATTCATGTTGCGCAAGGTCGCCACCGAGGATGGTGAGACACGATTCAGATAACGGAAAATCCAGTACTTAAGAATTGTCGCCAGGACAACAGGGAAGGTGGCGATGAACAGCATGATGAAGTTCTCGTCGGCCGGCAAGCCAAGATGATGTGTTACTCCATCAAGCAGCACAGTCCAGCCTTCGGGGCTATGGAAGCCAACAAAGATATCGGTAAACAAGATAATGGCAAATGCCTTGGCGCTGTCACTGAGACCATAGATGAGCTCATCGAGAAAGCCCCGCAGAACCTGGAGATCGCGCTGCCCGATCAGGCAGACAAAGGAAAAGCCAAGCAAGGCAAAAATATCCGCAGCGACGTTCTTAATGGCCTCATTGCTACCGCGCTCTGATTCCTGCTTCAACTCTTGCGCTTTGAGCATCAGTTGACGTTCCAGCTCCGGTTCTGGCAGGAGATGTTTGTTGTTAACGAGGGATTCAAATTCCAGTTGAGCTCGATAGGAGCGCAACTCTTCAATGGCACGCCTTTCCAGTTTGGGTTTGGGATAATTTAAAATGCTGATCTGAGGGGCAAGCCGATCTATAAGTGGCGCCACGATGTAATTGCGGCTGATCTGCTGCACCATGACTGGCACCAGGATCAGCAGGAGCAGAATGCGGAGCGAAACCAGGGTGGAGTCGCGACGTCGTCGAAAGCCCTGCACAACATTCTGCTCGGCTTCCGGATCGAGCTGCTGTCGCACCTGATCCACCACCGTCAGCAAACTGCGCGGCAGAACATCCGGTGAGCGGCTGATTCGTGGCAGCGGTTGGCTCTGCTGATCGTAGCGACGGGTTACGGATTCGATCAGTTGGAGTTGGCGTATCTCCTGACCGGCTAGTTCATGACGGTAGCTCTCCAGATTTTGCTGCGATTCCCGACAGATCTGTAGAGCCGTCCGAAAGCGTCGCAACACCTGGGCCTGCATCGCTTTCGGGATCCGCAACTCCAACTCAGGCCGCACGGGTCGGTCGTTGTAATACTCCATCTCAAGGCTCTGGATGAGCAGTGCAGATTCGTATCCGCGCTCCAGGTCATTGGATAGATCAAGAGATCGCGACCGGCCAAAGGCTGAGATCCAGTTGCTGATGCCCATGGTGATTGTGCGCTGTGGCGGTTAGCGAGAAAACACCCACCAGGTCAGCATCGGTACAATCGTACCCACCGCCAACAGCACCACGACCCAGGTGAAGCCATTGCCGTTGCGCGTTGCCTCACGGCTGGGGATGTTGCTGACCGCAGGGGCTTCCTCCGGCTCGGCCGGTGGACCGGGATCTTCAGCTCCTTGGAGCACGTGCTCCAGGCGGTTGATGGCATCCAGGCTGGCCTGGCGGTAGCGCTCTCCCTGCCGCAGCGGCTGCGCCATCGTGGAGCGGGCGGTGCTCTCCAGCAGTTCAGCTGGCAGCTGGCGCTCCAGCGCCGTGCTGGCCACCACCGCGGTGGCCTTGGTCTGGTTGTCGATCAGCAGCAGCAGCAGCGGTAGGGGGGAGGTGCCATCGGCTTCGGCCTGATCCTGCCAACGGCTGATCAGTTCGGTGCCCAACGCCTCGAGACTCACGCCGTAGTCGAGGCGGTTCACGGTGATCAGCCGCGCATCGACCCGCTGCTGCCGCAGCTGTTCCAGTCGGTGCTCCAGCTCGGCGCGGCTGGCGCGACTTAGCACCTCCGCTTGATCGATCACCAAAGCGCCGGGGGCGCTCGGCGGCAGGTCCCTGGCGGAAAGGGCCAGGGCTGGCGAGGCCAGGGTCGACAGCGAGAGCAGCGCAGCGAGGCAGAGGCCCAGCAGCTGCCTCAGCCCTGCGGAGGCGATGCCGCCAGGGCGAGCAGGCGTGGGTCGCGATGATGGGACGACGGCGATCACGACCCTCGGGACGATTCCCCCCAGTCTGCCCTCAGCTGGCCAGGCTGTCTCGGTTCAGCACCCGGATCGCATCGATGATCGTCCGGCTGCGCTCCTGGGGCAGCGAGATCAAGCTCACCAGCTCCTCCAGCAGCTGCTGTTCCTCCTCGCCAAGCTGGCGATCGCTCAGAACCAGGTGCGCAGCCACGGCCAGCGCGGTTTCCTGTTGCGCCGGCGACAGCACGGCGACCGCGGCGCTCAGCAACGGCCGCCAGCCTTGCTCGCGCAACCGCGCCAGCAGGCCATCGAACAGTTGTCCCATGGCCTCGTCTGAGAGCTCTCGGTAGGGGTGGCGTCCCTCCAGTTGATGGCGCAGGGCGCGCGCTTCTTCCCGGCTCAAGTTGTCGTCGCATCCCACGGCGACCAGGGCCACGGCGGCAAACGCCTCACTGGGGGTCATCACCACGATCCAACGGACTCCATTGCAGCAACCTCGCACCGATCCGTCAGCCTGGCTGCCAGTGATCGTCACTGCTGCGGCCGCATGACCCTCTCCCCACCCGCCCGTCTCGCCCTGTTCAGCGGCGCCCTGGCCCTGGTCCTGACGGTGCTGAACCAGATCACCGCCCCGGCCGGGACCCTGCTGATTCCTGCCTTTCAACGCTCCGGCGTGCTGGCGGGACTCCTGGCGGTGCTGTTGATGCTGGCGGGTGCCCTCTGGAGTCGCATCGAACCGGTCGCCGCGGCGAGGGCGCCGCTGGCGGGAGCGGAGGGCTTGGCGTTGGCGGAGGACCTGCCGGAACCCCTGCGGCGGGAGCTGGGCTGGGGCAGCGCGATGCTGCTGACCGCCACCCCCGCTGCGGTGGTGCTGCTGCAGTGGCGCGGCGTGACCCTGCTGCGTCGCGGCCTGCTGGCGCCCAGCCCGTTTCAACCCGGGCCGATCTGTGCCCAATGCCTGGAGCGGCAGCGGGCCATCTCCCTTGTGGATCTCTCGCTCTATCCGGGACGGGCTGAGTTCGACGACCTGCTCCCCGGTCTGCCTTCGGTGCTGGTGCAGCCCTTGGGCGGCTCGGGGCTGCTGCTGCTGGGGGGATGGTCGGCGCGCTGTTTTCGTCGCAGCGACCTGGCCTGGGTTGAGGGATGGGCCCGACGGCTCACAGACGAATGGGCTCCGGTTCTTGACGGGCGGACGGAGCCGGCCGAGGCGGCTCCGCGGGCAGGGGAACCCGGAACCGGCTGATCACCCTGGAGCCTGGTGCCGTCAGCACCAAGGCGCCGGCTGGTCCGAGTCGCGCCTCCAGCCGACCGGCCTGGCTGCTCTGGTCGTGGTCGCGGCGGTTCAGAACCACATCCCCCTCGGCCCAAGCGGTTTGCCGACCCCAGTTCCACTGGCAGCGCTGGGCCTGGAGCGTGTCCTGCGCCCGCACAATGCGACAACCCTGCGGTCCCTCCAAGGTGGTGGCCAGCTGTTGCCGCAGGTCAACGCTGAGACCGGGAGCCAGCAGGGTGGTGTTCTGGCGCGGCTCCAGCAACCGCAACGGCGCCAGCAGTTGGAAGGTCTGGGCGGTGGTGTTCCCCTCCAGGCGTCCGGCGCTGAGCCGCAGGGTTCCATCACCCTCCGGCAGCAGTGGAGCGCTGGGGCGCTGTGGGGCAAGCGGCTGCACCGTCCTCCTGGTCGCTGGCGCCTCTCGCCGCGCCGCGATGGGGCCATCGGCCAGCAGGCGTCCGCTGCGGGGATACCAGACCACCTCGCGGACATGCACCGTCAGTTCGGGGGGGCCCTGGGGCAAGCGGCGCAGCGGGTTGAACGGTTGGGACCAGCCGCGCAGGGTGGGCTGACCGCGCAACACGAGCCGTTCCTGGTCAAAGTCGAACCGAGCGGTGCGACCGCGGATGCTGAAGTGGTCGTTGAAGGCGCGGGGGGAGCGATCCAGTTCCATCACCTGCCGCGCTGGCAGCCAACGGACCCGCGCCGCGGTGATCAGGGCTGGCGGATCGTCGATCTGCTCCAGGCGGATGGTGCCTTCCAACTGCACCACTTCGCCATCGTTGATCACCACCCCGTTGCTCGCCAGCACGCGGTAGCGCGGTTGGCCCTGCAGGTAAATCGTGCCGCGCAAATCGGTGGCATGGGCCAGCTTGCGGCGCAGGTCGTAGCGAGCTTGCGAGCTGCTGATCTCCCACAGTCGCCGCCCTTGGGCATCCTGCTGGCGCAGATCGAGGGCGCGGAACACGAAGGGTGGAGCGCTCGCCTCCCGATCACTTGGGGTTCGCCGTTGACAGCCTGCCAGGAGCAACGCCCCGGCCAAGACGATCCCAACGCCCCGGAGCGCTTGGTTCATAGCGGCGAATCCAGTTCCAGCCTCTGCATCACCGGACTGGGTTCCGGCAGCGCGGCGCCCGCGAGCAGCCGCCCCCAGTGGCGTTGCTCAAGCCAAGCTTGGGACTCGGCGCCAGCGCCGCTGTCCAGGGCCGGTTGGCCCAGTTGCTCCAGCATGCGGCCCGCCAGATCCGGCAGCAGAGGGGTGAGCAACACGGCCAGCCAGCGGCAGGTGTCGAGCACGGAGTACAAATCGTCAGCCACCTCTGCGGAGGGGCCTTCCAGCTTGAAACGCTTCCACGGCGCCCGGTCGTTGAGGTGGCCATTGGCGGTTGCCGCCAACTGCAGCAAGGATTCGGAGGCCTTGCGGAAATCGAGCTGGTCCATCGCGAGCGTGAACGCCCGGTCGGCGGCAGCGCAGGCGTGAGCGAGGGGGTGGTGATCCAGCGCCGCGGGCGGAACCGCTCCGTCGAACCAGCGACGAGCCATGGCGCTGGTTCGATTCAAGAGGTTACCGATGGTGTTGGCCAAATCATTATTGACCAGATCGCAAAATCGCTGCTGCTGGAAGTCGCCATCATCACCAAAATGAATATCGCGCAGCAGGTACCAACGCAGACTGTCGGCTCCGCAGCGGTTGAGCAAGACTTCAGGATCGAGCACATTGCCCAACGATTTGCCCATCTTCTGGCCTTCACGCGTCAAAAAGCCGTGCCCGAAGACCTGGCGCGGTGGTTCCAAGCCCGCGGACATCAGCATGGCGGGCCAGAATACGGCATGAAAACGCAGAATATCCTTGCCAATCACGTGCAAGGACGCCGGCCAGCCCCGCTGCACGGCAACCTCGAGATCGACTGGGTCGTCGGGTTCCAGCAGGGCGGTGATGTAGCCTAGAAGGGCATCAAACCAGACGTAAAATGTATGGCCTTCATGGCCAGGCACGGGGATTCCCCAGGGTAGATCGAGGCGGGAGATCGAAAAATCCTTGAGACCTGATGCGACGAAGTTTTGCACCTCACGTTGTCTTGAGTTTGGCCGGATGAAATGGGGATCTTCAACCAGGCGGGCGATGGGCTCCTGGTAGCGTGACAGCCGGAAGAAAAGATTCATCTCATCACGCCACTCCAACGGACGCCGATGAATCGGGCATTGCGGATCAATGCTTTCGTGGGGATCATCCTTAAACTCTTCACAGGCCACACAGTACCAACCCTGCTGACGACCTTCCCGAATATCCCCATTGCGTTCCACCCGGGCAAAGAACTGCTCCACGATGCAGCGATGCCGCGGATCGGTGGTGCGGATGAAGCGATCGTGACTGATGCCCCAGCTTTGCCAGAGATCGCGGTAGCCCTGGCTGATCTCGTCACAATGATGCTGAGGCGTGCGGCCGGCTGCTGCCGCCGTGCGTTGGATCTTGAGTCCATGTTCGTCGCAGCCGGTGATGAACACAACCGAATCACCACCAAGGCGGTGGTAGCGGGCGATCGCGTCGCAAGCCAGGGTGGTGTAGGTGCTGCCCAGGTGGGCGCGGTCGTTGACGTAGTAGAGCGGAGTTGTGAGGGTATAGGTCATCGGCGCTGGGGTGATGCGGGTGGCGCCGCCATCTGAACCTGTGGTTGCCGGATCCTACCCAGCACCACCACGGGGTCCGATCGAGGCCAACGCCATGGAGCCCCTGCCATGGCGGCTCGGCGGGTTCAGGAGCGATCCTGGAGGCAGACGCCTGCGGCCATGACTCCTGCTCTGCAGACCGATCCGGGCGTGCTGGTCTGGGGTGGCGGCAGCGGCGGCATTGCGGCGGCCCTCCAGGCCGCCCGCGCCGGTGCCACCACCCTGCTGTTGACGCCGGGCGCCTGGCTGGGCGGCATGGTCAGCGCCGCCGGCGTCTGCGCCCCCGACGGCAATGAGCTCACGCCTTGGCAAACCGGCCTCTGGGGAGCGTTGCTGCGTGCCCTTGCCAGCGAGGAACCGCAGGGGTTGGATCACAACTGGGTCAGCTGTTTCGGCTATCGCCCCGCCAGCGCCGAGCGGATCCTGCGGCGCTGGTTGGCGCAGGAATCCCGCCTGCGCTGGTGGCCCTGTTGCCGGCTGCTGCAGGTGCGGCGCGACGGCCAACGCATCGCGGCCGTGGAGGTGGAGCACAACGGTGAACACCACCAGCTGCGGGCGACGCTGGTGATCGATGGCAGCGACCGCGGCGATCTGTTGCCCTTGGCGGAGGCCGCCTACGACCTGGGCTGGGAAGCGCAGGAGCAGACGGGCGAGCCCAGCGCTCCGCCCGCTGCCGCCATGGCTCGCGAGCCGTTCTTCCGGCAACAGCCCGTGCAATCCCCCACCTGGGTGGTGATGGGACGGCTGAGCGCGACAGCAGCGGCGACCGGGCGCTCCAGCCAGCCCCTGCCGGCCCCCTTCACGCAGGCGACGCAACGGTTTGGCTTGGCGCGCACCCTCAGCTACGGCCGACTGCCCGGCGACCTGGTGATGCTCAACTGGCCCCTGCACGGCAATGACTGGCACCAGGGGCTGGAGCGCTCCTTCAGCGCGGATGCCGCCGACCGGCGGGCCTTGAACGCGGCCATGCGCGCCCACAGCCTCGCCTTCGCTGCAGCGCTGCAGGAGGCCAGCGACGGCTGGTTGCAACCGGCCGCCCTGTTCCCCGACAGCGCCGAGGCCGCAGCCGGGTCCCTGGAGGGACGGGAGGCTCTGGCCCTGATGCCCTACTGGCGGGAAGGCCGGCGCTCGGTGGGGTTGGCTCGGGTTGTGGAGCAGGATCTGCTGCCGCTGGCGGAGGGTGCCTGCCGGGGGCCCCTGCCGATCGACGCGGCGGGGTTCTGCAGTGCCGTGGCGGTGGGAAATTATGCCAACGACCACCATTACCCCGGCCCCGATTGGCCGCTGGCCGCCAAAAGCTGCCGCTGGGGGGGGCGCTGGACTGGCACGCCATTCGTGGTGCCCTACGGCGCCCTGGTGAACGCCAGCGTCAGCAACCTGCTGGTCGCTGACAAATGCCTGAGCGTCAGCCACATCGCCAACGGCGCCACGCGGCTGCAACCGCTCGTGCTCAACATCGGCCAGGCGGCGGGCCAAGCGGCGGCCCTCTGCCTGCAGAGCAATCTGGAGCCGTCGGAATTGCCGCCCCAGCGGCTGCAAGAGGCCCTGATCCGCGATCCCCATGCCCCAGCCGCACCCTTCCCCCTTTGGGACACGCCCTGGCATCACCCGCAGTGGCAACAGCGGCAGCTGCGGCTGCTGAACGACCCGGCGGCCCTGGATCGCCACGCTGAGCTCAACGCCCTGGCGCTGGATCCCCACCTCGCACCGGCGGAACCCGGCGAAAGGCTGTGGGAGGGGGCGTTGCGCTGCCTGGAGGACGGCAGCTATCGCCTCGACGGTCCCCGGGGACTGGGCGGCGAGCCCTGGCCGCTGATCACCCTGGAGCCGGCGCTCAACCGCTGGCTGGCCCAGCGGTCGGGGGGGGAAGGAACGGTGCGGTTGATCGGTTGCGCCAATCCCTGGGGCCCGTGGCTGCGGGTCTCGCGCTTGGCGGACTGAATCCAGCTGGCGCCGCAGTGGAGGCGGTTGGCTCCCGCTTCAGGCGACCGCCTGCAACCGGAGCAGATCGCGCAGCGGATCCACCTGCAGGATCCGCAGCAGCAGCGCCTCGCCCGGTTGGCTGCGCGGCGGGCATTGGGCCGGCAGATCCATGGCCAACTCCTCCAGATGCACCAGGCCCAGCTGATCCTGGGGCCGCAGCCAGCGCAGGAAGCAGCCGCGCCATTCCGGTCGCTGCTCCTGGGCGAACCAGACCTGCTGCCAGTGGCGCTGATCATCCCGGCTGATCGCCACTCCCTCCCGCAAGGAGGGCTCCAATTCCGCCAGCAGCGTGTCGAGCGCCTCCGCCGGCAGGGGTGCGCTGCCGTCCTGAAGAGCCGCCAGCTGGCGTTGCACCACCAGGTCGCCGTAGCGGCGGATCGGTGAGGTGGCCTGCACGTAGGCCGGCAGCCCGAGGCTGAAGTGCGCTGCCGGGGAACTGCCGAGATGGCCTCGGCTGAGGCAGCGTCGCACGGCCGCATGGCGCACCGGCCCCGGTGGCAGCAGGGCCAGTTCCGCGTCGCTGGGCAACTCGGCCGGCGGTTGGCTGCGGTAGGGCAGGGCCAGCTGCAGCTGCTCGCCCAAGCCGGCGATCACCGCCCCGGCCAAGATCATGGCTTCAGCGACGAGCAGGCGCGATGGCGAGGGCTCCGTGATCGTCAGTTCGGCGCGATCGCCGCGGGCGCGGATGCGCCCTTCGGGCTGATCGAGTTGCAGGGCGCCACGGGCCAGACGCCAAGCGCGGCGGCGCGTCAGCAGCGCCTGAACGGTGGGCAGATCCTCCTGCGGCGGCGCCAGCTCGAGCAGCTCATCGGCATCGGCATAGGACAGCCGGTAGACGGGACGCACCCAGCTGCGGGTCAGGCCGTGGTTGGCGACCGCCCCCTCGTCGTCCAGCTCCACCCAGAGGCTCCAGGCAGCACAGCGTTGGCCCTGCCTCAGGCTGAACACCTGCTCGCCCAGCAGGGTGGGCAGCATCGGCAGGCTGCCTTGAGCCAGATAGAGGCTGCTGGCGCGGCGCCGGGCTTCCCGATCGAGGGGCGTGTCCGGAGCGATCAGGCGACCGGGGTCGGCCACATGAATCCAGAGCCGCTCCCGGCCTTCAACCCGCTCCAGGGCCAGTCCGTCGTCGATGTCGCGGGTGTCCTCATCGTCGATGGTGACGCTGCGCAGGTGGCAGAGGTCCTGGCGCCGGGCATCGCCGGGCCATTCCTGCTCGGCCAGGCTGGCAAGCCGCTGGGCTTCGGCCTCGAGTTCGGCCGAGAAGCCATCCCGCCACAGAGAATTCTCGAGGGCTGGCAGCTGATGGGCCGACCACTGGCCCAGGTCTACCAGCAGGTGGCGGATCGCTCCCGACTCGGCCTCGCAATGGCACCCCTGCAGAGCGCGGCGCAGGGTGAGGGGCAGCGGCGAGGCTGTCTCGCCGCAGGCCCATTGCCGCAACAGGGCCAACTCCTGCTGCTGAGCGGCAGACAGCTGACGGGCATCCAGCGGCTGGCGGCGCCGCAGCGCCTCCTGCCAGTGCTGCTGCTGACGGTCCTGCAGCAGCTGGCGGTAGCGATCCCGCCGCAGCAAGCGCAGATCCGCCAAGCTGCGCGCCTCCACCCGCCCCTGGCGCCAGCGGAACAGGGTCTGGGGTCCCTGCAACCAGAACCAGCAGGCGCAGCGGGCTGACGGCTCGTCCGCCCCGCCCAGCAAATCGCAGAAATCGGCAAGGCTCAGGGGGTCCGGCTGGTCCGCCAACAGGATCCAGGCGGCGCCAACATCGCGCCGGGGCGGCGTCCAGGCTTCCAGCTGGGCCCGGTCCAAACACCAGGGTGGCTGCAGAATGCCCCGAGCGGGGGACTGGGGGTCGGGTCCGCAGGCGATGCTGTCGAGCTGTCGCAGGGGGCGTTGCAACGGCTTGGCCTGACTGCCCACGAGCAGATCGGCGCGGCTGCCTTTGATGGCCTGAATCACGGCCAGTTGGGGCTGGCCGGCCTCGATCAGCCCCACCAGGTCGGAGGGTTGGAGCGCGCGGGGAGCCGCGGGGTGCAACTCAGCCTTCAGGGTTCACGAATGGCAGCAGCGCCACGATTCTGGCGCGCTTGACGGCGGTGGTCAGATCCCGCTGCTGTTTGGCGGTGAGCCCGGTGAGGCGTCGGGGCAGGATCTTGCCGCGCTCGGTGATGAACTTCTTGAGCAGATCGATGTCCTTGTAATCGATCGGGTCGCCGGGCTTGATGGGCGACAGACGCTTCTTGAAAAACGAACTGGACATGGGGCGGCTGGATCAGAGGGCTGGGGGCGGAGCGACGGCCGCGCCGGTCGGACGGGGATGGACCGTGACGCAGGCGTTCGCATGGTCGTCAGGCAGGTCAGCGGTGAGGTCGCGCGAGCGTCGCCTCACTTGATCTCCTTGTGAACCGTGGCTGAATTGCAGTGGGGACAGAACTTCTTGAGCTCCAGCCGCTCGGTGGTGTTGCGACGGTTCTTCTGGGTGGTGTAGCGAGACACGCCAGGAGACCGCTTGGCGGGGTTGGACCGGCATTCGGTGCACTCGAGGGTGATCACGAGCCGGACGCCCTTGTTTTTGGCCATGGAAGAGCGTTGCGCCGCTTGTGCGATGCGAGATGACAATTGCAAACCTTACCCTGTGGCCCGACCGGATCAGTTCTGGGCTGCGTTCGGGCCGATCCCTAGGATCCAGCGCTGCCGTCCTGACGTCTGATGCGCGTCTCGCTCCAATGGCTTCGGGAGCTCGTTGAGGCACCCGCCGCCGATCTTGAAGCCGAGGTGCTGGCCGAACGGCTCTCCCTGGCGGGGTTCGAGGTGGAGGCGCTCGACGACCAGGCCGCCCGGGTCGCCGGAGTGGTGGTGGGTCGGGTGTTGGAGCGGCAGCCCCATCCCCATGCCGACAAACTCAGGGTCTGCCAGGTTGATGTCGGGGCCGAGGCCCCGCTGCAGATCGTCTGCGGCGCCGCCAATGTGCGTGCCGGGATCCACGTGCCCGTCGCCCTGGTGGGCAGCACCCTGCCGGCGGTGGGCCTCACCATCAAAGCCGCCCAGCTGCGCGGTGTCGCCAGCACCGGCATGATCTGCTCGCTGCAGGAGCTCGGCCTGGCCGAAACCTCGGCCGGCATCGCCGTGCTGGAGGAGCTGCTGCCCGCGCTGCCCGCGGTTGGCAGCCCGATCGGCCCCAGCTTCGGTCTCGACGACCAGGTGCTGGAGCTGGCGATCACCGCCAATCGCCCCGATGGGCTTTCGATGCTGGGCATCGCCCGCGAGGTGGCCGCCCTCAGCGGCGGTCGCGCCCTGGTGTCGCCGGCGCCCGTCGCCGGCGACGCCAGGGCGCTGGAGCTGGCCGCGACAGACCTGGCGACGATCGAATCCGGCGGGCTGTTCAGCGTCACCGCGATCGAAGGTCTGCGGGTCGGGCCCTCACCGGCCTGGCTGCAACGGCGGTTGGAGCGCTGTGGCCTGCGCCCGATCAATGTCATTGTCGACATCACCAACCTGGTGATGCTCGAGACTGGCCAGCCCCTGCATGCCTTCGACCAGCAGGGCCTGGCGAAGCTGGGCGGCGGCTCCAGCCCCGACCCCCGGTCGCTGGGGCTGCGCCAGGGCCGGCCGGGGGAGCGCTTCACCAGTCTCGATGGGCAGGCGAGAACGCTGGACGAAAACGCCCTGCTGGTGACCTATGCCGACCGGCCGATCGCCCTGGCCGGGGTGATGGGAGGCCAGGCGGAAGCGGTCGGCGAGACGACCACGGCGATTTGGCTGGAGGCTGCGGTGTTCGCGCCCCAGGCCGTGCGGCGGTCGGCTCGGAGCCTCGGCCTGCGAACCGAAGCGAGCAGCCGCTTTGAAAAGGGCCTGCCCCCCCAGGCCACCCTGGCCGCCAGCGATCGCGCCGTCCAGCTGCTGATCGAGCTGGCCGGGGGGCAGGTTCAGGGCCGCTGGCTGCATCAGCGGCTCCAGCCGCCGGCCGAACCGGTGCCGTTGCGCCGCGACAGCCTGCACCAGCTGCTGGGGCCGGTGCTGGTGGACGGCGAACCCCGGGATATGGAGGACGCGATCATCACCGGCACGCTCACGGCGCTGGGTTGCCAACTCCGCGACAGCGACGAGGGTTGGTGGGTCAGCGTGCCGCCCTCCAGGCAGCAGGATCTCTGCCGAGAGGTGGACCTGATCGAGGAGGTGGCGCGATTGGTGGGCTACGACCGCTTTGCGGCCCACCTGCCGGATCCGCTCGGTCCGGGCGGACTCGAGCCCAGCCAACAGCTGGAGCGCCGGCTGCGCCGCTCCCTCTGCGCCGCCGGCCTCCAGGAGGTCTGCTGTTTTTCGCTGGTGTCGGAGGCGCCGGGCCGTCTTCCCCTGGCCAATCCGCTGTTGGCCGATTACGGCCATCTGCGCGATGAGCTGCACAGCGAGCTGCTCCAGGCCGCGTGTCGCAACCTGCAAGCGTCGCGGAGTGGCTTCTGGGCCTTTGAGATCGGGCGGGTCTTTGGGGCTGGCAGCGGACCTGAGCCGCTGGAGCGGCTGCTGCTAGCGGGGCTGATCTGTGGCGAACGTCGCTCTGAGCTGTGGAGCAGCAGCGGCAAGCCCGCTCCCCCGGACTATTGGCTGGCCCGAGGCATCCTGCAGGCGGCCCTTGAGCCCCTGCGGATTCCGATCGAGGATCGAGAGGTCCCGCGCCAGGAGACCGAGGCCGGCGCCGCCCTGCTCCATCCAGGACGCCGGGCGCTGCTGGCGGTGGAGGGACGTCCCGTCGGCTGGTTCGGCCAGTTGCATCCAGCCCGCGCGACAGCGCTGGAGCTGCCCGATGCCACCTATCTGTTTCAACTGTCCCTGGAGCCGATCCTCAGCGCGGCCAGCCGCCGCAACCGCTGGCAGGCCAGCTTTGCTCCGTTTCCCACGGTGCCGGCCTCGGAGCGCGATCTGGCGGTGTTGGTTCCCGCCAGCACCAGCTCCGCCGCCTTGCTCAGCGCCATCCGCAAGGCCGGCAAGCCATTGCTGGAACAGGCCGAACTGGTGGATCGCTACAGCGGCGAGCAGGTGCCGGCCGGGTGCTGCAGCCAGGCCTTTCGCCTGCGCTACCGCGACAGCCAGCGCACCCTCACCGATGCGGAGGTCGAGGCTGCCCACAACGCTGTGCGCCAGGCCTTGGAACGCCAGTTCAAGGCCCAGCTGCGCTCGTAGCGCAACCGGGCGGGGTCAGCGGCGCGTCAGCGCCGCCAGACACTCGACGTGGCTGGTGTTGGGGAAGAAGTCGATCGGTTGGATCCAGTCGATTTGGTACGGGCCCTCCGGTCCGCAGAGCTGGCCGAGGTCCCGGGCCAAGGTGGCGGGATCGCAGCTCAGATAGGCCATGCGCCGCGGCGGCTGGCTCCGCACCGCCGCCAGCACCGCGGGCTCCAGACCCTTGCGGGGTGGATCGACCAGCAGGGCCGTCACGGCGGGTTCAGCGCTCAACAGCTCAGACAGGGCGGCAGCGGCGGCACCGACCCGGAAGCGGGCCCGCTGCTGGAGGCCGTTGTCTGCCGCATTTCGATCCGCCAAGGCGATGGCGCTGGCCTGCAGCTCCAGCCCGAGCACGCTCCAGCCGTTGGCGGCCAAGGGCAGCGAGAAGGTGCCGATGCCGCAGTAGACGTCCAACAGCAGCCCGGATGCCGGCCCCAGCGCCTCGCGCAGGAGTGGCACGACCCGCTCGGCCTGGGCGGTGTGCACTTGGAAGAAGGTGTCGGCAGCAATCCGCAGCTCAAGGTCGGCGAAGCGTTCCAGCAGCCAGCCGCGTCCAGCGATCACCCGGGTCTCGGCACCGAACAGCACGTTGCCGGGCTGTGGTTGCCGGTTCAAGCACACCCCCACCAGGTCGGGCCAGCGGGCCATCCATTGCTGGGCCAGGGGCGCCAGCCCGGGCAGGTCGAGGTCGGAGGCGATCAGGGTGATCAGCAGCTCACCGCTGCGCTGGCCGATGCGCAAGGCCAGGTGGCGCAGGCCGAGGCCATGGCGATCCACGGGCCAGCCCGCAGCCTCCAGATCGGCCTTCATGGGCGCGATCAGGGCATCCAGGCGGGGATCCAGCACCGGACAGTGGTTCATGTTGACGATCCGATGGCTGCCGCGGCGGTAATAGCCGAGGGGGTCCGCCGCTGCGAGAAGAGGCCGCAAGGGGGGCATCAGACCGCCCAGGCGCTGCAAGCATTGCGCGACGTGGGACTGCTTCCAGGCCTGTTGGGCCGCGTCGCGATAGGCCTGCAGGCTGCAACCACCGCAGTGATTCGCCAGGATGCAGGGGGGGCGGCGGCGGTCCGGCGAGGCGGTGGTGATGGCCTCCAAACGGCCGAGCAGCTGGCGGCGTCGCTTGCCGATCAGACGCAGGCGCACGCGATCGCCGGGCAGCGCTGTGGGCACAAAGATCACTTGGCCTTGATGGCGGGCGACACCATCTCCCTCCCGGGTGAGATCGTCGATACCCAGCTCCAGGGTGGTGCCGCCGCTGCTCTCCGCCTGGCCCATCCTCATCGGCGCCGCTGCTCCCGACCCTATCGAGCAGCGATCCCGAGGGCATCGGTGCGATGGTTGCGGCAGGTCCCAGCGCGCGGCCTGCGTCCGCCATCCGCGCCGGCGGCCCGGCCTCTGCAAAGGGGCGTTACACCTTGCCGAGGCAGCGCGGCTTGCCCCTCGGCACTGGATAGGATGCCCGACGTCTCTGGTCGCTGCAATGAGCGTCGTCCGCGATCTGATCCTCCAGGCCGACGATGAGCTGCGCTATCCCTCCAGCGGGGAGTTGCGCTCGATCGTCGCGTTTCTGAGCGGTGGTGCTGAGCGCCTCGCCGTGGTCAAGGTGCTCACCGACAACGAGAAGAAGATCGTCTCCGAGGCGGCGCGCCAGCTGTTTGCCCTCAAGCCCGAGTACGTGGCACCGGGCGGCAATGCCTTTGGGCAGAAGCAGCGGGCCCAATGCCTGCGCGATTTCAGTTGGTATCTACGCCTGGTCACTTACGGCGTGTTAGCCGGCAGCACCGAAATGATCCAGCAGATCGGGTTGGTCGGGGCGCGCGAGATGTACAACAGCCTCGGAGTCCCCATGCCCGGCATGGTGGAGTCGATGCGAACCCTGAAGGAAGCGTCGATTTCCCTGCTCAATGGCGAGCAGGCAGGCTTGGCTGGCCCCTACTTCGACTTCCTGATCCAGGGCATGCAAACGACCACCTGAACGGCGGCGTTGGGATGGGCCGCTGAGCCAGCCCGTGCGCTGGTGGTCAGCCTCCCTGGCCTGGCTGGTATTGGCTTGGCTGAATGGGCGTTCTGACGGGTTGAGTGGTAGCAGCGTCTGTGCAGCTGATCGGCGCCGCTCCTCTCATCCGTCGGTCGTCGGTCACCGCTGCAGGTGTGCTTTGTGCGTCGGGTCAACGCCTGAATCGACAAGTGCCGCAGCGACCTGACCAGCTGCCTGCCGGGGTTGGCCCCAAGGCGCTGCGCCGTGTCAGCGGCGATGGCGCGGCTCCGGTTTCGCAAGGCGCGAGCCCGATGCAGGTCTCGCGACGTCCAGCGAGGCCCGCTGGGGGCGGAAGGCGGAGCCCGCGGGCTGCGGCTCCCGAAGCAGCGCCAATCTCCACAGATGTCTTTGATGAGACACGAAATAAGACTCATAAATCAACTCATCTGAGAGAGGCGAGATGATCGAGGGGCCGCCGTTTGGCCGTCTGGCGTTGCCGAGGCCGCCCTGGCTCCGAGCCCTCAAGCGCCTGCCCCGCGTCGGCGAGAGCGGATTCAGCCGAGCGGACTGTCGTCGCCCACCCAGTCGCCCAGGGCGCAGGCGCCGATCGGGACCCATGAACGGTTTCTGAGTCTTAAAAAAGACTCAGAATTAGTCTTATCATGAGTCTTTTATGAGATTGCTGTTTTCTCCTTGGCGCCAGGGCCCGGCAGTCTGCCCATCTGCCCCCCTCTGCCGCCCCGCTGTGGCTGCGTATCTGTGTAAGACACAGATACGCAGTTGGCTGGGATGCTCCAGAAACTGCTCAAACACTGGGTTTCTGCGGGGGTGTTGGAGGCCATTGGACACGGCAGCGTCCATGTTCCGCTGCGATGGACACGGCCCTGTCCCGAACAATGTGGCGTTGGGTTCGCCGAGGGGGCTGCTGGCGGGCTGTGGGCCTTAAGTCCGCGCCAACCAGAAATGCGGAAAATTTGAAGTCTCTTGTGACTCATTAGCGACTTGTTACGGGGCCCACTATGAGACTCAGTTGAGCCATAAGCGCTACCTGTTGCGCGGTGTCCCGGTGGTCGCAGGGCGAGCCTGATCCGGTTCTCCGATACGCCACAGCCTGCGGGAGCCTCGGAGGGCTCTGCGGTGGTCACCCCCGCTGCGCAGGGGCAGGCCAGCACAGCGCTGCGGCTCAGTCATCTTCAGTGAGACTTGAATTTAGTCTAGAAATAAGTCTCATTCAAGAGCTCTGCGTCATTGAATCTGGCCTGTCTCGGTTCAGGCGCAAGCCCGCTCCAACGGTCGCCGCTCCAATTGACTTGCTTGTCTCATTCAGGTCTTGCGACAAGTCTTACTGCGGGTTTTGGATGAACCTGGAGAGGCGGGGCGGCGGCTCAGTCGGCGGCTTGTCGTTGGCGATAGAGCTCTTTAAGCAATTGATAGGCTTCATGGATCCGCCGCATCGCCTCGACGGAGCCGCCAGAGTCCGGATGGTGCTGCAGCGCCATCTCCCGATAGGCCTCACGGATCTGCCCCAGGGTGATCCCTTGATCGGGATTGGAATGGACTTGGAGCGTTTTCAGCGCCCCTTGCAGCGTCATCGTTTGCTCCAGCATCGCGAAGGAGGTGCTGCGGCGGCGGTGGCGGAAGCGTTGCGTGAACGAGCGGATCAACGTCGGAATCCGCACCGGTAAAGTCGCGATGCTGAAGGGATCTTCCAGGACCCCGGCCATGACGATGACACGCTCAAAATCGGGCGGTCCGTCCTCCCAGTCGCGCACCAGCTCAGCCATGGCGCGACAGGCGGCTGACCAGGTGAAGCTGCGCCCTTCACATTGGTCGCATTGGGGCCAGACATCACGGGCCAGCCAGAGCATGGCCGCCTCCAGCACAGCGTCATTGGGGGCATGGCCGTAGAGACCCAACCAGTGCTGGCGAGCTTCGGCTTGGGCCTGGCGCAGCAGATCCATCGGGATGGTGGGCACGCTGGCGATGCCTGGTTCCGTCGCGGCGTCGCTCCGGAAGCTACGCCGTAGTTGCTGGGTGTTTCGCTGCACGAATCCTGGCAAGTCGATGCCACCACGCCGACGCGAGGGCTGTTCAGCTGGGGACGGATCTGCCGGGGCCGTATCGTGCTGCCAGCAGCCGCTCGAACACCTCGCCGCGATTGCGGCTGCCCCATTCCTTGTTGAGGCCATCGACCTGCTCAAGCAAGCTGGCCTTGAGATAGAGCTGAATGCGCCGACGCTCCTCTGGCGATTCAATCATGGCTCCAAGGTGTGCGGATGGTCACCTCAGCGCAAAGCGACGGGACAGCAGCGCGGCGATCATGGCAGGTGGAACTTTCTCAGGAGCTTCTCTTGGGCTTCGACCGCTTGGCGGTATCGCTCGTCCAGCCCCGCCGCTTGACCGGCCAGTGGGCCCATGTCGGACTCTGGCAGCGGAAGCTTTTGATTGATGGCGGGCAGTTCGGGCGGCGCTCCTTCCCAGCTGGATGGAGGTGCTGCTCCGTGGTGGGGCGGGGTGGATCGTGCCGGCGCCCAGGCCGCCGGTGGCCGCAACACGGGTGGTGGTGGCGTAATTTCGGCAAGAGTTCCACCAACGGGAGGGGGTGGAGCACTGCGTGGTGGTTGATTGGCGGCGGCGGCCCGCGCCAGCTCCAGCTGCCGTTCCCGTTCCTGAACCCTGGCGAGCTGACTGGCACTGACGACGCTCAGCAGATGACCGGGGGTGGCATCCGCGGGATAAACCAAACTGACCCGGACGGGATTGTTGACCCCTGGCCTCAACATCAGTGACGTCAGCGCCAGGCTTTGGCTGGAGCGCAAGCCCACATGCACCTCTTGCAGTCCATCCGGGGTCTGGATCTGGATCGAGCCCCGAAACGCCGTGAAATCACGGCCGCCATTGGGTGCAGGATGACTGAGCACCAGTTCGTAGGGGCCGCTACCGTTCAGGTTCAGGTCAACATCGAAGCGCACGCCATAGGTGCCAACATTATCCAGAGAGGAATCGACCATGCGCGACGCCAAGGGATTGACCTGGACGTCGCGCGTTCCAAAGTGAGTTCGATGGGTGCTGGTCAGGGGCACATGCAAGGGACCCTGCCGATCGAGATCATGCTGGATGGAAGCGTTGTAGGCATCTCCGAGCGCGACACCACCAACCCGTGAAAACACCCGCCGCGACTTGATGTCCGCCGTGCGCTTGAGATAGATGCGCCCCGGTGCCAAACGACCTGAATCCAGAACGGCGATGACATCGGCATCACTCTCCGGTTCCCGGACGGCAACGACAGCAATCTGAAACGGCCCATCACTCGATCCTTTGAGCAGTGCATTGGCGATGCCGAGCGCCGGTAAGGGGGTGTTGAAGAGAACGATCCGACTGCGTGGAGGGATGGTGATTTCATCTGTCAATCGCGAGTCGAGCCTGCCGCGCAACATCTGTACCGCGGTGGCGTCTCCTGGACCCGTGTTCCAGGGGCGGACACCCAAGGGTTTGACGCCCATCAGGTTGTTGGCCAAGTAGGGCGCTTCGAAGCTGTTGCGAACAGCGCCGGAGCGAAAGCGGATGTGAACCGGCACCATCCCAGGGTTGATCAGCACTGCCGCCAGATTGAGCTCAGAGCGGCGTTGATTGGCGGCAATCCTATTGCGGTAAGGAGGAAAATACTTGTGATGAATATGAAGGCCAAAGTCGCCTTGGAAGGTATACTCAGCGTTCCCAATTGTTTGACCCGTTTCATCCGAATAGGCGGAGCCAGGAGCGGTATTGATCAAAATGCCCGGGCCCTCTACCTCCTCGGGCTGGTTCGAATGCAGGACCGGCACATTGTTGAAGCTGCCGTTCAGGGGCCGAGCCAGCTGCCCGGCCATGAGAGCCACGAAACCCGCTACAGCCGGTGGCGTCTGGCAGATGGCCAGAACTGAGACGCCAATCAGAAAGGGCCGGATGGGACCAGCGGGACGCGCTTCGTTCAAACCAGATCTGTGGCGGACGTCGGGTTGGTGGGGTGGTGGTGGTGGGGCGATCAGCCGTGGCTGAGGCAGCTCTTGTAGCGCATTCCCCGCTTGGATGGCCAACCCTGCTGGGGTTGGCCATCACGGGTCACCGAGGGACTGGCACGGTCGCTAGAAACAGGGGGTATTGGCCTAGTGTCCCATGCTTCCCCCCTTCAGCTGCTGCAACGGTGCTGACGCCACTGAACGCCTGCGTCATCACCAGGAGCGCAAACTGCGGATGCTCACCTTCTGGAGGGATGGCGCGGAGCGCCAGCTGGCGGCGTTGAACGCCGCGATCAGCACGCTGGAGCGGCAGATGCAGCGCGACAAACCCCTGGATGGCGCTGGCGTGGCTGAGTGAGGCAGCCGGCCTTAATCTCCTGCCGCAATCGCGCCAGGCCACGGTGAAGCAGCCGTTGCACGGTCATGGGACTCAGCTGCAGTTGCCGGCCGAGTTGGCGGTAGCTGGCGCCTTCGAGCACCACCTGGCACACCACTTGCCGTTGGCGGGGCTCCAGCAGCGTCAGCAGCGCCTCCAGCGTGGATTGCGACTCCGCTTCGCCGAGGTCGGCCGTCGCGGCGGGAAACTGCTCTAGCCAGGCCGCCTCGCACGTCATCGGGCTGCGGAATTGACGCAGCTGCAGCAGGTTGCGCCAAGTCGGTTCATCCACGCCCAGGGCCTCCCAGATCGGCTGTTGGGAACCACCTCCGGAGCCGCAGTGGGCCGAGGGGGTGGCTTCCAGCCGTTTTTGCAGTTGGCTGAGCCGATCCTGAAGTTCCGCCTGGCGGCGTGGCAACCGCACCATCGGGGCGAGATCCCGGAGGTGGTGAAGGATGGCCCCGCGAATATGGGGTTTCGCAAACGCCTCGAACGGGGTGCCCTGGGTACTGTTGTAGAGCTCCGCGGCTCGGATTAAGCCCAGCAGCCCCGCCTGGGTGAGGTCGTCGACCGGCTCCAGGCTGAAACGAGCGTAATGACTGGCAACTGGGGCCACCAGATGGCGGTGTTCGACGACCCGGCGGTTCCGTTCACGGATCGCGGCGGTCCGACGCCGGGCCAGACAGGACGGTGTAGCGGTCATTGGAAGGTTGAATGGAAGAGTTGATGGATGGAGGGCAGCCGCGGCCTCGCCAAGGACGGTCCGCAGCACATCTCCACTACCAGGGGGCATCAGCGGCCGCCGGTTCTGCAACCGTGAAAACACCTGACTTGGTCAGCCCGGTTCCGCTACCCACTGCAGCAGTCTCCACGGGCCGTGCTGACGCAGCCACTCCAGATCGGAGTTGGCCGTGCAGAGAAGATAGCCTGCAAATCCCAGGCCATTGACACTGAAACCAGCCCCATGCTCGCGCCGACGGCGTACCATCAAAAACCAGTCATCGTCGAATATAAGATTGTATGGATAGCGCGGCTGCGGATCATGCTCTGGATCGCCAAGACCCAGGGATTTAGCCATCTCAAAATAGAGATCTCTCAGTTCCCTGCCGCTCTCTGCGCCCCGGCTGCAGAGCCGATAGCTCCAGTCCCAGCTCGGTGCGTGGCCGAGCAGCTGGGCCTGGAGCCCGGGCGCGAGCGGACAACTGCACTGCCCTTGCCGACGCGGCAACAACTGCAGGTGGCGATGCGGTTGGCTGGCGCCCGCCGTGGCATTGCTGTTAAAAAACCACAGCCCAGCAGTATCGGCAGACACCGTCGTGACCGCCTGCCAATCCGCCGTGCTCAGCCAGCCATTCTGGGGCTGCCAGTGATCCGTAATCACCAGCATGTGCTCTCCCTGCACCGGATATTTGTTGAGCAGAAGCACATGACCGCTGTCCAGATGATCCACTTGCAGGGGGCGATCCCAAGGCAAGAAGGGATTGGGCTTTGGACCTGCCGCGCCCAGATGGCGGGGTGTGGCCGCCAGCAGCTGTCGCAGCTGGAAGGGTTCCAAACCCGGTAGCTGCAACTGCTGGGTTTCCAGGGGAACCAGGGCCCCTTGCTCCAGGGCTCGGACGGCCACCTCCCGGGCCTGTTGCCAGTAGCGTTCAGTGCGCACCAGCTTGAAGCCTGGCGAGTGTTGCACCGCGGTAGTAGCGGCCAAGAATGTCGGCAAATCTCAGCCCCTGTTGCGCCAAATCCTGGGCACCGGTCTGGCTCATGCTGGCCCCCAAGTGGGCATGGGCTTCATCCACGATGCCTTGGGTGGCGGCGTAGAGGCTTTCAACGATGCCGCCCTGATAACTGAGGATCACGCCGGCCGTGCTGGCCGTGGCCTGACGGCTGCGGTCGCTGACGCTTGACAAACCGCTGTAGGCCTGCCAGCGGGTCGTGTCCCCCAGGTGCCAGTGGGGGTCCGCGGGCCGAGCCATGTGGGCCAAGGCATAGGAGCGCGCCGCCACAGCTTGGGCCCGCAGGGCCTCGATGTTCCAGGAGCTGGGCATTTCGGCTCCGACCACGGAGCTGATGTAACTCTCCAGCGGCAGGTGGTTGATCAGCTGCAGGCCATTCGAGCCGCGCAGCACCCGCAGTCGACCTTCGTAGGCCTGGCCATCGACGCTCAGCGTGCCGGAGGGCTCGGTTTCCAGCCAGACCTCCGCCAAGCTGTTCAGCGGAGCGCCGACCTCGATGCGCTCGCCGGCGAGGCCTCGCTGCAAGACCTGCCCCTGGCGGTCCTTCAGCTGCCAGGGAGCCGATGCCGAGAGCTCAGGATGGGGCGACGCCTTGAGCAGGGCCACGCGAATTTCCAGATTGAGGGCTGAGCCAGGGGCTGGATCCGGCAGGCCCCCGCCCGGGCCGCGTTGCGCCATCAGGGTCGCTGTCGCGCTGGCGGGGTTGGACGGCGGGTCGGGGGGGCGCTTGCTGGTGCTGGCCGCGGCAGGCGGGTCGAGCCGCGGTTGGGCGATCAAGGCGTCGAGCAGGTCGGAATTGCTGCTGGAGGAACCGGGGCGCAACAGGGCCTGGGCGGCGATGCCGATGCCGATGGCGGCCACCGCCAGCGGCATGCTGATCACCAGGGGGTGGCGCCGCAGATTGGCGGTCAGGGAGCCAAGCCGTTGATTGGCCAGCCGCCAGCTGAAGCGCAGGCGCAGGGACGCCCGATGAGATGACCATCCCACAACAGCACTCCCTGCCCGGTCAGGCGGATCATGCCTGATGGTCCCCCATCGCTGACAAGCCCACCGGGACGGTCAGAGCATTGCCATCCCACCACCCGTTGGCGGCCGAGGCGCTCCTGCCACCATCGGGCTACCAAGGCATGGGCAGAACCGGTGACCGGATCCTCCGCAATCCCCAGGCAAGGGGCAAAAAAGCGGAGGCGGTAGTCCGCCTGAGCCTCCAGATCCTCAAGCCCCGGAGGCTCGTCGCTGGACCGGCCGATGGGGCCGCCCTCACCCTTCAGGCCGGCCGCTTGCATCAGCACCAGGCCCCGCCCGAGATCGTCGTCGAGACCAGCGGCGATGCCGAGCCCTTCCGCTAGGGGGGCATGCTCAGGCACCAGGGCGACCGCATAACCGAGTGCAGATCGCCAGAACGCCAGGGGAGCGCATCCCAACGCCGCCGCCAGCACGCGCTCCAGCAGGGGTGGAGGCGGCGCCGCGATCAAATCTCCTCCCGGCAGCTCGATCCTGGCCCTGCCGGCACGGCCGCTGGCCGGAGCCAGCAGGCACTGGCAGGGAAGTGGGCCGCTGTGGCTGTGGAAGCGGATCAACTCCCCCGCGGCCAGCAGCTGCCAATGGCCCAGGGCCAGCACAGCCGCCAACGTGGCATGTCCGCATAGCGGCACCTCGCAGCTCGGCGTGAACCAGCGCAGCAGCCACTGCCCCTCCCAGCGCAGCAGGAACGCCGTCTCGGACTGCCGCAGGCTGCCGGCGACGGCCTGCATCCAGGCGGCTGTCGCGGGGGTGCTCAGCAGGACCACCGCGGCTCCGTTTCCCTGATGCGGCACGCCGGTGAACGCCTCGATCAGGACGGCCGGCAGGCGTTGAACAGCGTCGGGGGCTGCGGGTTTCATCCCTCGACCTCGGCGCGGGGATCGCGTTCCATCAGGGCTCGCACGGCCGTGGGGGCATCGCTGAGACCATCAAGAAGCTGGACGACCTGGGTGCAGATCGGCACAGACCAGCCCTGCTGGAGGGCCAGCTGCAGGGTGGCTCGGGCGGTCCGAGTTCCCTCCACGGTGGCGCCGATTCGGCGGAGGGCCTCGGCTTCGCTGCAGCCCTCCGCCAGCAGCAGTCCGCAGCGGTAGTTGCGGCTCAAGGGGCTGGTGGCCGTGGCCAACAGGTCCCCCAGGCCAGCCAGCCCGTACAGCGTGGCGGGCATGCCGCCGAGGGCCCGCAGCACGACGCCGATTTCGGCGAGACCACGGCAGAGCAGGGAGGCCCGGGCGTTGGCCCCCAGACCGAGGCCATCGCTCACCCCCGCCGCCAGGGCCATCACATTTTTGAGAGCCGCGGCCGCTTCCGTGCCAATCGGGTCGTGATTGCGGTAGAGGCGCAGGTTGGCGGTGCGCAAGGCCTGCTGCAGGCGCGTGGCCAGTTCGCTGTCCGTGCTGGCGATGACGCTGGCCGCCGGCAGGCCCCGCCGCAGCTCATCCGCCAGATTCGGGCCGCTCAACACCGCGATCGGATTCGGCCCGATGTGGCGTTGCCACAGGCTGCTGGCCGTGCAGAGCGCCTCGATGTCGATCCCCTTGCTGCAGCTCAGCAGCGGCAGCCCTGGAGGCCAGTGGGGGCCCAGCTGCGAGGCGACGGGTCGCAGCCCTTCCATCGCCAGGGCGGACACCACCAGATCGCAGTCGTGCAACAGATCCCCGGGGTCGCCGCCCCGTCGTCGCGACCAGCTGCGCAGGGAATGGCCCCCGAGGCTCCAGAGCTGCTCCAGGGTGCTGCCCCAGGCGCCTTGTCCCAGCAAGCTGATGCGTAGCCCCATCGCCCCACCACGGCTCCGCCATCATGCGCCATGCCGGCAAGCGAGATGGGGATGGCCAGCGCAGGTCCTTGGACGGAGTGGCAGGGGGAGGCTCTGATCATCGGACCGGGCGGGATCGGCTCAGCCTTGACGGCGGAATTGGCCCGTCGCGCCCCGGGGCTGCGCCTGCTGACGGCAGGCCGCCACCGCGGTGATCTGCGGTTGGATCTGGAGCGGGAGGACAGCGTGGCGGCCTTTGGCATCGAGGCGCGGCAGCGGCTGGGAGTGCTGCGGTTGGTGCTGGTGTGTTCGGGCTGGCTGCATGGTGATGGCCTGATGCCGGAAAAGCGCCTCAGCCAGGTGTCGCGCCAGGCCCTGGAGCGCAGCTTTGCGGTCAATGCCTACGGACCGTTGCTGCTGGCCCGTGAACTGGAAGCGCTGTTGCCCCGCCAGCAGCCGAGCCATTTCGCCAGCCTTTCGGCCCGGGTGGGCAGTATCGGCGACAACCGGCTTGGCGGCTGGTACGCCTATCGGGCCGCCAAGGCTGCCCAGAACCAGCTGCTGAAGACGCTGGCCATCGAATGGGCCCGGCGTCTGCCGCTGGCCTGCGTGACCCTGTTGCATCCCGGCACGACGGCCACGGCGCTGTCGCAGCCGTTTCAGGCCGGGGTGGAGCCGCAGCGCCTGTTTTCGCCCCAGCGCGCCGCCCAGCAGCTGCTGGATGTGCTGGAGGCCCAGGGCCCGCAGGACAGCGGTCGGTTTCTGGCCTGGGATGGCCAGCCGGTGCCTTGGTAAGGCTCAGGCTGCATGGGCCCGTAGCAGGTCCAGCGGAATGATCTCAAGGGTGGAGGCTTCGCAGGCCTCCAGGCGCACCGGCGGTGCCATGCCGTCCTGGTAGGCCTCCAGCCAGCGAGCGGCGCAGACGCACCAGTGGTCGCCGGGTTTGAGGCCGGGAAATCCGAAGGCTGGTGCCGGCGTCACCAGGTCGTTGCCCTGGGCGCGGCTGTAGGTGAGGAAGGCGTCGTTCACCACGCAGCAGACCGTGTGTCTGCCGTGGTCCCCGGCATCGGTGCGACAGGAGCCGTCCCGAAACCAGCCGGTCATCGGTTCACAACCGCAGCTGAGCAGCGGTTCCCCGAGCACATTGCGGCTTGGAACGGGATCTGGTGCTGTGGCGGAGGGCACGGTCGTGCGGCGAGTCAGGCGAGTCTGGCGGCAGTCGGGAACAAAGTGCCACTTAGAGGTTGACGAAATCCGGGGGGGAGGCGTTAAAGGTCAGAAGGACAACCCGATCTCCTTCAGGCCACCCCTTACATGAGCTGGGATTTCACCGAGGATGCGGCCTT